>JANXYQ010000008.1 GCA_025355995.1 Spirochaetaceae bacterium | reverse complement strand
GTGCGCACCCTGGCCGAGGTCGTCGCCCACGATTGGATCGGCTTCGGCCGCATGCGCACTCTCAAGGTGACGGTCCGCGACGAGAGCTCGAGCGCCGTCCTCGTCTGCTTCAACCGGCCCTACCTCGAAAACCAGCTGCCGATTGGCTCCAGGCTGGTCGTCACGGGCAAGTTCGGCTTCCGCTACGGCGACATCCAGTCTTCGTCCTTCGAGGTCGAGAGCCTCGGAGGGGACGGCCTTCCGGCATCGGGCATCCTCCCCGTCTATTCGCTCACCGAGGGCCTGAACCAGGGCCAGGTCAGGCGAGTCGTAAAGGGGGCCCTGGCCGACTACGGCGCCAAGGTCGAGGAGGAGCTGCCCGCCCCGCTGCGCGAGCGGAGGCGGCTCATGCCCAAGCGCGAGGCCCTGCGCGCGGTCCATTTCCCCATCGGCGCCGACGAGCTCGCGGCCGCGCGCGCGAGCCTCATCTTCGAGGAGCTGTTCTATTTCCAGCTCGCCGTGGCCCGCCGGGCGATGCGCCGCCGAGAGGTCCAGGTCGAGCGCCGCGCGCCGAAGGGCCTGCTCAAGAGGCGGCTGATCGAGCGCCTTCCCTTCGAGCTCACGAGCGGCCAGGTCGAGTCGGCGGCGGAGATCGCGGCCGACATGGCCTCGCCGCGTCCCATGGCCCGCCTCCTGCAGGGCGACGTCGGCTCCGGCAAGACGCTCGTAGCCTTCCTCGCCTGCCTCGACGCGATCGAGGCGGGCGGGCAGGCGGCTATCATGGCCCCGACCGAGCTCCTCGCGCGACAGCACGCCGCGACGGCAGCGCGCCTCCTCGAGCCCCTCGGCGTCCGCCTCGCCTTCCTCTCGGGCAACGTCGACGACGCCGCCCGCCCTCCCCTCCTCGCGGCCCTGAGGTCGGGCGAGGTGGACCTGGTCCTCGGAACCCAGGCCCTCTTCTCCGACTCGGTCGAGTACAGGAGCCTCAGGCTCGTGGTGGTCGACGAGCAGCACCGCTTCGGCGTCCTCCAACGCCTCGCCCTATCGAGGAAGGGCCCCATGCCCGACCTCCTCCTGATGACGGCGACGCCCATACCGAGGACCCTGGCGTTGACGGTCTTCGGCGATCTCTCCGTCTCGGCGATTCGGACCATGCCGCCGGGGCGCAAGAGCGTCGTCACCCACCTGGCCAAGGCCGGCAACGAGTCGAAGGTCTACGATTTCGTGCGGCGCCTCCTCGCCGCCGGGCGCCAGGCCTATTTCGTCTATCCGCTCATCGGCGAGTCCGAGAAACTGGAGCTGAAGAACGCGATAGCCATGGAGGAGAGGCTGAAGAAGGAGATCTATCCGGAATTCGAGGTCGGCCTCATCCACTCGCGCCTCAAGGAAGAGGCGAAGCGTGCCGCGATGGAGGCTTTCGCGAAGGGCTCGACCAAGCTCCTCGTCGCGACGAGCGTCGTGGAGGTCGGAGTCGACGTGCCCAACGCGGCGGCCATGGTCGTCGAGCATGCCGAGCGCTTCGGCCTGGCGGCCCTCCACCAGCTGCGCGGCCGCGTCGGCCGCGGGACGGAGCAGTCCTACTGCTTCCTGGTCTACTCCGACGACATCACCGAGGAGGCCAAGTCGCGGCTCAAGGCGATGCTCGGCACGAGCGACGGCTTCGCCCTAGCCGAAGAGGACCTGCGCATCCGCGGCCCGGGCGAGATCGCCGGCACCGCCCAGTCCGGCTACCTCAGGCTGTCCATTGCCGACCCCATCCGCGACGCGCTCGTCCTCGAGGAGGCCAGGGCCGAGGCCTTCGCCCTCGTCGAGGCCGATCCCGGCCTGCTGGACCCGCGCAACGCGCCGATCAGGGAGGTCCTCGCCCGCGCGAATCCCTTCGGCGAGTCAGCGGGCTCCTAGGGAGCCCGCGTGGCAATCTGGAGTTTTTCTCACTTAGGAATGCAGGCGCGACAGGGTCGAGGCGGCTCAGGTGCGGTTTCATAATAAAGGACCGCGAGCCTCCGCCCGCGGTCCTCTGATATCAGAAAAAAACCAGGCTATTTCTTGGGCGCTTTCCTCGCGGCCTTTTTGGGCGCAGCTGACTTGGCCGGCTTGCCGCCTTTTTTCGTCCCCGAGCGCCGCGCTGCCTTAGGAGGCTCGGCCCTTTTTACCGCGGCTTTTTTCGCTCCGGCGCCCTTCGCGGAGGCCGACTTGCCGGAGATTTTCCTGGCCTTTGATTTCGTAGCGGAAGGACGGGCGATCTTCGCGCTTGCCCTGCGGCCGGCCTCGAGCTCCTCGACGGCCTCCTTGCCCCTCGAGAGCACGGACTCGGCGCGGAGGAGGTATTCGACTACCCTGCCCTGCGAGGCGCGGGAGCCCAGGAGGAGCTCGACCTTGCTGAGCTTGCGCCTCATGTATTGGATCGAGGGGATCGTGGCGCCGAATCGCTCCGCGAGCTGCCAGTCCTTCTGGACGTAGCGCCCGTCGACTCCCTTGCGGTTGAGGCCCAGGAACTCGGTCACGAGGGCCCGGTCCCACTGCACCGAGGCCCCGCCCGAATAGTCGTGGGCGGCGAGGCGGCGGCGGGTCCGCTCGGCCGAGCCCTCCATCTTCTTGCGCTTCCAGTAGGGGTGCCGGTTGCGCGCCCGCAATATGTCCTCTTTCGTATAACCCGTCGTCTCCATCCAGAGCCGCGCGAGCTTGGCCTTGGCGGCGGGGGGAAGGCGGGCCTTGAGGGACCTGTCGATGTAGTCCTCGGGAGTCTTGGAATCGAGAATAGCGGTTTCAGTCTTCGTCATAGGACAATAATAGTATCAGTAGCCTGTCAATGCAAATTCCCGCGCAAAAAATTATTCACTGAAAGCGCCCATCGTGTTGGCATGGCGTATCCCCACCGGCGAGGATACGCCGGCGAGGATACGCCGGCGCCTAACCTTTCCGCCACGCCGAGGCGATGAAGCCCTTCTTTCGCTTCTGGCCGAGGAGGCTCCATCGGGCTCGCCCGCCCCCGGCCGCCTCCTCGAGCCCTCCCGAGGGCCTTCGCTTCTCGAGCCGGGTCATCTCCGTGGGCGAGCAGTACGCGAGGTAAACCCCACCCCGCCGAAGGACGCGCTCCGCCAGGGCCCAGGCCGGGCCGATCCAATCCCGCTCGGGCACCACATCCGGGCTCTCGACGACGAGGTCGAAGGCGTCGGAGGGGAGCTCGGCCGCGCCCAACGCGTCGAGGCTATCGTAGGAGGGCCGGGAGCGCTCGGGCAGGGCGGAGAGGTTGATCCCGACGGCCCTCAGCGACAGGGCGTCGCGCGAGGCGGCGGTTACGCGCCTCACCCCTAGCTCCCGGGCGGCCCAGATCGCCATGTGGCCGACGCCCGGATCGATGAACAGGGCGTCGCGGACGCCGGCGCAGGCGCGGGAGGCCAGGTCGGCTGCCACGGCGCTGCCGTAGCTCGGGGTATCGAACTCGGGCAGGCCCCAGAAACCCTTGGCGCGATACGAGGAATCCGCGAGCTTGAAGCGCGCCTCGTCGCGAAGATAGGCCTCGAGCTCCGGCCCCGCGCCGGAGGGATCCGCGCCGGAGGCATCCGCCGCCGCTTCGCTCCTGGAATCGCCAGGCCGCTCGACGATATAGACCTTATGCATGCTTCCCCGCGCCTCCGCCACGACCGTGAGGGCCGAATCGGCGATCCAGGCCGCGGCGGCCTCGGCGAGGGGGTTCACGATGACTATCCCCGCCCGCCCGCCGGGCACGAGGAGGGGTCTGCCGCGCCTGCCCGAGAGGCGGTCGAAAAAGCGCGCCAGGACGGGGGCGCCCGCCTTGGCCGGGAGGTTCGAGAAGACGAAATCGTAGCCTCGGTCCTCGCCCGGGCCGAATTCGAGGCCGTCGGCGATGAGGCCGAGCTCGACCCGCGGGGCGCTCTTGGCGGCGCGCGCCTAGCCCGTGGCCGGATCGGTCCAGGCGGTGACGCCTTTCAGCTTGTTGGCGAGCCTGTTGCGCTCCGCAAAGGCGACCGCGAGACTGTCCCGGTCGCGCAGGACCACTTCGGCCTCGGGGAAGGCCTTGGCGGCGCAGAGCCCGATCACCCCCACCCCGCAGCCCTCGTCGAGGATCCGCCGCGCCGAGGCGAGCGCCGGATCGCGAGCCGCCGTCTTGAGGAGGAGCCGCGTCCCGACGTCGATATCGAAGGACGAGAAGAGGGCGTGGGACAGGTCGAAGCGCAGCTCGACGCCATTGAATTTGAAGGGTACCGTCTTGTTGACGTAGCTCGTTAGGTCGATCACGGCTTCAGTGTAGCAGAAACGGGGCGAAGAAAAAAGAAACGCCCGCTATCCGGCCGCGTCCGGTCGCCCATCGGAATAGGCGCTCCCCTCCCGGCCCACGAGGCCGACGACCTTGTCCCGGCCAGCCTCCTTGGCGGAATAGAGGGCGCGATCGGCGCTGCGCACGAAGTCGTAGGGCCCCAGGCCCTCCGCCGATTGCCGCGTCCACCCGAGGCTGACCGTCACCCGGACATGGCTGCCTTCGGAGGCGAAGGAGCTCTCGGCTACCCGCTTCCGTATCCGCTCGCAGAAGACGGCCACCTCCTCGTAGGAGCGGGCGTCCAGGATCACGGAGAATTCCTCTCCGCCGTACCGACCGGCTATGTCGCCGCCCCGGACCGAGTCCTCGAGGATGGTGGCGATCCCCCTGAGCACCTCGTCGCCGGCAAGGTGCCCGAAATCGTCGTTCACGCGCTTGAAGAAATCGATATCGAGCATGACGAAGGTCACCTCGCCGCCCGCGCGGCGCTTGCGCCGGATCTCAAGGTCGAGGAATTCCTCGATGCGGGCGTGGTTGTACAGGCCCGTGAGGCTGTCCCGGGCGGCGCTGTCCTTGAGGCTCTCCTCGCGCTCGCGGATGACCGCCGACATCCGGTTGAAGAGCTCGACGAGCTGGTCGAGCTCGGTGCCCGTCCTGAAATCCAGGGGCTCGTAGTCCTTCTCCCGGATGACGGCGTCGGCCGCGTCCGCGAGCGCGCGGATCGGGGCCACGAGCCTGCCGCTCAGGAAGACCGAGACCAGGGCGAGGAGGGCGAGGGCGATGATGAGGAAAATGAGCCCGGATTCCAGGACGGTGGTCACCGGCCGGAGCGCCCTGTCGCGGGAGAGCTCCACGACGAGGCCGAGGCCGATCGGCTGGATCTTCGTATAGGCGCCGACGACGCTCGTTCCCTCGTAGCCGACGTAGGTCCCCGACCCCTGCCGCCCGGCCCTGAGCTCGCGCGCGGCGAGGTTGTCGACGCTCGCGCCCGCGGCCTCGGAGCCGAGCTCCTTGTAGGCCTTGATGTAGGCGGGGGAGGATACGACGCGCCCTTCGTCGTCGACGAGATAGGCTAGGCCCATGTCCCTGAGGCTTACGTCTTCCACGATGGCCGATACCGCCTCCAGGGGGAGGAAGCCGACGACGACGTAGCCGGGCGAGCCCGGCCCCCGCGAACCGGGCCTGAGGGAGGAGGAGACGGCGATCTCCGCCGAGCCGGTCCTCCGGCCGCGGATGACGCCGCTCACGAAGCTGCCCCCCGCCAAAGCGGCCTTGAAATAATCCCTGTCGGCGACGCTCGTCAGCGCCTTGGCCGGACCCGACTTGCTCGCGACGACCATCCCGTCCGGCGCCACCAGGATGGCCTCGCGGAATATCGACTCCACGCCGACGAAGAGCGAGAGGCTCGAGGCGGCCCTAGCCGGGGAGAGCGAGCCCTCCTCGGCGTCGAGGCTCCTCGCGAAATACTGGACGTCCGAGCTGCGCTCCGAGAGCCAATCGACCACCCTGGACCGGACCTCGTCGCGGTAGGCGGTGGATACCTCGACCTGGCGATCGATGATGGCCTTTCCCGTCCCCTGGAGCAGGGCGAGGCAGGTGGCGCCGAAGAAGAAGATGGTCGTACCGAAGAGGGCGAAGAACTGCCGGCGGAAAATGCCGCCCGAATAGAGCCTTGGCTTGACACGCATCGCTACCTATTATGCGGACGACGGGCCGGGTCGGAAAGAGGCATCCTGGCGAAAGGGCGGCGAAGGCTCTATTCGGCTACCGCCGCGCTCTCCTCTTTCTCGGCCGCGATCACCGAAATCTCCTCCGCGTTGAAGATCCTGTCGATGTCGAGGAGGATGATGAATAGATCGTCCTTCTTGCCCACGCCTTTGATGAACTCCGCGGAGAGGCGCGTCCCGAAGCGGGGGGCCGGCTCGATGGATTTCTCCTCGATGTCGACGACCTCGTGGACCGCGTCGGCCAGGGCTCCCACGACGATGTTGCCGTCCAGGCTTTCGACCTCCATCACGATAATGCTCGTATCCTTGGTGATGGGCGTCTCGGGAAGGCCGAATTTGAGCCTGAGGTCGATGACGGGCACGCCCGCGCCCCGAAGGTTGATGATTCCCTTCATGAATTCGGCGGTGCGCGGCAGCTTCGTGATCTTAGTGTGCTCGAGCACCTCGCGAACCTTGGCGACGCCGATGGCATACTGCTCGTTATCCAAGGTGAAGGTCAGGTACTGATTGGCGTTAGAGGCTTCCATCTAGTCCTCCGATATCCACTAGTGTAGGCGCGCGACCCGGTGGGAGTCAAATTCAAGGCGAAGTTTTATGGCGCAAGGCGAGGGCGGCGTTCCTGCGCAGGGCTTCGACGGCTATCCAGCCCATGCCGAGCGCGCTTCCCTTGAGGGCAGCCCTGATCTCAGGCCCGGAGGCCGCTGCGAGCCATCCGGCGGGCAGGCCCGGCCCCAGGCAGCCGCGCCGCGTCGAGGCGGCGGGGTCCGGTGCGAAGCGCGGACAGGCCTCCTGGCAGGAGTCGCAGCCATAGAGCCTATCGCCCCAGGCCTCCTCTACGGCCGCAGGCAGGCTCCCCGGCACCGAACTCCAATTCTGTAGGCAAAGCTCCCTAGCAAACCCGGAGGCCTTTATGGCGCCGGTGGGGCAGGCACGGAGACAGGCGCCGCATCCCTCGCAGGAAGGATCGAAGGCCCGGGACGGAGGCTCACCCTCCCGGTCGGGGATGGGGAATCGGACGGGGAGGAGGAGAAGGCCGAGGACGACCGCGCTTCCCCGCTCCGGAAGCATGACCAGGCCGTGGCGGCCGAGCTTCCCGAGGCCCGCGGCGAGGGCGAGGCGCCGCTCCGGTAGCCGCGAATTGACGAAATAGCGCCACTCGCCCGGGGCTCCGGGGTCGTGGCCGGCGTCTCGCAGGCGGGTGCGGCATAGCGCGGCCGCCGCCTTGAGCCTGGAGCCGAGCTCCGCATACCAATCAGCGCGGGCGAAGCGCGCGAGCCGGGCGAGGGGGCCCGCATGGCCGGACCAGGCCGCGCCCGGATCGCCGTGGGCGGGTCCCTCGCCGTAGGCGAGGGCGACTCCGGCGGCGCCGCCGGCGCGGTCGACGCAGAGGCGCGAGGCGAGCTCGCGCGGCATCCCGGCGCAGGCGTCCCTAAGTTGGGCCCCTCCGACCGGGCCGTGGGCGGTGACGCCAGCCTCGCGAAGCGAGGCTGATAGGATATCGTAAGGGAGCATCAGCGCGCGAGCTGGGCGTCTTTTCTCGACTTCTCGATCTTCTGCATCTTGCGGTAGTACTCGGTCTGCTTCTCGATCTCGGTCACGTCCATGGCCATGATCTTGTTCTCGACCAAGCGGATCTTGTTGTTCTCGAGGAGCTTGTGCAGGACGAGGGTGCCCTCGTTCTGAGGGAGGCCCACCATGCCGATGAGCTCCTTGGGGCCGAAGTCGAAGCCGTAGGCGGAGCCGGCCTTGAGGGGCACGCGGTTCTTCTCGAGCTGGATGAGGAGGGCGTCGTAGAGCCTGCCCAGGGGATCCGAGAGCAGGGTATTGGCTAGCTGCTTGTAGATGAACCAGATGCGCTCGGCCAGGAGGGTCGTGAGCCTTGTGACAATCTGGGGCTGGGTGGAGACCATGCGCTCGAAATTGGCCTTGTTGACCGCGAGGAGGTAAGCGTCCTCGAAGGCGACCGCGTTTGCCGACCTGGGCTTGTTCTCGAGAAGGGCCATCTCGCCGAAGATGTCACCGACCTTGAGCACCGCGAGCAGCACCTCGTTCTGGTCGACGATCTTGGTGATCTTCACCGAGCCCTTCTGGATGATGTAGAGCTCAGAGCCGGGCATGCCCTCGCTGAAGACCATCGTGTCCTTGGGGTAGAAGCGGTTGAACTCCTCGGTGGAGCCGTCGAGGTAGACGGCCTTCGAGTAGGGCTTGATCTTCGCGAGCCTCTCCTTGGCGACCTCGACGTGCTGGCCGTGGGGACAGTGCTTGAGGTACTGGTAGTAGGCGTAGAAGGCCTGGTTGTAGAGGCTTTGCTTGGCGTAGTACTCCGCGACGCGGAAGAGGTGGGAGGGATCGGCCTCGGCGGTGTTCTTGAGCGTTATGCGGGTCAGGGCTTCGTCGAGATACCTCATGCGCTTGGAGAAGGCCATGATGATCTTCATGGCGACGGGAGTGTTCTTCTCTATGAGGGGGCCGTACTGGTCGCGATGCACCGATATCAGCGTGCAGTCGGTCACCGCCTGCGCCGTCTCTATGTGGCTGTGGTTGGACATCGTCGAGACGACGCCGAAGGAATCGCCGGGACCGAGGGTGTTGCCGCCCTCCTCCTCGACGACTTCGACGTCCTTAGCGATGCGTACCTTTCCGGATCGTATGATGAAGAAGCGCTCGGCGTTCTGCTTCCCCTCCACGATGATATATGAGTCCTTTTTGAAGTTGACGAACGAAAGCTGAAGCGGACTATCCATCGTGTATCCTGACGGTTCCTCGGTAGCCGACTTGGGCTTAAGTATAGAATCGGCCTCTACGCGCTGTCAATTAAAGGAACCGTTGCGAAATCGGCTAATCGTATCATATCGCCGCGAGGAAGATTCTCATAAACGTCAGGCCGCCGAACGAAAAATATTCGGCGAGGGCAGGGGAGACCTCTTAGCGCGCAGCCTGCCCTCATATTCGCGAATATCCTTGTGCTCTTTGTATGATAAGCAATTACGGCAAGGGGAATCGAGCCGTCAAGCGAAGCACCTTCTCCTTGACGCCGGCGAGGACCCTCGACTCTCCCTTGGCCTTGAGGACCTCCATAATGTAGCCAGCCACTTCCTGCATCTCCGGAACGCCCATGCCCCGGGTAGTGAGGGCAGGAGTGCCTACGCGGATTCCCGAGGTCACGAAGGGACTCTTCTGGTCGAAGGGTATTCCGTTCTTGTTGACGGTGATATTGGCTTCGTCCAGCCATTTCTCGGCTTCCTTGCCGGTGATGCCGAGGCCGTTCAGGTCAACGAGCATGAGATGGTTATCGGTGCCACCGGAGACGATGCGCCCGCCTCCCGCGGTCAGGGCCGCGGCCATCGCCGCGGCGTTCCTCACGACGTTCTGCATGTAGACCTTGAAATCGGGCCCGTGCGCCTCTTTCAGGGCTACCGCCTTGGCGGCGATGATGTGCATGAGGGGACCGCCCTGGATGCCCGGCATCACGTTGCCATCGATGACCTCGGACCAGAGCTTGGGCCTGTCGCCCTTCGGCGCCATGGCGCCCACCGTGTTGTCGCCGTCCTTCCCGACGAGGATCATGCCTCCGCGCGGGCCGCGAAGGGTCTTGTGCGTCGTGGTCGTCGTGAAATGCGCGAGCTTGATCGGGCTCGGGTGGAGCCCCGCGGCGACGAGTCCCGCGATGTGAGCCATATCGACCATGAGGAGGGCGCCGACCTCGTCCGCAACGGCGCGGAAGCGGGCGAAATCGATGATGCGGGAATAAGCCGAGGCGCCGGCAATGATGATCTTGGGCCTGGACTCGCGGGCGACCCGGGCGAGCTCGTCGTAATCGATGGTCTCGGTATCCTTGTCCACGCCGTAGGAGACGACGTTGTAGAGCTTGCCGGAGAAGGATACGGGAGAGCCGTGCGTCAGGTGCCCGCCGTGGGAGAGGTTCATCCCGAGGATGGTGTCGCCCGGCTTGACGGCGGCGAAGTACACGCCCATGTTGGCCTGGGAGCCCGAGTGGGGCTGGACGTTGGCGTGATCGGAGCCGAACAGGGCCTTGGCCCGCTCCCGGGCGAGGTTCTCCGCCATGTCGACGAACTCGCAGCCGCCGTAGTAGCGCTTGCCCGGGTAGCCCTCCGCGTACTTGTTGGTGAGGACCGATCCCGCGGCTTCCATCACCGCCCGGGAGCAGTAGTTCTCGCTGGCGATCAGCTCGAGATTGTCGCTCTGCCTCGCGATCTCGAGCCGCATAGCCTCGTAGAGCTCGGGATCCTGCTTCTCAATCAGGGACATGGCGCCTCCAGCGGCTTCGGGATGGGGGCATGATACCTCAAAGAATCGGCCGCCTCAATGACCTCCCGCCCAGAGCGCGGCGCTGTCGAGCAGCCGCTCGCCCTCCTCGACGCTGGAGCACCTAGCGCTCAGGAAGACGCCCTTCCCGCCCAGGGCCTTGAGCAGGGGCAGGGCCTCCTCGGGCTCGCAGGAGGCGAAGACCGGTTTCCCCCCATCGAGGATGCGTCGCATGACGTGGAGCCATCCGGTGAGGGGGCCCGCGCCGGCGCCCTGGACCCACTGGACCGCCGATAGCTTCGGCAGGGCGAGGATGCTGTCCAGGTGGCGGACGGCCCCGGGGCCGTCCAGATGGTAGACGGTCCGCTCGATGCGCTCGGTCTGCTCGCGGATGAAGTCGAGGAAGTAGACCTTGAAGTGCTCCGGGGAGATGAGACAGGAGACGTCGCTCTGCAGGTCGACCGCGGGCAGCGATGACCAGATGCCCATCCAGAAGAACGAGCCGCCCGACTTTCCGGTTATCGCCCTCGTCCCTTCCCAGGCCTCGAACCAGGCGTCCTGGACCTCGCGTATCGCCGGCCGGATCGACTCGGGCGCGTCGTAGAAATCCAGGGCCAGCTCCTGGGCGCCGCGTATCCCCGCCAGGATCTCGGTGGGGCCGTTGAGATCGGGATTCCCGAGGTAGCAGGCCAGGCCGCGTTCCGCGATCCGTGAGACTCCAGCCTCGAGGAGGGCGATAGTCTTCTTCCACCAGGGATTGCTCGGGTCGAATCGGAGGGTCGGGCGGTCGCTGAGGCTGCGGAGAAAGGGCTTGGACCAGGTAGTATAGTCGTCGACGTAGGTGTTCTCCGCGCCGAGGAATTTGCAGGTGATGCTAACCAAGTTCGTGCTCACCGGAAAGAGGACGGGAAAGGCCTCGCCCCCGAACCAGGTAGCGGCCATACTGTTCTCAAGGCGGGGGATGACGACCCGCGGATCGGTCCAGAGCGCGTCCAGGTCCTTTGCCTGAGCCACCGGGAGGCAGTAGCGCGGCTCCATGGGAGCGGTTACCGCCAGGGCGGGCCGATCCAAGATCTCTCCCTCCCACCAGGCCTCCACCCTCCGTTTCGCCGCATCCATGTCATCTTTAAACGTACGCATGGTCTCCCTCCCGCGCTCACGAGGATAGCGTCAGCGGATAGAAGTATCCTTGACTTTATGGAGGTTTATCTTCACTTTATCACCATCCTGAGCTATCAAACCTATAAACTGGCCGATGAGGCGATCGACGCATCGTTGCCCTTCACCTTCAGCCGGGCATTCCTGGACGGATCGGACTTCCCCCTGCACGCCCACGATTATTCCGAGCTCGTCGTAATGACGGGCGGAGAGGGACTCCATGACGCGGACGGCTACTGCCGCCTGGTCCACGCGGCGGACGTCTTCGTCATACATGCCGGCGTCACCCACGGCTTCCGCCGCTGCGAAGCCCTGTCGATGTATAACTTCGGCTTCGATCCGGCAGCGCTGTCGGGGACCGAGTTGGTCGCCCTCCCGGGCTTCCACGCCCTCTTCGTGCACGAGCCGCGCCTGCGCGCGAGGAAGGGCTATCGCAGCGCCCTAAGGCTGGGGCCAGCGGAACTCCAGGACCTGGAGGCCGAGGCGGCCCGGCTCGAGGAAGAAGCGAGGCTCAGGAAGCCCGGCTTCGCCTTGGTCTACAGGAACCTCTTCGTGAATCTGGCCGTCGGCCTGAGCCGGCGCTATCTCGCCGTCCCCGGCGCGGCGGCCAGGGATCTCGTGGCGCTGGGCGCCGGCGTCGCCTACCTCGAATCGGGGCTGTCGGAGGAAGTCTCGCTGGCGGAGGCCGCGAGGCGGGCGGGCCTGTCCGTCAACCAGTTCATCAGGCGATTCAAGACGGCCTACGGCATCCCGCCCTACCGCTACCTGATCGGACTGAGGCTGGACAGGGCAGCCCGGCTTCTATCGAATAGCGTCCGTTCCGTGACGGACATCGCAGGCGATTGCGGGTTCGAGGACGCGAACTATTTCTCGCGCGCCTTTTCAGCCCGCTTCGGCCTGGGACCTCGCGCCTATCGGAGCTCGGGCGGGTAGGCCCCGCTCAGTACATGCCCGTGACTTCGATGTCGCTCCAATAGGAGCTGTAGGCGTCGAGGGCGCCCGAGGCTTCCTCGTAGAAGCTCTGGAAAGACCAGCGCCTGTCCTTGGCCACTCGGCGGCCGGAGGGGCTCAGGGGGGCGAGGCTCGAGAAGCCCCGGGAGAAGGCGATATGCCGCTCGTCGAGGCCGCCGAAGTAGCGGGTCCGGTCTTCCCAGGGTGCGCGTAGTCCCCCGGGCGAGGCGCCGGAGCCGAGGATGGGGTCGAGGGGGACCCAGCCGAGGCCGTAGACATAGGCCTCGACCCAATAATGCCGAACCGCCCTGCGGCTCGGGTCGACCAGGTAGCCGGCGACGGGAAGGCTGGGCAGGCCGGCCGCGCGGAGGAGGGCGCAGGCGAGGATGGCGTAGGAATAGGAATCGGCGCTCTTGTCGGAGATCGCGTCGACGGCTCGCTCGCGCTGGCGGCGGTCGTTCCAGGCGACATTCTTGATCAGCCAGTCCCAGACCAGGCGGGCGGCCCGCCAGTTACCCCTCTCGCCGCGGAGGATCTTCTTGGCCAGATCTTGGACGGCCGGGGCCGCGGCGGGCACGAGATCGTCCGGGGAAGTATAGGCGGCCATGAGGGCCGGCGGGTTCTGCGGTTTCGCCGCGGGCCTGTCGGGATCTATCGTCGCCTCGACCGCGAAGGTCTGCACGAGGAAGGATTGGCTTATCGACCTGTCCCTGCCCGTCGCCAGGTCGGCGAAGCGGAAGAGCGCGTTCCCGCGATAGTCGCCTATCATGGGCTCGGGTTCCCTGCCGAGGAGCTTGACCAGTCGTTGGGAGGCCGAGCGGACCGGCAGGGGCGTCCAGAGGTAGAGCTCGGCAGGACCCGAGGCCTTGATCTTGGAGACGCTCACCGCCTGCGAGATCGAATAGCTAGTCCTGGAGAAGTAGCGCTTCGAGCCGGCGGGCTCGGAGACGTGGAAGAAGACCGCGTTGCTCATGCCCTTGTCCGAGGCTATATAGACCGAGCCCGAGATGGCCCCGTCAGGCACGCGGAGCCGGAGTTCCTTGTCGGACCAGAGCTCGTAGCCGAAGTCGGCGTCGCCCGGCGAGACGAAGAGAGGGGAGGACATATCGCCCGGCGGCTTGCCGCCCTCTCCCTCCGAGGCCCAGGAGAAACGCACTTCGGAACCGTCCTTGCCGGGGCCGAAGCCGAGGCCCGTGACGACCACGAGGGACCCTACCGGCCCCTCGTCGGGGGAGATCGAGGCGATGTAGGGAGAGGCGCCCGGCCTCTCGCCGGAGGCGAGGACGGGCAGGCGCGCGCGGTTCATGAAGAGCTTCGGGTTGGACCTGCCCTGCCGGGTGACCACGTGGAGGAGGCCCGAGTCGAAGGCTGCGGGAAGGCGGAGGCGGACCAGCCTGTCGTCCCACGACAAGTAAGAGGAGGCCGTGGGAATAGTCCCATCGACGTCTATCCACGAGTCGCCCCTAGAGGAGCCGAAGTTGCTTCCCTCCAACGAGATCACGCCGCCGCTCTCGCCGATGGCCGGCTCGATGAGCTCGAGGCGGGGCCGCGCCAGGAGCCTGAAAACCGAAAACGAGGCGATTGAAACGGCGAGGACGGCGGCGATCGCCGCGAGGCTCAGGGCGAGGGCGCGGCGCCTGGAACCCCTGCGGGGCGATCGCGGGCCGCGGAGACTCGATGCGGGCGGGAGCTCGAGGCTCACTTATCCGCGTCCGCGGCGCGGACCACGGATATCTCCAGCCGCATGGCCGCCCTGCCCTCGGGACCGAGGCCTAGGGGGAAGAAGAGGACCGTCTCGCCGAACAGCACCGACAAAGTATCGATGGTCGTGTGGTAGGAGAGGCCGCCCTCGGCCGGCCGCACCCAGACCTGCCCCTGGGCGATGAGGGTGACTCCCTTGCCGTCATCCTGCTCGAAGGGAGTGATCTGGACGATTATCGCGACGTTGGATCCGACGAGCTTGAAGGGGACGGGAGTGCCTGGCATCGTATACTTGGCGCTCTGCGCCTGCCAGGGCTTCGGCGCGACGAGCTCACCGGCGGGGGCAGGTCCGGGCGAAGCCTCGGGGGCCGCGGAGACGACGGCCACCACCCTGACGATCAGGGCCTTGTCCTTCAGGGCCTCGGGTATGCCCTGCGCCCCGAGGGCGAGGGGGAGGGAGGCGAAACCGGCGAGGGCGAGGCAGGCTAGCTTCAGTCTCAAGGGGAGCTTCCCCCCACGGGCGTCCCGCTGACGGCTTGGCCGGAGCGCATTATCACGGGCTTGCCCGCGCTGCCGAAGGTCGCTCCGGTCGGCAGGTTGATGGTCAGCGTCACCTGCCCGTCGCGAGCGTCGAGATAGCGGAGGAGCTCGTCCATGCTGGCGGGCTGAGCCTGGGAGCCGAGCGGGCTGATCTCGCCGGAGGCGACGGTCCGGATCTCGGCGGCCTTGCTCGGCCGGAGGGCGAGGAGGGCGGTCGCCCCGCTCAGGAGTAGCACGAGGAGGGCGGCGGCGGCGGCGAGGGGCAGGGGAAGGTTGACGTAGCGGGGCCGAGCCGGGCGCGCCTCGACGCGAGGCTCGCCGCCGGGAGCGAGGCCCTGGAGGAGGGAGTCGAGCCGGGAGCGCCCTCGTTGGAGCGCCTCGTCCTCGTCCGGGTCGAGCTCGGACGTAAGCCTCTGCCCGAGCCTCGCGTAGCTCGCTGCGAGGGCGGCACAATCCGCGCAGGAGCCGAAGTGCTCCTCGAGGCGCTCGCGCCAGGGACTCGGCACTTCGCCGTCGACGTAGGCGGAAACGAGATCGCGGTCAGGACACATTCTTGGAACCCTCCCCGAGCTTGGCGAACAGGGCTTCGCGGGCCCTGAAAGCGCGGACCTTGACGTTACCCTCGCTGATACCGAGCGCGCGACCTATCTCCTTGTAGTTCAAGCCGCCGTACTCCTTTAGAACCAGGACCGCCTTGAGGCCCTCCGGAAGGGACTCCAGCCCCCGCTTCAGCTCCTCAGCGGACTCGCTCCTGAGGACGACCTCGTCGGCGCCCCCGGAGCTCTCCTTCTCGCCCCGCCACCAGCGCTCGTAGGCTTTCGCCTCCCGGCCCTTACGCTTCGCGTAATTGAGGGCGCCGTTCTTCGCGACCCGTATGAGCCAGTACTTGGCGTCATCGATGGTCGGGAAGGGAATGGCCTTCTCGACCAGGCGCGCGAAGGCGTCGTGGACGATGTCCTCGGCCGCCTCCGAACTGCCGGCTATGCGAGCGGTTATCCGAAGGAGGAGGGGGGCGACAGCGTCGTAGAGGCGACGGATGTCCTCGGGGCCCGGAGGGCCGCTACTTGAAAACAATTCCCGCGACCCTCGGGTTACGCTCGGACCGAGGGGCTCATTCGAGCCTCCAGGTCGTGCCGGCGGGGGAGTCCTCGAGGAGGACGCCCTTGGATTTGAGTTCGGCCCTGATCGCGTCCGCTCGGGCCCAGTCCTTGGCTTGCTTGGCCGCTACGCGCTCGGCCACGAGGCCATCGATCTCGGAGGCGAGTGCCGGGTCCGCCGTCGCCGACGCGGCGCGCTCGGACTTGGAGAGGTCGAGGCCGAGGACCCCGTCCATCTCATTGGCGGCCGCCAAGGCTTCCGCCGGGGGAAGGTCGTTGTCTCGAACCAGACCCCAGAGCTCGGCGATGGCGCGGGGCGTCGCTAGGTCCTGGCAGAGATGCGCGGTGAAAGCTTCCATATAACTCTTCGCCTTGGGTCCGAGGGAGGCCGCCGGCGACGCCGTTCCCAGCTTTTCCTTGAGCGCTATGATCGTGTCGACCAGGGACCTGCGGGAGGCCTTGGCCGAGTCCAGGGCCTCGTAGGAAAACTGCAGCTGGGACCGATAGTGCGCGCCCAGGAGGAAATACCGGTAGTCGAGCGGATGGTAGCCGGCGTCGACGAGGGTTTGGAGGGTGAGGAAGCCGCCCTTCGACTTGGCCATTTTGCCGCTCGAAGTGATAAGGAACTCGTTGTGAAGCCAATAATTAACCCACTTGCGGCCTGTCGCGGCCTCGCTCTGGGCAATCTCGTTCGTATGGTGGATGGGGATGTGATCGATCCCTCCAGCGTGGATGTCGAACTGCTCGCCCAGGTACTTCATGCTCATGGCCGAGCACTCGATATGCCAGCCGGGGTAGCCGCGGCCCCAGGGGCTCTCCCAGATCATCGCCTGGTTCTCGAACTTGGATTTGGTGAACCAGAGCGCGAAGTCGGCGGGATTGCGCTTGTTGGGATCCACCTCCACGCGGGCGCCTGCCTTGAGGTCCTCCAGCTTGATGAGGGCGAGCTCGCCGTATTTAGGGAACTTGGTCACGTCGAAATAGAGATTGCCCCCGGACTGGTAGGTGAAGCCATTGGCCTCGATGCGCTTGATCAGCGCGATCATCTCCTGGACGTGCTCGGTGGCCTTGCAGACCACGTCGGGACGCCGGACGTTCAGCCTCCCGGTATCCTTGAAAAAGGCCTCGGTATAGAACTCGGCGATCTCGTAGGGCGACTTGCCCCGCTCCTGCGCCCGTTTGAGCATCACGTCCTCGCCGGTGTCGAGGTCCCCGGAGAGGTGGCCGACGTCGGTGATGTTCATCACGTGCTTCACCTCGTAGCCGAGGAAGCGGAGGCTGCGGACGAGGGTGTCGTGGAGGACGTAGGCCCGGAGGTTGCCGATGTGGGCGTAATCGTAGACGGTGGGGCCGCAGCCGTAGAAGCCGACCTTGCCGGGCTCGAGGGGCTTGAACTCCTGGAGCTCGCGGCCGAGGGTGTTATACAGGCGTAGTGCGGGCATGGACTGCCTCCGGGTGCAGCGGGTAGTATCGGCTCATGCCCACACTAAGTGACTTCATACAAAAAATCAATATAAGGGCGAAGGTTACATGGGGTGAGCCGATGTCCCTCCACACGACTTTTCGGATCGGCGGCCCCGCCGACGCCTACCTCGTCCCGGAGGACGCGGCGGCCGCGGCCGCGCTCCTTGCGGCCGCCCGCGCCGAAGGCCTGCCCCTCTTCGTCCTCGGCGGCGGCGCGAACGTCCTCGTCGGGGACGGGGGCATCCGGGGCCTCGTGATGGATACCTCGCGCCTCCGCACGTCGAGGCTCGAGCGCGGGCCGGAAAGCTCGCCCATCCTCGTCGCGGGCTGCGGGCTCCCCATGGACGAGCTCTGCCTCGAGGCACTCGGCCGGGGCTTGGGCGGCCTCGAGGATTTCGCGGGCATGCCGGGCTCGGTCGGCGGTGCCGTGTTCATGAACGCCCGCTGCTACGACGCGGAGATCTCGCGGACGCTCGCCTGGGTCGATTCCCTCGACGCCGGCCTAGGCCGGGTCGCCCGCCGCCCCGCCCCGGGGCCGGGCTGGGATTACAAGCGCTCGCCCTACCAGCCCGGCGGCCCGGCGGCCGGCGAGCTCGTCCTGGAGGCGGCCTTCCGCCTGGCGCCCGCCGGCGACGAGGCCGTTCCGCGCATCGCGCGCGTCATGCGCGAGCGCCGCGCAGACCGCGAGGCCAAGGGGCACTACCGCCTGCCCTCGGCGGGCTCGGTCTTCAAGAACGACCGCTCGCTCGGCGCGCCGACCGGCGTCATCCTCGACCGCCTCGGCCTGCGCGGGAAGCGCGTCGGGGACGCGATGGTCTCGCAATGGCACGCCAACATCTTCGTCAACGCGGGCACCGCGACCGGGGCCGACATGCGGTCCCTCATCGAGCTCGCGCAAGGCGTGGCCCTCGAGCGGCTCGGCGCCAGGCTCGAGCGCGAGGTGCTGATGGTAGGGGAATTCTGAGAGCTCGGAGATCCGGCCCTACATCCCCAGGTGCTTCATGAGCTCGTAGACGACGAAGGCCGGCCAGACCAGGGCCTTCAGGAAACCCAGCACCCCCAGCCAGAAGGTCGCGGCGTGGCCGATGAAATAGACGGCCGCGCCGATGAGGCCGAGGCCGTACAGGCCGCCGGAAGCCCCGTTAGCGGCGGCGCCGCCCCTGCGTCCATAGGAATCGTTCGACATGATGCCTCCTTTTCGCTCGCGGCATTATCCCTCTACCGAGTGAATTATGGAAGCTCCTTGCCTCGACGCGATATCCGCCATAGAATCAAGGGAATGTCTTTTACCCTTCCGATATCGGACCCCGCGGGCATTTTCTCCCTCGTGCTCGTGATAATCCTCGTGGCGCCCTTCCTGGCCGAGCGGATTCGCCTGCCGGGCATCGTCGGGCTCGCCCTCGCGGGAGTCTTAGTCGGTCCCCACGCGCTCAACCTCATCGCCAAGGACTCGGCCATCGAGTTCCTCGGCACCATAGGCCTCATGTACGTCTTCTTCGTGGCGGGGGCCGAGATAGACATAGCCCAGCTGCGGCGCGAGCGCAGGTCCTCGCTCGTCTTCTACGCCTTCACCTTCGGCCTGCCCTTCGCCGTCGGGATCGCCACGGGACTTTCCCTCTTCGGGATGGGCATACTCTCGGCGGTCCTGTTCGGTTGCGTATTCTCTTCCTACACGCTGGTCCCCTATCCGATAGTCTCGAAGCTCGGCTTGACGCGACAGCGCTCCGTCGTCGCCGCGGTCAGCGCCGTCATCCTCACCGACACGACCACGATGGGCATCCTCGCGGTCGTGGCCCGCGTCTCGCACGACGGAGGCGATTGGCTGACCTGGGGGAAGATGCTCGGCGCCGTAGTGGTCTGGGCCCTGCTATCGGTCCTCCTTCTCCCCAAGGCCGCCGAGCTCTTCTTCCGCAAGGTGAAGCCCGACGGGACCATCGAGTTCGTGTTCGTTATCGCCCTCGTCTTCATCTGCGCCTTCACCGCCCGCCTCGCCGGCCTGGAGCCGATAATCGGCGCCTTCCTGGCCGGCCTACTCCTGAACCGCTTCATACCCGAGTCGGGCGTGCTCATGAATCGCGTGAAATTCGTCGGCGACGCCCTCTTCGTGCCCTTCTTCATGGTGTACATCGGCGTGCTCGCCGACCCCACCGCCGTGTTCGGGAGCGTCGCCGCCCTGGGCGTCGCCCTCGCGATGGTCGCCCTCAACATCGCCTCGAAGTGGCTGGCCGCCAGCGGGGCCGGCCTGATCCTCGGCTATCGAAGGGACGAGAGGCACATGCTCTTCGGCCTCTCGGTCAACCACGCGGCCGCGGTCCTCGCCGCCGCCCTGGTCGGCTACAAGCTGGGGCTCTTCAGCCAATCGGTCCTCAACGGGGCGATCTTCCTCATCATCGCGAGCTGCTTCGTCGGTCCCCTAGCCACCCAGCGAGCGGGGAAGCGCCTCGCCGCCGCCTGCGAGGATCGCCAAACCCACTCGGACCGCTCCCTCGAGCGCGTGCTGGTAGCCATTTCCAACCCCTCGTCGATCCGCGACCTCCTCGCCCTCGCCTTCCTCCTCCGCGCCAAGCGGAGCGAGGAGCCGGTCTACCCGGTAGCGGTCGTGCCGGAATCCGCCAACACGCGGCTGGAGATCGCCAAGGCCGAGAACAGCCTGGCCCAGGCGGTCGTCCAGGGCGTGTCCGCCGGCGTGCCCGTGATCCCGGCGACGAGGGTGAGCGTCAACGTATCCGAGGGGATCATCCAGGCCTCGCTCGAGGACCGGGCGGGCGCCATAGTGATCGGGTGGAACAAGGCCCCGAAGCTGGCGCACGCCTTCTTCGGCAGCGCGATCGAGCAGGTCATCCGCGGGGCTACTGAGCTAGTCGTCGTCGCGCGGATAACCAGGCCCCTGAACAACGTGTCGCAGGTCATCCTCATGCTTCCCCCGCTCGTCGAGCGGCACCCGGGATTCCGCAGGGGCCTCGCCTACCTCGCGAACCTGGTCTCGCAGACGGGCGCCCGCCTGACCGTCTACGCCCAGAGGCCCAACGGCCCCGCTGTGATCGAGGCCATGGGTTCCGTCCGCTCGCGCCTGCACGCCCAGGTGGTCGAGATGGACTCCTGGAAGACCTTCGCCCAGGTCCTGGGCGCCCAGGGATCGGCCTCCCAGGCCTTCGTCCTCTTCAGCGCGAGGCCGGGCGAGGCCGCCTGGCACCCGGCGGTCGAGAAGCTTCCCCACCGGATCGGCGAGGAGAGGCCCGACTTGCCGATGCTCCTCTTCTACCTTCCCGAGGGCGTCGACGCGGCGGTCGGTTCGGGTCCCATGGACGAGAAGGGCCTCGCGGGCGACATCTTCGAGCGTGCCTTGGCGTCGGGCAGGGTCAAGCCCCGGATGAGCGAGACCTCGATCAACGACGCGATACGCGAGCTCCTGCGCAGCCATTTCGACTCGGACAAGAAGGCCCTCGCGCGGCTCGCCGCGGTGTTCACCGACATCGCCCAAAAGCAGCCCATCGAGCTCGAGCCGGGAGTCCTCCTCCTCCATGCCCACGTCGAGGAGGCGACGGAGCCCCTGGTCTTCTTCGGCGCCTGCCGGGAGGGCCTGCACCTGCTGTCCATCGAGTCGCCCGCCCGCCTCGTGGTCCTGCTCTGCGCGCCTGCCTCCCAGAGCCCCGAGGAGCACCTCAAGATCCTCGGGGAGATCGCCAGGCTGCTCAAGGGAGGGCGTATCGCCGAACGGCTGGATCTCGACGGCGGCGAGGATGGCAAGGCGCGTTGAGCGATAGCCCACTATAACAAATTCCTCGTTATCCCTCCTGCCACTTTCCTCGGGTCTCCGAAACTGAGTATATTTGCGACCGAGCGCATTCGCCGGGATTCGCTGATCCGGCAATTATTCATGCGGTTGTGCGCCAAAAACCCCCGCGAAGCCTAGGTTTTTAGGCGCAGTCACTGATGTTTAGTTGCCGGGTCAGTTGGGGGAAGGCTACGGCTTCCCCACACCACGCCGGCGCGCCAGGAGCTTGCAATGCCCTCGATGGTATCCGCCTTCGCCGCGATGCTGGGGATCGTCCCCTACTTCGCCGCGGCCCTCGTCCTATTCTTCCTGGGAAAATTCGTATTCGACCTCTCGACGCCTGGCATCAAGGACGACGAGGAGTTGACGCAGAAGGACAACCCGGCTTTCGGGGTGCTCTTCGTAGGATACATGCTCGGCCTCGCCGTAGCCCTCGCCGGGGCCTTCTCCAACCTCGGGCCCTCGCTGCTCGACAACGTGCTCGACCTCGGCACCTCGGGCCTGGCGGCTATAATCCTGATGCGCGTCAGCATGGCGCTGGGCGGGAAGCTCATCCTCCCGGGCCTCAGGCTCGACTCCCAGATCGTCGCCGAGCGCAACCTCGGCGCGGGTTTCGCCTTCGCCGGCCTCCTCGTCGCCAACGGCTTCGTCATCGCCGGCGTCATGCAGGGGCGGAGCGACTCCTACCTCCTCGAACTCCTCGACATCGCGGTCTACTGGGCGGCCGGTCAGGTCTTCCTCCTCCTATCCTGGCTCCTCTACAAGGCAATCGCCCGCTTCGACGCCGTCAAGAGCCTGGGCGCGGGCAAGAACACCGCCGCGGGAATCAGCGTCGGCGGCTTCTTCGCGGCCGCCGGCCTCGTCCTGCAGGCCGCCCTCGCCGGCGCGGGAAGCGACATAGGCGCCGAGCTCCTCGTGACGGTCGCGGTCGGCGCCTGCGGCCTCGTGCTGCTCGCGGCCGCCCGCGCCCTATCGGCCCTCGTCCTCCTTCCCAAGGCGGACCTGGCCGACGAGGTCTCGCGGCAGGGCAACGTGGCGGCGGGCGCGGTGTCCGCGCTCAGCTTCGTCGCGGTCGCGGCCATATTCGCGGCGCTCGTGCGCTCCCAGCTAGGCTAGGCCCGCCATGATCAACGCTAGAACCAGGATCCTCGCGGCCGCGCTCGCGGCCGCCCTCGCCCTCCTGCCCGCCGCAAGCGCCTTCGCGCGCGGCGGCTTCAAGGGCGGCGGCTTCAAGTCCGCCCCTTCCCTCCGCTCCATAGGGAGCCTGCGCTCGATAGGCGGGACGAGGTCCCTCTCGGGATGGGGAAGCGCAGTCAAGCCCGCGCTCAAGGCCAGCCCGTTCGCGTCCTCGACGCCTCGGCTCGGCGGCATCTCGGGATCCCGCGCGAGCGTCTCCCGGCAGCGCGGCCTCTTCGACTCCGCGAGGCGCAACGGCACCCTCTTCTCGAGCAAGTCCGAGGCTAGCGCGGCATTCAAGAGCAGCTACGCGAAGGATTACGCGACGACCTTCGCGGCGGAGCCCCCCGTCAGGCCCAGCTACATACCGAACAGCGCCGTCATCGGCGGCCGCAACGTCAACATCGTCTACAACCAGGCCCTCGGCGGATACGGCTACCTGCATCCCGGCCTCGGCACCTGGATCCTCTTCGACGCCCTATCCGACGCAGCCATCGACAACGCCATGTACGATCGCGGCTACTACTGGGGCGGGACTCCCGTGTACGTGAGCCATCGCCCGAGCTTCCTAAGTCTAGCCTTCGGAGTGCTCGTCCTGCTTCTCGTCGCATCCGCGATCGCGAGGGCAGTCCGTCGCAGGAAATGGCAAGAATGAGATCGCGCAACTCGCCGGCCAGCGCGGCGGCCTCCGGGAAGGACGAGGGCGCCTACTGGAAGGCCGTCAAGGCCGGCGACTTCGTGAGCCTCCGCGACGCCGAGGCCTTCGACCTCGAGCTCGCGGCGGGCAAGGACGCGGGGTCGGACTACGCCGTCGGCGAGGTGCGGAGCTTCATCCTGCGAGGCCGCGAGGACGGCGCAAGGCTCGGTGAGTACCGCTTCATCGAGCTGACCAAGGACGGCACGGGCCCCCTCTACCTGACCCTCGCCGAGCTCGAGGGCGCCTTCGAGCTGCGCCTGTACTTCATCCCCGAGGGGCTTCGCTGCGGCACCCGCGACGAGCTGATTGACTCCGGAAACACTTGGCTGTTCCTCCCCCCTCCGGACCCGGAGGACTTCAAGTCCTGCGACCTCGAATACGCCCCCTACCCGGACGTGCCGGAGGTCGAGGAGACTGACAGCGAAAGCGGTCAGCCGAGGAGCCGCAAGCTCCTGTACTCGCCCGCGGGCTCGGGCAAGAGCCTCTACGGAGAGGCGGCGGATACCCGCGCCGCCGCGATCATCACCGAGTACGCGGCCGAAGCTCCCCCCGGCGAGGACCCTCCCTCGAACCCCCTTCTCCTCGTCCTCGAGGAAGGCTGGATGAGGGGCGGCTCGCAACCCGAGGAGGGCGGCTACCTGACGATACTCCTGGGCAAGACCATGAGGCCCGGCGATATCGAGCACTTCCCCGCCTGACTCCCCCGTGGCACGACGGCCGGCAGTACGGTATGCTGGCCAGGGACATGCTAGAATTACCCCGGAGGGCGAGCGATGAACGAAGTCATCATGAACATCAAGAAGCGCAGGAGCGTGCGGAGCTTCGCGGGCGAGCAGATAACGGACGAGGAGCTCAAGTCCGTGCTCGAGGCCGGGGTCTACGCGCCTAGCGCTAAGAACACGCAAAACTGGTTCTTCACCATCCTCCAGAATCCCCAGATGATCGATAAGGTCAACGGCTGGATCATCGACGAGGCGCGCTTCGTAAAGGACGAGAAGGCCCAGGAAATCGCCTCGACGCCCAACGCCGCCATCTTCCGCAGGGCGCCGACTGTCATCATTGTCTCTGGGGAGGTCGCGGATCACCATGCCAGGGAGAATTGCGCCTGCGCCGGGCAGAACATCATGCTCGCCTGCGAGTCCCTGGGCCTCGGCTCCTGCTGGATAAGCTACGTCGGCTTCCTCGGCAACCGCGACACGCTGCAGCTCTACAGGTCCGAGCTCCAGCTCCCCTCCGGCTACGCCCCCTTCTTCGGCCTCACCATCGGCAACAAGGCGGGACAGGACGCCGCCGCCTACCCGCGCAAGAAGGGCGTCACCAGGATATTCAGGTAGGGAATCGCCGCCCGATCCCCCGTACAGCCAGATATGGATCGCAGAGCTCGCTCGTAGCGCCCCATGGAATAGCGTTCATCGGCTTTGAAAAGAGGGCCGTCCGGGATTCGCGACCGTAGTCGCGGCCGGACGGCCTTTTATGTTGGCGCCTCTCCCGGTGCTACTGCCCCGAGGCGGCCGCCTGGCTCTTTATGAGGATGAACTCCACTCGCCTATTCTTCCAGCGGTTCTGGGCGTCCTTGAAGTCCACGACCGGCTCAGCCGAGCCCATGCCCTTGGTGGAGAGCCGCTTGGGATCGACGCCGTTGTCGGCGAGGAGCTTCTTGACGAGCTCGGCCCTCCCGGTGGACAGGGGCAGGAGCTCCTTGGTCTCCTCGTTCGCGACGGCGGTCGCGCTGTAGCCGCCTATCTTGCCCTCGCTGTTCGCGTGGCCCTCGATGAGGATGCCGTAGTCCCTGAACTTGTTGAGGATCTGCGCGATGCGCTTGATGACCTTCGCGTTGTTGCCCACCGTGTCCGCGTCGAGGCCGGTGAAGTCGGCGCCGTTGGGCCTGAACACGATGGAGGGCACCTTGATCTTGAGCCGGTCGCCGTCGCGGATCACGAGGACGTCGACGGAGATGGCGCCCTCCACCCTCGAGGAGTTGCCCAGGACGTCGCGGACGGTGAATATGAAGGGGTAATCGGTGGCGGACTCGACGAGCTCGCCCTTGTCGGAGCGGCCGTCCCAGATGAAGGACTTGGCCGGCGCTCCCGTGCCGCCCCAGGACTTGAAGAGCCTGTCGGCTGGCTTGGAGCCGGGCTTGGCTCCCTCCACCACGGCGAGCTCGCGGACCTCGAATCTCCACTCCGCGATCTCGCTCGCGCCGGACACGTCGAGGCCAATCGTCAGGTCGTCGGCATTGCCGTCGTTGTCGGGGCTGAACACGTCGGGAGTCAGGCTCACTTGGGCCTTGGGCGCCTCGAGATTCACGAATATCTTGCCCGTCCTCGCCTCGGCGATATCGCCCTTCTGGTAATTGACCGAGAACACGCCGGTATACTCGCCCTGGACCACGGTCCCGGAGGAGTCTCGGCCGTCCCATACAATCTTGTTGGGCACCTCGCCCTTGCCTGCGAAGACGCTCCTCTCCACCCCGCCCTTGTCGACCAGGGCGAAGCGCCAGTCTGCGATGCCTTCGCGGAGCTTGACTATGAGATTGAAGGTGACCGTGTCCTTGTAGCCGTCGCCGTTGGGCGAGATGCCCGACTCGGAGGCGGTGACGAAGACCTGGACCGGGCGCTGGTCGACGACGATGGCAGGGACGGAGGCCGAGCCCTTGTTCCCTGCCGCGTCGGCAGAGGCGACATCGTAGCGGTAGCTGCCGTCGGCCACCGTATTGCCGGCCTCGTCGGTGCCGTCCCAGACGAAGTCGGAAGCCTGGCCCTTCCAAGCCCAGGTCCGCACGCTCTTGCCGTCGGGCCCCGAGAGGACGCCGGCCCAATCGTCGCCGGGCGCCGATTTCTGGGAGAAGCGCACGACGCGGATCTTGCTGCCCTCGGTCGGAGAGAAAAGCAGGGGAGCCGCGCCCACGCTGATCGAGGGCGCGACGGTGTCGACCGCGAAGCCAGGCGTGGCCGCGTCGGCCGCGTCGCCGTTGAGGTAGGAGACCGCGAGCCTCGCGGCGTAGCGGCCGTCGGGGGCCTTAGCCTTGGCATCGGTCGTCCCGTCCCAGGTGAAGGTCGCCGGCACGCCCTTGCTGTCCTTCCATGAGCGCACCGCGGAGCCGGCCGCGAGGCCGGCGCTGGCGGGGACGTCGAGGGCCACTATCGAGAGCTCGTAAGAACGGACCTTGTCGTTGGATTGCACCTGGGCGGTCAGGGTGAGCCTGTCCTTGGCGCTGCCCGGCAGCGGGCTGAAGGCCTTGAGGTCGGACACGAGCCGGACCGCCTTCTTCGCCGTGTCTACGGACACCGAGACGGGGGCCGTGGCGAAGGAGTTGCCGGCGCCGTCCAGGGCCTTGAGCCTGTAGGTATAGACGCCGTCGGCGACGGGCTTGCCGGAATCGTCGGTACCGTCCCATTCCACGTCCGGGTCGGGCAGGGGGGAGAAGGAGAAGCTTCGCGCGACCTTGCCGTCGCTCCCGACTACTTCGCCGCTCCACTTGGCTTCTTTCACGCCCTTCTCGAGGAAGTGGACGCTGTTCTGGCCCTGGGCCCCGGCGGGGTTGAAGGCCGGCCTGTCGGCGCTCACCGAGCCCGAGGGAGGCGTGACGTCGAGGATAAAGTTAGGCGAGCTCGCCTTGGGATTGTAGCCGTTGAGGTAGGTGACCGAGACCTGGGCCTGGTATTGGCCTTCGGGCAGCGTCTTCATCGAGGCGTCGCGCCCGTCGAAGGCCACGCGGTCCTTGAGCGAGGCGGCGTCCTTGCCTTCGACGAACCAGACCTCGCGCTTGCCCTTGTCGAGGACGGACAGGCGCCAGGATACGACGCCGGTCTTGACAGGCACGCTGGGGAAGAGCGTGACGACGTCCTTGACCCCGTCCCCGTTCGGGCTGAAGGTAGCCAGGTCGATCACGAGGCCGACGGGGGGCTGCTGGGTGTTGACGATGATGTTGTCGACGCGCTTGGACGCGGAGTTGCCGGCCCTGTCGGTCGCCGAGATCGAGAAGGAGTAGACGCCGTCGGGCACGACCTTGCCGTCGTCTCCCTTGCCGTCCCAAGTCCAGTCCGCCGGCGCCGAATTCTCGAACTTGAGGGTCCTGACCGCCTTGCCGGAGGCGTCGGCGGCCTGGGCGGACCAGAGGTCCTCGGGCGTGCCGGAGATCTTAACAAGGAGGGTGTCCTTGTTCCCGTCGCCGTCGGGGCTGAACACCGAGGGATTCTCGGGGACGGAGAGCTCGAGGGAAGGCGGCGTGTTGTCCACGACCACGGGGAAGGGGCCCGCGCTGCCGAGGTTGCCGTTGTCGTCGACGGCCTCTATGGTCGCCTGGTAGGCGCCGTCGGGCACGACCTGGCCGGAATCCGCTACGCCGTTCCACACGAGCTTGTCGGGGACGGCCACGCCCTTCTTTATATACGTTAGCCGATCCATCAGGCCCTTGAAGCCCTCGGTCTCGGGCCTGGATTCCTTGTTGAAAATCTTGCGGACGACCTCGCCCTTGTCGTTCGCGATGGAGAGGTTCCAGCCGACCACGTAGCGCTGGTCCGTGATCTTGACGGGGATCTCGAGGGAATCCTGCACGCCGTCGTTGTTGGGGGAGATATAGGCCGGGCCGAACTTCGAGGCGGGGAAGCTCGCTACGATCTTGGGCGGGTTCTTGTCGACGACGCCGAGAGGGAGGGAAGCGCTGGCGCCGAGGGCCCAGATGCCGCCGTAGAGGGGGGCGGCCGAGAGTGCGGGCCTGAGCTCCGCCTGGTCGAAGCCCTGCTTGGAGAGCAGGGAGCCCTTGGACGAGCTATTAAGCGGGATGACGGCGGAAAGCCCGAAGGCGGGCAGGAGGCTCCGCTTCGAGCCGTCGAGGAGCTCCCGCAGGTCCTGGTCCCAATTCGCGCGGAGGGTCACGACGTCGCGGAAGGATATGCCAGTGGAGAGGCCGAAGCCGAGGTCCTGGAAGCTCGGAAGGGAGAGATCGGCGCCGACCCCGATCTTCCAGTCGTCGGTGCGCACGAGATAGGCCCGCGCGCCGCCGGAGAGGGTAAAGGGCATGGATACCGCGGCGCTGAAGGGCTTGCCCATTCCCGAGAGGACGGCGCCCCAGCGGAGGTCCTTGAAGACGCCCTTGTCGCCTAGCTTCTTGGTGACGCCCAGATCGAGGCCCGCGCCCCAGGGATAGGCGCCCGTCCCGTCCTTGCCGAGGGTGAGGTCGAGGGCAGCGCCGACGTAGAAGTCCGGGAAGAGGTCCTTGGCTATGCCGCCCCGGAAATCCACGACCGTCCCGAGGGGAAGGTCGGTCATCGCGTCGGGCGTGGAGACGAAATCGAGGCCGAAGCTCCACACGGCGTAGGGCTTGGGCAGGGAAAGGCCGAGGGCGGCGGCGCTGCCGAAGCCCTGAGAGCCCCCGCCGAGGTCCACGAGGGCCGTATAGCCGGCGTCCAGCACGGGGCGCTGTTGCCCGGCCGAGGCGGCGGGGTTGAGCCTGTCAGCCCAGGGGGCGTCTAGCGCGGTCACGGAGGGGCCGTAAGCGAGGGCCTGGGCCGAGCCGAGCATCGGGAAAAGGGAGCCGCCCGCAGGTGGATCGTACGCGAAAGCCGGGATCGCCCCGATCGCAAGGCAAAGCGCGATCGCAGAGACTGTCTTTCGATAGTTCGTCACAATATCCTCCTAGGGATGCGTTCCGATGAGAAGCCAGCCCATTTAAAATAGCGCCGAGTGGAGGCGGCGACTACTCCCCCGGCGGATTTCACTGATAAATGACGAGGCGGGGCTGGGGCTCCATGGCGAGCACTTCCGAGGGAAGGAGGAGGGGATCGTCGTAACCAGCGCCCTCGACTCCTGTTTTAAAGAACAGCTTGAAGCCCTTGAGGGGCATATTTTCGGCCTTGGCGTTGGTCGAATAGCTCCAGCGCTTGAGGGCGGGAGGCCCGAAGCCGTCGGCCGTGTGGATCAGGAGGACGCCGTCGTAATCGGCCCTCACCCTCTCCCTATCGGCTATCATCTTGTCCTGAAACTGGTGGATGACGAGCATCTTGCCGCCCGGGATGCCCTCCGCTCCCATATATGCGCTCATGGCCTCCTCGGCCGCGTTGATCTCCTCCGCGCTCACCGTGCCTATCACCTTCATCGGGGAGTCGGTCCTCCACTCGGGGTCGAGGGCTATGTGCGCGTTGGGGTACCTGAGCCAGGGCAGGAGGCGATTCACGGCGTCGGCGACCGGGTACTTCCCGATCTGGTGGTCTATGAACACGAGCATGCCCCTCGAGCTCGCGAACTCGATATAGTCCTGGACGACCGAATCCTTGAGATAGCCGATCTCGCCGCCCGGCCAGCAGGTGCCGTATATTAGGTAAAAGGCGGGAACTACGCCCGCGTCGCCGTTCTGCTCGTCGTAGAGCCTCGCGTAACCCTCCAGGAGGCCGGCGAGCTCCTCCTTCGGGTACTCCCCGAGGATGCCCATGGACTTGGAGTCGGGCTTGCCGTAAAAGGCGAGTATCTGGTTGTTCGCGAGCGCGGGAATGAGGGAGGAGCGATCGAACTCGCCCGAGCTCCGCGGATCGACGACGCCGACGTCGAGGTTCCTGGGCTCGGCCGCCCTCTCCGGCTCGTAGAGGGCGGGGAACCAGCGGTTGCGCCTGCCCGGCGAGTACGGGACCGACTGGAGGGCTCCGCCGCGGCGCTCGACTATCGGCTGCGCGAGGGAGGAGCCCAATTTCGGCGTTGCCCCGGGGGGCAGTCCCCCGGACCGAGGTACGAGAGTGGATGCTCCGAGCGCTATGGCGCCCGAGGCGACGCCGATGACGGCGAGGAGGACCGGGTGGAAACTGAAACGCGGGGGACGCATTATGTGAGACTCCAGTGTTTACGGCGAGCTGTCGATTTCGAATATCGGCGCGAGGCCCTAGGGACTGAAGTGCGCCGCCTCGCCCGCCGACAATTAACTACGATGAAATGCATTCCCCTCTCGGCCGCCCTCCTCCTCGCCTGCGCCTCCCTCGGGGCGCAGGCAGGCCGGCCGGCGCCCATCGACGGCTTCCCGGAGAGCGCCGAGCTCAGGTCCGCCTATTGGACCGGCTTCTTCTCGGCTCCCGAGCAGGAGCTCCTGAGGAGGGCGCCCACAACGGTAAGCGAGGATACTACCTCGTTTAGGCTCTCGGCGACTCGCTCGGGCGGCTATTTCTACGCGATCGCCAACGCCCTCGAGGCCACTCCCGCGCCTGGCGCGGGCGCGCGAGCGGCTGGCGCCGCGCCGCTCTATACCAGGGGCAGCTGGATCCTCAAGCGCTCGTCTCCCGACGGGAGGCCCATCCAGGCCAAGGTTTTCCTGCGCAGCGATCCGGGAACCTTCATCCGCATATACCCCGATGGCGACCGCAGCAAGCTCGACCTCGTCGTCTACGGCGGGGTCCTCAACCTCGAGGTCCCCCTGCCCGTCCCCTTCGAGAGGGCCTTCGTCGCGACTATGGCCGAAATCGCCTCCTGGACCGGGAGCCTGGTCGACTGGGGCCTCTTCGCGCCCAGGCCGGGGCTCTATCGCGACGCGCGCGCCTTCGTCGCGGAGACGCGGCGCCGCCTCCCCTCCCTGCGCTACGGCGACGACGGGGCCCTCGACGCCGATGGCAGGCCCGTTTACATCGCGACGGGCCAGCCCCAGGCCGCGCCCGCCGGCTTGAACTGCTCGGGCTTCGCCGCCTGGGTGGCGGACGGCTTCTACGGACCGCTGACCGGCCGCCTCCTCGACCCCCACGCCCTCGCCGCCAGGCACCTCGAGGCGCGCGCGACGACGGCCGCCGAGCGCTTCGAGACGGACCTCGATCCCTTCTTCGGGCTCGACTGGACCCGCAATATCGCCGTAGCGCTCCTCGACGCGCGCTACCCCTCGCGCTCCCACGGCCTCGTCGAGAGCGACGTGCGGATATCGCCCTTCGCCCTCGTGGCTCCCCCGGGGGCCGCCTCGGCGGTGAACGGAAGCTCGGCCTACTTCCCCTACCCCGCCTACCAGCTCGACCTCGGCTACGAGACGGCCGGCCTCAAGGCCCTGCTCTACGTCCTCGCCCTGCGCGAGCCCGGGTCCGTCTATCTCGCGAGCCTTTCCCGCAAGTCGGGCGGCGCCATCCCCGGCCTCTCTCGGCACTATCACGTGGCCGTCCTAGCGCCCTACTTCGAGGAATCGGGCGAATTCAGGATCGCGGCCTTCGAGAGCGACGCCGAGACCAGCGTCGAGGCCATCATGGCGCGGGTGCCCAAGGACTACGTCCACCTGGTCAGGATCAGGGCCGAGCGCGACTACGACCCGCCCGCCTTCCCGGAGCGTTAGCCAGGTCGTTAAGGCTGTCGGATAAACGAGGGCTTGGAGTCGAGTTGTTTGCACTGGAAATTACTGCCGATGCATCCACGCATATGGCGGGCTTGAAGCCTACAGCAGAATCCTCGCCATAAAGCAGCCTGGACGGCCTGGATGCAGTACCAGTTTTCGAAATGATGTAGGGCGACAGGCCCCGCCCCCGGCAGCATGAAGAAGGTATCGCATTCATACTTCTCAGCCTCCCTTGAACCGGGATGCCGGGGCGGGCGATACTCCCGGCATGCGAGTCCTCTTCCTGGGCACGGGCACCAGCTTCGGCGTGCCCGTCATAGGCTGCTCCTGCCGCGTCTGCGCCTCGAGCGATCCGCGCGACAAGAGATACAGGGCCTCCGTCCTCATAGAGTCCGGCCGCGTCCATGGCGGAGCCGCGGCGGTCGTCGTGGACGCGGGCCCCGAGTTCCGCCTCCAGGCGCTCAGGGCGGGCATCTCGAGCATCGACGCCCTCCTCCTCACCCACGCCCACGCCGACCACGTCAACGGCCTCGACGACGTGCGGCCCCTCACGAAGGACCGAATCCTCCCCGTCTACGGCAACGCCGAGACCCTCGCCGAGACCAGGGAGCGGTTCGCGTACATTTTCCGCGAGACCCAGGCCGGAGGGGGCAAGCCCCGCGTGGACCTCAGGTTGGCGACGGGTCCCCTGTCCGCCGGCGGGATGGACTTCGTCCCGATTCCCGTTTCCCACGGCGTTCTGCCCATACTCGGGTGGAGGACCGGCAGGTTCGCCTATATCACCGACTGCTCCGACCTGCCCGCCGCCTCCCTCCCCCTCCTCGCGGGAGTGGAGGTCCTGGTCATCAACGGGCTGCGCCGGAAGCCCCACGAGACCCACTTCAGCCTGGACCAAGGCATGGACGCCGCGAAACGCATCGGGGCGAAGCGGACCTGGCTCACGCACATGAACCACGAGTCCACCCACGAGGAGCTCGAGGATTATTGCGCGCAACGCGGGGCCGACGTGGGCGCGAGGCCTGCCTGGGACTCGCTGGAGATCGAGATTTAAGCCTCAGAGGATTATTATTGACCAATTCCCTCAGGCACGCGAGAATAACCGAACTATGGGCAAGACAGCTCAGGCGGGCGCGGCGAATAGGCCGACCGCATCGATAGCCGAGGCGCACGCCAGGCTCAACGAACTAGCCGCCGCGGGAGCCTCCCCCGCCGAGCTCGAGCGCTTCATCGTCGATGTCTTCACCGAGCGCAACCGCGCCATCCGCAACGCCGACTTCCAGCGCCTCGATCCCCGGACGGTCACCGAAGACTACCTGCGCCCCCGCGCCGAGCTCTACCGCTTCGTCGTCGTCCTCTGGATCAGGCTGATCTTCCTCCCCTCGCTCAAGCCCAAGGTGGCGAGCGAGCTGTTCATGTTCGGCCTCGGGCGGCTCTTCTCGAGCTACAACGACATGGGCGTCCAGCACTGCACCGACGTCGACCTCAACATAGTTACGGGCAACGGCCTCGCCAAGGCGGATATGGACGGCCTGGCCAAGGGCCTCGGCGCGGTCAAGGCCCGGCTGCGCGAGCTCTTCGGCATCGACCTCGAGATAGACCCCGGCTACACCATCCTCAAGGCGAAGGAGGTCGCGGCCCGGCTGGCCCACGAGGACGAGTGGATCCGCGAGGCGAACGCCCGCTTCTACAAGAGCAACGAGCGCAGCATCAGCGTGATAAAGGACCACGTCGAGATAAGGGAAGCCCTGTTTTCCCTCGTGCAGGCCGAGCCCGACGGCCGCATCTTCGAGAACTTCCTCGGCCTGAAGGGCAGCAAGCCCAGCTACGCGAAGCTACGCGCGGGCTCCGAGCGCCTGAGCATAATCGCCGAGGGCGGGGAGAGGGTCCTCGCCGGCGCGGTGATCGGATCCAAGCCATTCGAGGCCTATTGCCGCAGGACCCTGCCCCAGGGGCGCTTCCTCTCCCCCCCCGACTGGGTCTTCTCGATGAAATATTTCGTCAACAGGGTCTACGACTACGTCGGGGCCATGCGCTGCCGGGGCTATTCCCTCGAGGAGATCGGTTTCGACGCGCCGGACGCCCACCTCGACATGGACCCCGACTATCGCTTCCTCAGGAACGCGCACAAGCTCATGCTCTATCTCCAGGAGCTCATCACGATAGTGATCGGGAGCTACGGCGGGCCACGCTGCGACTACGGCTACATCTCGCGCTCCCGATTCCTCCGCTTCATGGAGATAAACGGCGATAAATTCAGGCGGGACTTCGAGGATATGGTCATGGGTGGCGACCTCCTCCTCCAGAGCGAGAAGAGGGATTTCCTCGCGCTCAAGCGGAAGGTGGCGGCGAAGGCGCGAGACCGCTTCCTGGAGCTCAAGGCCGCGGAGCTGGCCCTCCTGCCCCCCGGCTTCGCCTTCGAGACCGTGCACCGCGACGCCTACTGCTCGAGGATCAACGTGCCCTACTCCTGGGCCGACCTCGGCTATTTCGTCTTCTCGCGCATCGCCTCGCGGGTAGGCCGCATCGTGGATTCCCGCCTGGTGCCCCGCCTACCCGACTTTGGCATGGCCAGCGAGGATTATTGCCGCTACGCCGAGTGCCTCGGCTAACGGGCCATCCTTTCCCCGAGGTAGAGGCCGAGGGCGAGGCCGAGGCTCGCCAGGGCCAAGCCTCCGAAGGCGTCGAGGGAGAAATTGGCGGCCGCCTTCAGGTAGGCGCCCTTGCGAAGGAAATCGATGGTCTCGTAGGCGAAGGTGGAGAAGGTGGTCAGGCCGCCCAGGAAGCCCGCTACGGCGAGGGGCTTGAAGCGCCTGGAACCGAAGCCGCGCTCCACGAGGCCCAGGGCCAGGCCGATGCAGAAGCAGCCGAAGAGGTTCACGATGTGGGTGCCCCAGGGAAAACGGTCGCCCAGCAGGGCGGCTGAGGCTCGGGATACGAGCCAGCGACACCCGGCGCCGATCCCTCCGCCCAGGAAAACGTACAGCATGTCGATCATAAGGCGTAGACGATAATGGCCGAGACCGGCTTTGTCTAGTAAACTCGAATGCCATGCAGAAGCGCGACCTCGCCATCCTGGCCACCAGCAGCCTCTTCGACGGCGTCGGAGTCGAGGAGCTCGAGAGGCTCCTGGGATCGTCCGATCAGGCCGCGCGGAGCTTCCCCGCCGGATCGATACTCCTCCTCGCCGGCAGCTCCTACGACTCGCTGTGGATCCTCCTCGAGGGCTCCGTCTCGGCGGAGATGCAGAGCTACTCCGGCAAGACCGTCCGCGTGGAGACCATCGCCGCACCCGAGCCCCTCGCCTCCGCCATCCTCTTCGCTCCCGACCCCCAGCTGCCGGTCACGGTCCGCTCGCTCGAGGAGGTCAGGGCCGCCGTGCTCGGCCGCGAGACGGTGATGGACCTCTGCCAGGGAAACAGGAGGATACTGCTCAATTTCCTGGCCGACTCGGGCTCGCGCGTCGCGGCCCTCTCGGAGCGCTTCAGGCTCCTGCAGTTCGCCACCCTGCGCGAGCGCCTGGCCGACTGGCTCCTCAGGCAGTCCATGCGCGCGGGCGCGGTCCTCCTTCCCGACTCGAAGGAGAAGATGGCCGAGGCTTTCGGCGTGACGCGCCCCTCCCTCTCGCGCGAGCTCGGCTCGATGGCGCGCGAGGGCCTGATCGCCGTCGACGGGAGGCTGATCAGGATACTTCGGAGGGAGTCCCTGGAGGCCCTCGTCGAGCGCGGATAAGGGGAGAGCGAACCGTCTCACTTCCTCGAAAGCTTCGTCCAATCGAGGCCGCGGCCGGTCAGGTCGGGCTGGCAACTCGGGCAGAAGAAGGAATCGAAGCCGAGCACGCCCGTCCTTCGGATCGTCTGTCCGCAGCGGGGGCAATTCTCGCCCGCCCTTCCCCGCACGCGCATGTGGTCGCGGGCCTTGTCCTCGAGGGGAAGACCGGCCTTGGCGACCTCCTCGATGCCCCAGGTCAGGACCGATTTTACGGCGTCGTAGAGGGCCCGTCGACGGTCGGGGCCAAGGGAATAGCAGGGCGCCTTGGGATGGATCTTGGCCTCGAAGAGAATCTCGTCCGCGTAGGCGTTGCCGATGGCGGAGAGGCAGGTCTGGTCCATAATGAAGACCCGCGCCTGGCAGCGCTTCTTCAATATGAGCTCGTTGAAGGCCTCGAAGGTGAAGGCCGGGCTCGTCACGTCGATGCCCTGGGTCAGGTAGCCCGGAATCGCCTCGAAGCTCCCGGCCGGGCCGAGGTAGACCTTGCCCATGGATTTTTCGTCCCCGTAATGGAGGCTCAGGCCCTCCTCGAGCTCGAAGCTAAAGGCGGTCGCCGCCAGGGCCCTCTCCCCGGGACCCGAAAGCCTGAGCCTGCCGGCGAGCATCAGATGCATGACGAGGTCCAAGTCCCCCAGGTTGAATTTCAGGAAGGGGCCGTGCCGAAGAAGGCTGACGATCGTCTTGCCCGCGACGAGGTCCGGGAAGTCCCCGGGTACGAGGACGCGCAGCACGATCGGGTTCTTGACCGTGGAATGGGATATGCGTCGGCCTTCGACCGCGGGCCCGAGAGTCTTGACGATATGCACGAGGTCGGGGAGCTCAGGCAAGGGAGACCTCCAGCGCGGGGATCGGGGAATCGCGAGAGTATACTCCGAAAAGCCTCGGCGCGTCCGGTACCGCATCCGGCTTTTTGGAGCTAAAAAAACCGCCCCAGGAGGGGCGGATCCATTATTCTAGCCGGGTTTATCTATCCCGGCCGTGCATCAGACTACCTTGACTACCTTGCCTGCCTTGAGGCAACGAGTGCAGATCTTGAGGTTGGAGACGCTGCCGTTAACCAAAGTCCTGACCGACAGGAGGTTGGGACGCCAGGTCCGCCTCGTGCGATTCTTAGAGTGGGAAACGGTATTTCCGAACGTCGTGCCTTTGCCGCAAATTTCGCATCTTCTAGCCATTCTAGTGCTCCGATCGAATTGGTATGGGGAGTATATCGAGGCCGAGCCCGAGGGTCAAGGCTTCCCGGGGGCCATTATGCGGCCCGGAGCGCCGTTTTGCCCTTTAGCGGTGTGGCAGGAGGCGCAATCGCCGCTGGGCGCCTGAGAACCCATCGCCCTCTCGGCCTTGCCCACGAGCACTTTTACGCTGAATGGGGCGACCAAGGAGGCTGAGCGGGCGTTCAGGAAGAAATTGCCGGCTAGGTTCGTAGCGAGCTCGGCCTTTTTGCCCTTCGCATCGACGAGCTGCACGGTCGCTCCCTCCACGCCGAAGTAGTCGTCCTTCTCGTCGAGGTTCGTATAGACGGTGCCCGCGACCAAGAACCGGGGGCCCTCCCCCTTCGCGTGGCAGGCGATGCAGTCGAATCCGGGATGCATGAGCGGGTTTTCCTGGTTTCCCCCGACCCATTTGAGGCCCGACGGGCCGTTGGCGACGGCCGCTATCCGGGGGCTGAGTCCCTTGAGGGGGTCCTTGCCCTGCGAGAAGGCAGGGAGCGATGCCAGGACAAAAGCGATCGAGACCGCGACCACCGCGCCGATTCGGCTATTCATGTGTAGAACCTCCCGCCTGGATGTTGCTTGTACTATCGCGGATCCGGGGAAAAATGAAAAGGACGATCTTGCCGCGATCCCTGGCTTTCGGCAGTCTCACTGAGCCTTGCCGCCGCCCATCATCTGCTGCTGGTATTTCTTGTTCTTGGTCATCTTCTTCATCATGAGCCGGGTCTTCTCGAATTTCTTGAGCAGGCGGTTGATTTCGGCGACCGAGGTGCCCGAGCCCTTGGCGATGCGCGTGCGGCGGCTGGGCCCGATGATGAGGTGGTTTTTCCTCTCCTTCTTGGTCATGGAGCGCAGGATCGCCTCCTCGCGCCTGAGGCCGGCCTCGTCGATCCTCTCCTCGTCGATCTGACCCGCGAGGCCGGGAAGCATCTCCAGGAGTCCCTTCATCGAGCCCATCTTCTTCATGCTCTGGAGCTGCTCGAGGTAGTCCTCGAGGCTCAGGCTCTCGTTCGCCATCTTGCGCTCGAGCTCCGCGGTCTGCTTCTGGTCGAAGACCGCCTGAGCCTTCTCGACGAGGCCGACGACGTCGCCCATGCCCAGGATCCGGCCCGCTATGCGCTCGGGGTAGAAGGGCTCGAGCCCGTCCATCCTCTCGCTCGTGCCGATGAACTTGATCGGCTTGCCGGTCACGGACTTGAGGGAGAGGGCCGCGCCGCCCCTGGCGTCGGAGTCGAACTTGGAGAGGATGACGCCGGTGATTCCGATCTTCTCGTCGAAGGACTTGGCGATGTCCGCCGCCGCCTGGCCGGTCATCGAATCCGCCACGAGCAGGGACTCGAGGGGCTTCACGGCGTCGCGCACGCGCGCGAGCTCGCCCATGAGCTCCTCGTCGATGTTGAGCCGGCCCGCGGTGTCCACGATGAGGACGTCGTAAAGCTCGCGCTTGGCCTTGTCGAGGGCGTTCTTGGCCACCTTTACGGCGTCCTTGGAGTCCTCTTTGTAGACGTCGACGCCGATCTGGGCTCCCAGGACCGAGAGCTGCTCGATGGCGGCGGGGCGCTGGAGGTCGCAGGCCGCGAGGAGGACGCGCCGCCCCTTGTTCTTGAGGCTGAAAGCCAGCTTGGCGGCGCTCGTGGTCTTTCCCGAGCCCTGGAGGCCGAGGAGGAGGACCACGCTCTGCGTGTCCGGCCCCCTCAATTGGAGGTCCTGCCGAGTGTCGCCGAGGAGGCCGACCATGCGGTCGTAGACTATCTTGGTGAACTGCTGCCCCGGGCTCACGGCCTTCAGGACCTTCTCGCCCTTGGCCTCCTCCAACGTCGCGTTGACGAAGCGGCGGACCACGCGCAGGTTGACGTCCGCGTCCAGGAGGGCGAGCTTGATCTGCTCCACCGCCTCCTCGACGTTCTTCTCGCTGATCGAGGCCTTTCCGCTCAGGGCACGGGCGATATCGCTGAATTTCTCGCTGATTTTCTCAAGCATGGTCGGGGATTATCGCTCGATGGGCGCGGCTTGGTCAACCTTTCGCGTCGAACGCGCCGACGGCACGCGAGGGTCGAGGTAATCCCGAAGCTGGGGCCGGCGAGGGGGTGTCGAACTTTAGCCTTTCCTCATTCTTGGCTTTCACTATATTAAGATAATACTATTTTTCCGGGAGGCCATGCCATGGTGTACTTGATCCGCCACGCGCGAGTCGAGCGAGACTGGGATAAGATGGAGGGAGCAGCCAAGGGCCTTATCGAATTCTGGGCCAAGCAGCCCCAGGTCAAGGGAACCGAGATCTGGGGCAACATCGCCGGTCCCCAGGACGAGTACCGCTTCGTGGCGAAATTCGATTCGCTGGCGGACGAGGAGCAATTCGCGCTCAAGCTCTGGGACGACAAGGGCTACGAGGCCGTGATGATGGAATTCGCCTCGGTCTTCGGAGGCATGGAGGACGAGCTGGTCCGCGCGCTGTAGCCGGCCGCGGGGGAGTGGGCATGGGTGGACCTGAGCTGTACGAGATCGAATTCGCCTGTGAGCTCGAGGCGCCGCCCGGGCGGGTCTTCTCCGCCCTGACCGCCGAGATCGGCCGGTGGTGGGATCATCGCTTCCGCGAGGGATCGACCGTGGGCTTCGAGCCGAGGATCGGCGGTCGTTTTTACGAGGACTGGGGCGGCGGATCGGCCGCCCTCTACGCGACGGTGACTTTCATCGACCCGCCCCGCAGGCTGAGACTCGAGGGGCCCATGGGCATGGACGGTGCGGTCCTCGGCGTGATGGAATTCAGGCTGGAGCCGCTGCCCGCCGGCACTAGGCTCAGCCTGGCGCATTCCATCCTCGGTTCGCTCGAGGCTGCGACCGCTGAGGAGTACCGTGCCGGCTGGGCCGAGCTCCTGGGAACGACGCTACCCGCCTACCTGGCGAAAGGCGGGGCCGCCTAGAGGTTGCCCTTGAGCCCGATCTCGGCGGCGACGGGACGCAGGGCCAGGATGGTCTCTTGGATCACCTCGTCGAGGGGCAGGCCGAGCATGTCGGCTCCCTTCTGGATTATGTCGCGGCGGATCTTGGCGGCGAAGGCGGCGGTGCCCCACTTCTTCCTCACGGATTTCGCCTCGATGTCGAGGACGCTCTTCGAGGGCCGCATCAGGACGCAGGCTGATATGAAGCCCGTGAGCTCGTCTATCGCGAAGAGGGTCTTCTCCATCGCGTTGACGGGCTCGACTTCGGTGCAGATGCCGAAGCCGTGGCTCAGGACCGCGCGGATGAAGCCCTCGGGATAGCCCGCGGGCTCGAGCAGCTCGCGGGCATGCTTGAGATGCTCCTCGGGGTACTTCTGGTAGTCTATGTCGTGCAGGAGCCCAACGAGGCCCCAGTACTCGGGATCCTCGCCGTACTTGACGGCGAAACGGCGCATCGTCGCCTCGACCGACAGAGCGTGCCTGTATAGATAGTCGTCGTCGTTGTTCTTTCGCCAAAGCTCTAGGGCCTCTTCGCGGCTGTGCATGCGGTCCCTCCGATCTGGCGCCATTCTAGCGCCGCCGACCGACGCGGGGCAAGCGAGGGCGGGCCTCCGCGCTTGTCCGGCGCCGTCCCGGGCAGTACCTTCCATCCATGAACCCATGGAGATCGGCGCCCTACCAGGGAGCGCGCAAGAAACGCAGCTACTTCGAGGGCTGGTACTTCAAGCAGGTCTCGGCCGACCGCTCGGAGGCCTGGTCCTTCATCCCCGGAATCTCTCGCGGCGAGCGCGAGGGCGAGGGCTATTCCTTCGTCCAGGCCATCGAGGGTAGGACGGGAAGGACCTGGTGGTTCCAGTATCCGCTCGAGGAATTCTTCGGAGCCGAGGACCGGCTGGAGCTCCGCGTGGGCGGGAGCCGCTTCTCGGAATCAGGGCTGGTACTCGACCTCGAGGGCGAGGAGGGGAGCTTCAAGGGCGAGCTCTCCTTCGGCCCCTTCGGGCGCCTCCCGACGCGGCTATTATCGCCTGGCGTCATGGGCCCCTTCTCCTTCGCGCCTTTTATGGAATGCCGCCACGGCCTCGTGTCCCTGGACCACCGCGTGCGGGGAGGCTTCACGGCGGGCGCCCGCCGCGTCCGGCTCGACGGAAGCTCCGGGCCGGGCCGGGGCTACATCGAGAAGGACTGGGGCAGTTCCATGCCCTCCAGCTGGATCTGGATGCAGTCCAACAACTTCGAGGCCGAGGGCGACTCCTTCATGCTCTCGATCGCCGACATCCCCTGGATGGGCTCGGCCTTCACGGGCTTCCTCTGCGTCGGCTCCCTGGGGGGCCGGCCCCTGCGCGAGGCCACGTACACGGGAGCGCGGCTCTCGGAGCTCGCCCTCGACGACGGCTCGATCGGCCTCGTCGTCTCCCGCGGCGCCTCGCGCCTCGAGATCTCGGCCACGCGCTCGCGCGGCGGCCTCCTGCGCGCTCCCGTCAAGGGTTCGCTGACCCGCCGCATCTCCGAGAGCGTCGACGCGTCCATCGGACTGAGGTGGGTCGTTTCGGGAAGGGTCCTGTTCGAGGACGAAGCCCCGGGCGCGGGCCTCGAGCTCGTCGGGGACACCCGCCTCCTGTTCGGGCGGGTGCCGAGCTACGGCGCGGCGGGGCTCTCGCCGGGCGCCGCGGCGCAGCCGACGAGATTGGAATAGTCGTGCTCGATGCCCAGCTCGTCGAGGATCTGCGAGACCTGCCCCCGATGGTGCGTCTGGTGGTTGAAGACGTGGTCCAGGGCCTCGTGCATGTAATAGCGCCGGGGCGAGCCGTGCGAGTCCGAGTAGGCCAGGACCTCGCCGAAGCGGTCGGTGTCGGCTAACGCGACCCAATCCTCGAAGATCGCGTCGACGACCGCCCTCTCCCTCCGGAACTCCTCGAAGACGGGGAATTCGAAGACGGTCCAGGCATGGCCGGCCGGCGCGAGGCGCGGCCGGTTCAAGGGCTCGTCGGAGGCGAAGAGCTCGCGGAAGCGCCTCAGCCAGTTGATGTCGCACATGATCGTATGGTCGAGGATCCCCTGGATCGAGCCGAAATAGGAGCCTCGGGGCTTGGATATCTCGCTGGCCGGCAACGCGGACAGGTGGCCGACCAGGGCAGTGTTGGCGCCGCGATTGTAGCGGGCGAGATAGGCGAAATGGCTTCGTGCGTAATCCATACCCGGAGTATAGCCCGCCTCAGGGCCGGGAAAAAGGTCCTTAGGCCCGATCGCGGCGGTTCGCGGGCGAAAGCGGCGCGCGATCCGCGCGATCCGCGCACTCCGCCGCGCCGGGGCAACCCTCGCAGCCGTCGCAGCAGGAGGCCGAGCCGGGGTCGGAGTCGCAGCAGGCTGAACCTCGACCGCGAGCCGCTTTATAGGCGCGGCGAAGCGCGTAGGCGGCGGCGAGGGCCACGGCGGCGGCGACAAGGACGGCCTGCAGAGTTTCGTTCACGCGGCGCCCCCCGCCGCGAGAGGCGCCGCCAGGGCCAGAAGGGAGCCGACCTGGTAGACGGCGACTCCCAGGCCCCAACCCAGGATCAGCATGAAGGCGACGGAGAAGCCCAGCCACTTCCATCCTAGCTCGGCCCTGATGGTCGCGAGCGCCGCGAAGCAGGGCGGGATGATCAAGGTGAAGAGCATCAGGACGAAGGCCACCAGGGGGCTGAATACGGGATCGGCCGCGAGGGCCGCCCTCAGTCCGGAGCTCCCCGCGCCCTCCCCGCCCCGGACCTTGTAGAGGACGCCGAGGGTCGAGACGATGACTTCCTTCGCCGTGAAGCCCGTGACGGTCGCGACGCCTATCTTCCAGTCGAAGCCGAGGGGCTTGAACGCGGGTTCGATGAATTTACCGATCCTGCCGGCGAAGCTCTGCTCCATCGCCGCCTCGGCCCTCGTTCCCGAGTCCGCGAGGCCCGGCGCCGGCCTGTATACCGGGAAGCTCGTGATCGCCCATACGAGGATGGCCGAGGCCAGGATCACGGTACCCGCCTTCTTCACGTAGGACTGGGTCTTCTCACCGACGTGCCAGAGCAGGCCGCTCAGGGTCGGCGCCCGATAGGGAGGCAGCTCCATCACGAAGGGAGTCGGGTCGCCCCGAAGGGCGGTCTTGCTCAGCACCCAGGCCGAGGCGAGGGAAAGGGAGACCCCGATGGCGTAGACCAGCATGACGACGGCCCCCGGGTTCTTGGGAAAGAAGGCGGCGGACAGGAGAACGTAGACCGGCAGTTTCGCGCCGCAGCTCATGAAGGGGATGGCGAGGATGGTCGCGATCCTGTCCCGCGGACTCTTGAGCGTGCGCGCGGCCATGATCGCCGGCACCGAACAGCCGAAACCGAGCATCAGCGGGAAGACCGACTGGCCGTGGAGGCCGAAGGAGTGAAGGAGCCGGTCGGTCGCGAACGCGGCCCTCGACATATAGCCGACGTCCTCGAGCACCGAGAGGAGGAAGAAGAGGATGACGATGAGGGGCACGAAGGAGAAGACCGAGCCCACCCCTCCGATGATCCCCTCCACGACGAGGGAGCGCAGTATGCCGGCGGGCAGGGCCGAGGTCGCGGCCCCGCCGAGCCAGGCGAAGGCGGACTCCAGCCAGCCCATCGGGTAGGCGCCTAGCTTGAAGGTCAGCTGGAACACTCCCCAGAGGATCGCCGCGAAGATGGGCAGGGCGAGGAAGCGGTTCATGATGATCGCGTCGATCGCCTCGGTGAGGGAGAAATCGGGCTTGCCGAAGCGGGAGATGGCCTCCCTCGCGGCGCCCCTGATATACCCGTATCGGCGCTCGGAGACGACTATCTCGGCGTCTCTCGCGTAGTGCTTCTCGATCCAGGCGACCGCCGAGGCCGCGAGGGCCTCGACGCCAGCCGCGTCACGATGGCCCGATAGCCTCTCACGGGCGTCGGCGTCCTTCTCGATCAGCTTCACCGCCATCCAGCGCGGGGGGAAACGCGCGGCGAAGAGGGGGTCGGCCGCGATGGCCGCCTCGATCGGTTCGATGCGCGCCTCGATCTCGTCTCCGTAGCGGATCGATCGCGGAAGCGCGGGCCCGCTCGCCTTCACCCAGCCCGCGACCGCGCGGTCCACGAGGTCCAGGAGGCCTTCGATGCCCGAGCCCTTCGTGCCGACGGTCTTGGCCATCGTGAGGCCGAGGAGGGCTGAGAGGGCCTTCTCGTCTACCGTGATGCCCTTGGCTTCGGCCTCGTCGCTCATGTTGAGCGCCCCGACCACGGGAATACCGAGCTCCTGGAACTGGAGGCAGAGGTAGAGGTTGCGCTCGAGGTTGGTCGAGTCGAGCACGTCTATGATGAGGTCGGGCCGTTCGTCCAGGAGGAAATCGCGGGCGACGACCTCGTCGATCGAGTATGCGGTCAGGCTGTAGATACCCGGAAGGTCGATGAACACGTACTCGCGGCCGTTCCGGAAGCGCGAGCCCTCCCTCTTCTCCACGGTCACGCCGGGATAGTTGCCGACCTTGCGGTGGGCGCCGGTGAGGGCGTTGAACAGGCTGGTCTTGCCCGCGTTGGGATTGCCGGCGAGGGCTATGCGCAGCGGCCGTACCGGGACCGCTCCCCTGGCGTCGAAGCTCACGACCCGACCTCGATCTCGATGCCGGCCGCCTCGCTGCGCCTGAGGAGAATGTCGTAGCCCCGGATCCGCACCTGGAAGGGGCCGCGGAAAGCGCCTCCGAGCCGAAAGCCGCTCCGCACCACCTGCCCCTCGGCGCCCTCGGTGAAGCCCATGTCGGCGAGGCGCTTGCCCACCTCCTTGCCGAGGGTCACGCGCAGGACGCGGAATTCCGACCCTGCGCGGGCATCCGAAACGACCATGGATATCTCCTCCGGTTAGTTGATAACCGTTATCGGCGTTCGCGGAAAAAAAAGCCCGCAGGCGAGGCCACGGGCCGCCTATTTTCGCTTCGAAGCCTTCGCGCAGTCCGGGCAGAGGCCGAGGAGCTCCATCCTGTGGCCGCTCGGCGCATAGCCGTGCCTTCGATAGACCGCCTGCTGGGCCCGCTCGATGGCCTCGTCCTTGAACTCCACCACCGCGCCGCACTCGACGCAGACGAGGTGGTCATGATGCTCGTGCCGATAGGCGTGCTCGAAACGCCGCGCCCCGTCGTCGGGACAGGCTTCGCGGGCCAGCCCAGCCTCCGCTAGCAGCTTAATCGTCCGGAAGACGGTGGCCTGTCCGATTCCCGGGTCGATGCGCCGGGCGGCGGCGAGGAGCTCCTCCGCGGTGACGTGCCGCTCGAGCTTGAGGAAGGCGTCGAGCACGGTCTCGCGGGGAGAGGTCATCTTCTGCCCTCTCTCCCGAAGATAGACTTCGAGCACCTCGCGCTCGCTCATGGCAGTCCTCCTTTTAGATAATGATTATCAATATCATATTTAACCCATTTCGTCAACCATTTTCCGTGAGATGCCTACTCCCACTTGAAGAGGGCTGCCGCCGCCGCTAGGAAGACTAAGGTCATGGCCGCGAGCACGCCGAGGTCCCCGGCGACCTGCGCGAAGCCGGCCCCGTCGAGCATGATCGCCCGCGAGGCCTCGATGTAGTAGGTGATCGGGAAGGCCCGAGAGGCGACCTGCATTGCGCGGGGAGTGCCCTCGAGGGAAAAGAAGACTCCGGAGAGGATCATCATCGGCCAGGTGATGAGGTTCATGATGCCGCCCGCGACTTCCTCGCTCTTGATCCTGGAGGCAAAGACGAGGCCGATCGAGATCATGCACAGGATCGCGAGCGCATTGACGAGGGCGAGCAGACCCCAGGACCCGGCCATGCGGAAATGGAGCACGAGGTCGGTTCCGGTGAAGATGACCGCCGAGATGAAGGCGACGATGAAGAAGCGCGACAGCACCTGGGCGCTGACGAACTGGAAGGCGGAGAGGGGCGTGGCCTTGAAGCGCTTGAGCACCCCGTTGCGGCGGTAGCGCACGATGACGAAGCCGACGCCGGAGAGACTGCCGAAGAGGATGTTGATGCCGATGACGCCCGGGATGAACCAGTCGACGTAGCGTATGGGTGCTCCGGTCACGGTCTTTTTCGCGAAGACGACCGCCCCCGCGGCCTTCCCCGAGTTCGCGGGCAGGAGCATCTTCTCTAGGACGTAGCCGTTGGCGGATGCGTCGTTGACGTAGTACTCGCCCTTCGAATAGTCGATCACCATGTCGATCTGGTGATGCGCCAGCCTGTCGAGGGGCTGCTCGAGCGAGGCGTAGGGGACGAGCTGCAGGTTCTTGTAGTGCAGGAAGGCGACGTCGGAAGCGCTTCCGGCGGCGGGCGCCTCGCCCACGGTGCCGATCTTGAACGTCGTGCCCCCTCCCCCCGGGAAGGCGAAGGCGAAGCCGAAGATGAGGATGATGGGGAAGACCAGGTTGAAGATCAGCGTCGACCTGTCGCGAAAGAACTCGAGATTTCTAGCGACGAAAACTGCCCAGAATTTCTGCATGTTAATCCAACCCCGATCCGGTGAGTTTGAGGAAGAGATCGTCGAGATTCCGCCGCTCGACGAGCACGCCGCGCAGGTCCACGCCCGCCGCGACGAGCTCTCGCAGGGTCGCGTCGGTATCCGCGCAGGTCAGGGAAACGAAGCCCTCCTCGCTCTCGGCGGGGCAGCTGAATGCGGCGCCGGCCGGGACTGCCGCCTCGGGCACGCGGATCACCGCCTCGCCGAAGTGCTTAAGCAGGAGTTCGCGGGGCCGGCCCGACTCGATGATGTGCCCGTGGTCCATCACGATGATGTCGTCGCAGAGGTATTCGGCCTCGTCCATGTAGTGCGTGGTGAGGATGACTGTCTTGCCCTGGGCCTTGATGCCCTGGACGAGGCGCCAGAAATTGCGCCGCGCGTGGGGATCGAGGCCGGTAGTCGGCTCGTCGAGGAAAAGCAGGTCGGGGTTATTCACGAGGGCTATGCCGAGGAGCATGCGCTGGCGCTGGCCCCCGGAGAGCTTGCGGTTGTCGCGGTCTATGAATTCCTCGAGGGAGCAGTCCGCGATGATCTCGTCCATGGGCCGAGGCCTCGGGTAGAGCTTGGAGAAGAGCTCGAGCGTCTCGCGCACCGTGAGGAATTCCTGGAGGGATGTGTCCTGGAACTGGATGCCTATGTTTTCCTTGAACGAGCGGGCCACTGCCTCGCCGCGGTAGAGGATGGTCCCCGAATCGGGATCGTGTATCGTCTCGATGACCTCGATCGCGGTCGTCTTGCCTGCGCCGTTGGGGCCCAGGATGCCGAAGCAGCTGCCCTCGCGAACGGCGAAGCTGATGCCGTCCACCGCCTTGACCTTGCCGTAGGACTTGCGCAGGTCGCGCACCTCGAGGATGGGCGTCGCCTTGATCATTTCTTCCATAAGCGGAGAAAGTACTGTATATGACGAGGGATAGGCAATGCGATGGAGTCGAAACATGGCCGCGAAAAGCCCTTAAGCGCCTGACTTCCTGGAGAAGGTCCTGAAGGCGAGGGTCCACGATGTAACGGTATAGACGCCGTCGGAGAAGGACCCCGGCCTTAGTCCATGCCTTCGACGAACCCGACGCGATCGCCGGGCGGGGCATAAAAAAACGGTATGCCTGGACGTCAGGTAGCATACCGTGGTGGAGCTTTTACCCTCCAAGGATATTTTCGGCAATTCCGCGCAAAACCTTAATTTTTGTAGCCGAATCGGGCGTCGCGGAGGACGCCGAGGTGGTAGCGGGCCGATTCGGCCAGCCTCTCGTAGAGCCGCTCCGAGCGCTCGAGGCCGTCGCCGAGGTCGCGGGCCTTCGCGCCCAGGATCTCGGCCAGGGGCGGCAGCAGGAAGCCCGCGATGTCCCGCGCATCCTCCTCGAGAAGGGCCCTGTCCGCGCTCTCGAGGACGGCGAGGCAGCCGCGGCAGTCTTCCCCCGCCGCGAAGGCAGTCCGACCCTCGCGCGCGGCCGCTCGCGCTCCCTCTGCGATTCGAGCGATGGCCTCGAGCTCCGTGCGCAGCCCGGCGAGCCCCTCGGCGACGCAGTCCGAGGGCCGGCCTCCCGCCTGGGCCTCGGCCTGCATGGCGGCGGCCCGCTCGAGGCGGGCGTCGATCTCGCCGCGACGGTCGGGCAGGGAGAGGAGCTCCTCGACGCTGCCGACGGCCAGGCCGGGAATGCCGAGACCGCCGGGGCTCAGCGAGAGCGTGGGCGGGGAGAGGGGCCGCGAGAGGCGGCTCTCGAACCACCAGGCGTAGAGCGTCATGCGCTGGTCCGTGCGCACGGTCCCGCCCTCGGCGGAGGGAGCCTCGAAGCTCGAGCCGCCGACAAGGGCCTCCGCCTGGGCGCTCGAGGCCGGCGCGAGTCGCTCCCCCGACGCGAGGGCGCGCTGCTCGAAGAGGCTCGCCTTGGCGTGGGTCTGCCCGCCGGGGAAGGCCAGGTCGAGGCCGGCCATCCAGGCGGCGGAGCAGCCCATGATGCGGCAGAGGTCCCAGGCGCTCGTCGCCACCGAGCCGCCCGCGCCCAGGTGCCCCTTGGCCCCGGCGAGGGCCTCTATCCTGCGGCCTAAAGGGAAGAGGGAGCCTCCGAGGAAGGTCCCCCGCTGCTCCCCGCGGAAGATGGCGGGCCAGGCCGCCGTCTCCGAGACGAGGAAGGAGGAGGGCGACGTGAGCCCCGCGAGGTGACGCCAGTTCCAATATTGGGGATCGACGACGACGAGGAAGTCGGGCTCCATGCCGAAGCGCAGGAGGCTGCGCAACGCAGTGTCCACGCAGACGACGAGGGCGCGCTTCGAGATTTCTCCGATATGGGGGAGGACAAGGTCGAGGCTCGGTCCCGCGGCGAGGACGAGGGCCGGGATCGGCGGGGCGGCGGCCTCGCCCGCGAAGAGGCCCGTTAGGCGCTCAACCCCCGGAAAGGCCGCGGCCGCCCACAGGTTGCGCGAGAGATTGCGGACCCAGAGCCTGCCGAAGCGTCGCAGGGTATTCTCGTTGACCGCGCCCTTGGAGTTCCAGCGCTCTGCCGCGCGGCGAGCCCTATCGAACCACTCTCCCCGCGCCAGGGTCGCCGCCTTGAGCTCGAGGACGGCGGCATTCGCGCCGCCGGAAAGCTCGAGGGCGGAGATCAGGCCCTCGGGCTCGCCGCCCACCACGAAGCCCAGCCTCTCGTCGGCGAGGAGGGTGCCGAGGTCGCGGAGGCCGAAGGCTGCCTTGAGGGCGCCGGGCTCCGCCTCGCAGGCGATGACGCGCTCGGCGCCGCCCTCGAGGAGGGCCTCCGCGATATAGCCCAGGCCGAAGCCCAGGAGGGCCGTGGTGTCGGCGCCGGAGCTCGCGGAGGCCTCGGCGATCCGCCGAGCCTCGGCCCGGGGATCGCGGCTCGAGTGGAGGAGTCCGCCGGGCAGGCGGGCGCTAGGCTCGCCGGTAGCGGCCTTAAGCGGCTCGAGCTCGATTTCCTCCGCGGCCGCGACGAGGGAGGCCAGCTCGGGAAAGCGCCGCCCCAGGGCTTCCAGGTTGGCCTCGCGCGTGGTCAACGGAACTCCAGGACCACCTCGGTCCCGACCGAGACGGCCGCGCCGGGTGCCGGACTCTGGCTCACGACGTAGCCCTCGCCGCTCATCCTGACCTTGATGTCCTTGCGCGCGAGCAGGGGCATGAGGAGGCGCTTGGGCACGCCCGTGAGGTTGGGCATGGTGTCGCCTATCGCGACCGGCACGATGGCGGGGAGGGTCACGGCGCCCGGATGGGCGATGGTCGGGTTCGCGCCGCGGGGGATCCCGGTGACGTTGAGGACGGCCTCCGCCACCTCCTTCACGAGGGGGGCGGCGATGCGCCCGCCGTAATAGGAGGGGCCGAGCGAGGGCTTCACGATGGCGAGGTAGACGATGACCCGAGGGTCGTCGGCGGGGAAGATGGCGAGGGTCGAGGCGATGTAGTCCTTCTCCGAGTAGCGCTGGGTGGCGGGGTCGATCATCTGGGCCGTCCCCGTCTTGACCGCCATCCTGACGTCGGCGATCTTGGCTCGCTTGCCCGTCCCCGCCTCGCTGGAGGCCGCCTCCATGGCGGCGAGGATGGCGGAGGCCGTCTCGGCGGAGACTACCCGCCGCACCGGCTGGGGCTCGTTCGCGTATGCCACCTTGCCGTCGCGCTCGAGGGCGCGCTTCACGACCTGGGGCTTCATGAGGACTCCGCCGTTGGCTATGGCCGTGGCGGCCGCCGTCATCTGGATCGCCGACACGAAGATCTCCTGGCCCATGCCGATGGTCGGCTTGGAGCGCAGGGACCAGGTCTCCGGCGAGCGGAGGAGCCCGGGCGTCTCGCCCGGCACGACGATGCCGGTGCGCGACCCGAAGCCGAAGCCTCGCAGCCTATCGTAGAAATCCACCGACTCGACCCGGTCCGAGGCGTAGGCCGCGCCGGCGTTGCAGGAGAACTCGAGTATCTTCTCTATATTGACCGTGCCGTGGACCTCGAGGCACTTGATCGTGATCTTCTCCCCCGAGGGCGTGACTTTATGATAGGCGCCGTCGCAGGTGAAGGTGGTGTTGGCGTCGGCCCCGCCCAGGTCCAGCACCGAGGCCATGGTGAAGACCTTGAAGACCGAGCCGGGCTCGTAATGATAGACGCTCGGCCAATCGTACCAGGCCTCCTCGGGAGAGGCGGAGTAGTCGTTGGGATCGAAGTCGGGCATCGCGACGTAGGAGAGGATCTCGCCCGTCTTCGCGTCGGCCGCCAGGAGCATTACGGCCTCCGCGCCCGTCGAGGCCATGGCCTTGCGGGCGATGGCCTCGAGCGAGAACTGGACGTCGGCGTCTATCGTCAGCGTGAGGCTCCTCCCCTCGCCGAGGAGCTCGTCCTCGCCGCGCTTCTCCATGCCCGCCAGGCCGGAGTTGCCGTCGCCGACGAAGCCGACGAGGTGCGAGGCAAGGCGCTTCTCGGGATAGAGCCTCCCCGGCACCTTCTCCACGACGACCCCTTCGAAGGCGCCCCCTTCCTTGGCCTCCTGCACCGAGCGCGCGACCTGGGGCAGGGCGCGCTTCGTCAGGTAGAAGAAATCGGAGGCGCCCTTGGACCAGCGGTCCATGATCTCGGACTCGGAGACTCCCGTTATGGCCGCGAGCCTCGCGGCCTCGCCGGGGAAGGCGGCCCTCTTGGTCTCCGGCCGCCAGACGGCGACGTTGTACAGGGGAGAGTCCATCGCGAGGACGCGGCCGTTGCGGTCGGCTATCGTGCCCCGCTCGGCGTCGGCCGATTCCGCCGCCTTCGGCTGCGCGGGCGAGGCGGCCAGGTATCCGTAGCGCGCGACGACCAACAGGGCTGACAGCCCGAGGACCGCGAAGACAGTCCAATAGCGGAGTTTGCGTTGATTCACCGTCGGGCCCATCCGCCGAAGACTAGCACCCTTCCCGAGACGGCCTCAATCGGTACTGGACCGTAGTCGCGAGAATCCAGCGATTCGCCGGGGTTGTCGCCGAGGAGAAAGAAGCTGAGCTCGGGAACCCTCAAGGAGGAGCCTAGCCGAGCTTCCTGCTGGGCCGACAGGGGCGCGTCCAGGGCCGGGCCGACGAGGCGGCCGGCGTCGACCCGCAAGTCCATCGGCCCCGCGGCCGCCACCCGCTTGACCACGGGCAGGCCGTCCCTGGGGCTCGCAGCCGCCACGACCTGGCCGCGCCGGGGGCTGGCCCAGCGCAACAGGTATCCTGAACCCGTCGGCGAGCGCAGGCCGTAGGCGCAGCGGAGCACCAGGACGAAGGCGCCGGGTTCGAGGGTCGGGTACATGGATCGGCCGTCCACGATCGCCGCGTCGAGGACGAAAGCCTTTATTATAAGGAGGATGAGGGCGGCCGAGAGTATCGCCCATCCCGGACGGAGCCTGGAGGATCGCATCTAGTGTCTTCCGACTATAATGTCGACCCCGTGAATTGTCGATAAGACAGGTACGAAGCCATGGAAAGCATAATAGCCCGTCAAAAAGTAGGCAGGCGCCGCCGGCCCGAGCGCGCGCAGGCCGCCCGAGCGAAACCGTATTATCCCCTCATCGGCGAAGCCCCTCGCGAGGCGGCGGTTTCGGGACGAGCCTCGAAGCGCCTAGGCCGAAGCTCGAAGCTAGGCGTCAGACCCGGCTCGCGGCTCCGCGGCCTGCTCGCCGGGCTCCGCTTCAAGCTCCAGCTGAGCCTCCGCTCCCTCGCCTCCCAGATGCGGGGTTCGGCCAGGACCAAGCTGGCCGTAGCCCTCGGCCTCGCCCTCGGCGGAGCCGCCGCCATCGGCTTCCTTATCGCGGCCCTCGCCAGGGGACCCGCCTTTCCCCTGCCCAAGACGGGGCTCCTCCCCCAGGAGGACTCGTCCCAGAACCTCCTCCTCGATTTCGTCTCCCCCGAGCTCTCCAACGGGGCCGCCGGCGATCAGGACTCGAGTCCCCTCCCCCCGGCGCCCGTGACCCTCGAGCTGTCCACCTACACCGTCAGGGCGGGCGACTCCCTGGGCGCCATCGCCAAGCGCTTCGGCCTCTATATCGATACGATAATCTCGGCCAACGGAATCTCGAGCGCCTCCTCGGTCAAGCCGGGGACGGAGCTGCGCATCCCCAATATCAACGGGCTCATCCTCAAGGTGCGCTCGGGCGACAGCCTCGCGGCCATCGCCAAGCGGTACAAGATCGACACGACGCGGATCGTCGACGCGAACGACCTCGGAAGCTCTCGGCTCGTCGCCGGCCAGAGCCTCTTCATCCCCGGAGCCCGCCTCCCCGACTCGGCCGTCAAGCAGGCGCTGGGGCAAAAAATTGCCTGGCCCCTCCGCGGCCCCCTCTCCTCGTTTTTCGGATACAGGCCCGACCCCTTCACCGGAATTCGCCGCTTTCACGCGGGCATCGATATCGTCACGAACGTGGGCACTCCAGTGCGGGCGGCGATGGACGGAAGGGTCTCGGACACGGGCTACAACGCCAACTACGGGAATTATGTCATACTGAATCACGCGAACGGATATCAGACCCTTTATGGCCACCTGACCTCCGCTACGGTCTCCATTGGGTCGAGCCTGACTCAGGGTTCGGTTCTGGGCATTTCGGGAAACACGGGGTATAGCACGGGACCGCATCTGCACTTCGGCTTATTCAGGCAGGGGAACCCCCTCAATCCGCTAAAATTCCTAAAATCGTAGTTTTTGCATTGCACGCGCTTGATATGACCTCGGTTTGAGGAATATTCTACCTTTACTTCGGAGATGTGAATGCGTAAGTTCGTCGTTCTTTTAGTAGCCCTGCTCGCTCTTTTCACTTTTATCCGCGATTTTCCCTCCGCTACGCCAAATTCCAGGTCGGCTTCCCATGCTGAGATCCACGCTTCCCTGATTCCCTAGGAAATAGTCTTATTTTCTATACGGCATAGAGGGCATTAAGTGTGATTAAATAGACGTATGGGAACTCAAGTCGGCCCCAAAAGAGCCGGTGATTTATTTAATTCATGAAAGAACATGCAATTATGATTTGAAAACTGGGACACCGACTGCTTGGCATGGAAAATGCATAGTAATAGTCGGAGATACAGAATGAAACCAATTCATGAATCGAACAACCAGGACGACGGACTCAAGAGCTATTACTCGGTTATCAAGCGCATCGCGCTATTGACCGCTGAGGAAGAGCGCGAGCTTTCGAGCCGTGTCTTTAGTGGAGACGAGGAAGCGAGGCGAAGGCTGATCGAAGCGAATCTGCGCCTAGTCGTAAAAATCGCCCGCGGCTTCGTTACTCCGGATATGCCCCTGCTCGACCTCATCCAGGAAGGGAATGTCGGGCTCATCAAGGCCGCGGAGAAATTCGACGGCGAACGCAACGTGCGTTTCTCGACCTACGCCTCATGGTGGATCAAGCAGGCCATCACCCGCGCCCTCGTCAACAGCCGCCGCGCGATCCGCCTGCCTCACCGCAAGGAAGAGCTGCTCAAGCGGATCCAGAGGACCTACAGCATCCTTACCCAGATCCTCCAGCGCGAGCCTTCGGCGGGAGAGATCGCCCGCGAGCTGCGCGTCACCGAGGAAGTGGTGGCCGACGTCATCGGGATGGCCGCCAGCCTCGTATCCCTGGAGAACGACGGGGGCGAGGACTCGGGCTCCATCATCGACGTGTACGAGGACTACAGCTACAGCCCCGACAGCGAGCTGATGAAGACCTGCGCCCGTCAGGAAACCCTCGAGATGCTCGAGCTCCTCCTCGAGAAGGAGAGGCGGATCCTCATGTACCGCTTCGAATTCCTGGGCGGCGAGCGGCACACCCTCAAGAGCATAGGCGCCGAGCTAGGCATCTCGCCCGAGACCGTGCGGCAGATCGAAAAGCGCGCCCTTCGCAAGCTCAAGGAGAGCGCGCCAGCGGCCGACCTCTCGTACGTCTCGTGAGGCGCCTTTCCGATTGAACTCGGCCGCAGATAGCGGCTATCATCCGGTATAGTGGCGCCTACATCGAGGAAAGGCGCGAGGCCGCGGGGCGCGAAGGGGCATAAGGCCCGCCCCGCCGCTAAGCGCTCCAGCGGTCAAAGCTTCGTCCTAGCCTCCCTTGCGGTCGTGGCTCTCGCATTGGCGGCCCTGCTGGGGGGCTTCTATCTTAGGAGCAGCTCCCTCCCGACTCCCAGCGCCGCTCAGACCCCGCCATCCGAGACGGCTTCGGCGGCGAGAGAGGCCGCTCCGGCGCCGGCTCATGCGCCTGGCATCGCGCCCGCTAGCGAGGAAAAGCCGAGCGCCCCAGCTCGAATCCCGCTGCAGCCAGCCGGCTACAGGCCGATCGGCAAGCCCCTGCCCCCTCCGAAAGCCAGGTACCTGATTTTCATCATCGACGACGCCGGATATAGCCTGAAGCAGCTCGACGCCTTCCTCAGCCTGCCCTTTCCCCTCACGATCGCTGTCCTCCCAGGCTTGCCAAACAGCGAGGCGGCGGCCAGGGCCGTGCGGGCGGCGGGCAAGGAACTCATGCTCCATCAGCCCATGCAGGCTATCGGCGGCCAGGATCCCGGGCCGGGGGCAATCCTCCTCGGAATGGGTAGGGCGGAGGTCGAGCGCGTAGTCGAGGCGAACCTTCGAACGGTGCCGGGGGCGATCGGCATGAACAACCACATGGGATCGGCCGCCACTACGGACCTCGGAATAATGGAAGCGGTGGCGGAGGTAGCCAAACGGCGGGGAATCTATTATCTTGATTCACTCACCACCTCGGGCACGGCGGTCGCCGCGGCCGTCCGACGAGAGGGAATCCGACACTGGGAGCGCGATGTGTTCCTCGACAATACGCCCGATCGGGCATCGATGATACGGGCCGTCGAGGACGGCAAAAAACAGGCCGCCAAGGACAGGCCGGCGGTCATGATCGGCCACGTCTGGTCGGCCGAGCTCGCGCAGACCCTCACCGACCTCTACCCCCAGCTCGTAGCCGAGGGTTTCTCCCTTTCCACCATCTCGCGCTTCATGGTGCAAGAGGCCACGGAGGACGATGAGAGTCTTGGGGATTGAGTCCTCCTGCGACGAGTGCGCCGCCGCCGTCGTCGAGGACGGCTCCCGGATCCTTTCCGACATAGTCGCCACCCAGATACCCTTCCACGAGAAATACCGAGGAGTAGTGCCGGAGATCGCGAGCCGCAAGCACAGCGAGTGGATCCACGGAGTCGTCCAGCGAGCCCTCGACGAGGCGGGAGTCGGCCCCGCCGAGCTCGACGGAGTGGCGGCGACCGCCAAGCCGGGCCTGGTCGGCTCCCTCCTCGTCGGGCTCTGCTTCGCGAAGGGCATGGCCTGGGCGATCGACAAGCCCTTCGTCGGGGTAAACCACATACTCGCCCACCTCTACGCCTCACGGCTCGAAGCCGAGACCGACTACCCCTTCATCGGGCTCCTCGTCTCGGGAGGGCACACGATCATCTGCAAGGCCGAGGCCTTCGACAGCATCGAGGTGCTCGGCACGACCATAGACGACGCGGTCGGGGAGGCCTTCGACAAGGTCGCGAAGCACTACGGCTTCGGCTATCCGGGAGGGGCGGCCATAGACGCCCTGGCCCAAGGCGGGGACGACCGCGCCTTCGCCTTCCCCATGCCTTCCCTGCGCAAGGGCGAGCACCGCTACGACCTCTCCTATTCTGGCCTCAAGACCGCGGCCGTACGCCAGCTGGAGCTGTTCAGGATGCCGGGAGCCGAGGCGACGCCCGCCAACATCGCGGCGTCCTTCCAGAGAGCCGCGATAGACCTCCTCCTCTCCCGCCTGTACCGGGCGGTCGAGGATACCGGCCTCACGCGGGTAGTCGCCGGCGGCGGCGTCGCCGCGAACTCCTATCTCCGAAAGTCCCTAGCGGCGCGAGGAGGGATCCAGGCAGTCTTCCCCTCTCCCAGGCTCTGCGCCGACAACGGCGCCATGGTCGCCGGCATCGCCTGCAAGTACCTCGAGCGGGGCGAGTCCTCCGGTCTCGACCTCGGCGTTTCCGCGCGCGTTCCCCTCTTCCGCCGCCTCACGAAATAAAGAAGGCCTTCAATCGGCCGAAGCCGCCGACCGCGTAGAGGGGCGGAGGCCCCATGCGTCCTAACCCGGCCCTCGCGCTCCTGCTCGCGGCAGCGCTGTCATTGACCGCCGCCGGCGAGCCCGCCCCTCGCCGCCTCGGCTTCCTCGCCGAGCTCTCCGCCGGCCCCCTCCTTGGCATCGACCGCCCGCTAAAGGGCTGCTCGGGCGGCCTTCTACTGGGCGCGAGCCTCGCGCCCTTCGAGGGTGGCCTGCGCGCGGGCGCCGCCTACGATGCGGGCCTCTCGCTGGGCCTCCTGCGCCTCGACCTCGAGCTGGGGCTCGGCAACGGCCTCCGCGCCATCGTCGGGGGCCTCCTCCCCCTCGGCGAGCTCGGCATTCCCGACCCGAGCGGCGCCCCGGGCGCCCTCGTTCCCGTAACCGAGGGTCCCTGGCCGGACCGCTTCGGCCTCGCCGCCCGGCTCGCCGAGCTGCCCTGGCGCGCGCTCGGGGCGAGCCTCGCCATCGACGCCGAGCTCGTCTACACTGATTTTCGCCTCGCGCGGGGGGCGAGCTCGGGGACGGGCGCCGGCCCTTTGGCCGGCATGTCCGCCTTCGCCGCGGGAGTCGAGGCCTGCGTTTCGCTCCGGCTTCGCTGGGACGGATGCGGTTCTCCTTGACAGTCCGGCTCGCCCGTCGTTTCATTGTGCAATGACCAGCATGTCGGACGCGTCGGGCTTCGGGACCTATCCCGGGCTCACGGAGGCGGCGAGGATAGCCGTCGCTTCTTCGCTTAGGCTGAGGGAGGGCGAGACGGTGCTCATCGTCGCCAATCCCGAGCGCGAGTCGCTCGAGATAGCCTCGGCGATGTACGACGCGGCGGCCGCGGCCGGCGCGAAGCCCTCCCTCGTCGTGCAGCCCGCGAAGTCCCAGACGGACTACGCCGAGGACGCCGTCATCGCGGCCTTCGATTCCAAGCCCGACGCCTTCGTATCCATCTCGGCCGAGAAGCTCGGCAAGGACCGCGAGGGCATCCTGACCCCCTACGACTGGAACGGCATCGCCTACGACCACATTTTCCACTACCAACTCCACGGGGCCAAGACGCTTCGCGCCTTCTGGTCGCCCGGCGCCACCCGCGCGATGTTCGCGAGGACGGTGAGGATCGATTACGCCGCCCTCAAGGCTAGCTGCAAGGCCGTTTCCGGAGCTCTTTCGGGAGCCATCTACGCGAGGGTCACGAACGCCCTCGGGACGGACATCCGCGTGGGATTGAAGGGCCGGGCGCCGAAATCGGACGACGGCGATTTCTCCGAGCCCGGCTCGGGCGGGAATCTCCCGGCGGGAGAGGTGTTCGTCTCGCCGCAGCTCGGCGCCTCCGACGGGATCATTGTCTTCGACGGCTCCATCTCGGGCCTCGGGGGCGATATACTCATACGCGAGCCCATACGCTGCCGCGTCGAGGGCGGCTTCGTCGTCGAGATAACCGGCGGCGAGGAGGCGGCGGCCCTCCGGGACTCCGTCGAATCGGGCGAGGAGGCCGCGAGAAAGCTAGGCCGAGAGGGCTCGATGCCCCCCGACAAGGCGGAGGCCTATATCCGCAACGCGCGCAACATCGGGGAGCTGGGCATCGGCCTCAATCCCGCGGCCGTCGTCGCGGGCAACATGCTCGAGGACGAGAAAGCCTTCCGGACCTGCCACTTCGCGATTGGCGCCAACTATGACGAGGACGCCCCGGCCCTCATCCACTTCGACGGCCTCGTGACCAGGCCCACGATAGTCGTGACGAAGGCCGATGGCCACGAGGCCGTCGTCGAGCACGAGGGCGAGCTCGTCCTAAAATAGGGCGGACGCGAAGGCTTGACCGCGATATGGTTGATGCTGTTATCATTGCGCCAGGCGACCGAAAAAACGAGCAAGGAGCAAAAATGAAGGTTAGGCGACTCTCCCTCTGCCTCCTCCTCTCTATGCCCTTCCTGCCGGCCCTCTTCGCGAACCCCTTCCCCGGGGAGGGCCAGGGCTGGAGGGCGGGAGGCGTAGAGCTCGCCGTCAACATACCCCTCATCGCCCAGGGAGACCTGCCTCGAGGCGCTGGCTTCGAGCTCAATTTCATCATCGGGATGAACGATGCCATCGGGTTTTGCGGCATGAACAAGGACTGGAAATTCTTCGGCCTCGACTACTACCACTACTTCGACCCCCTGAACAGCGCCAATTTCATGGTGCCGGTCAAGGCTAGGCTCGGGTACTATTTCTATTACGACGAGAGCTTCTGGGGAGGCAGCCTGGGCGCCGGCCCCAGCGCCTTCCTTGGCTCAGCCCTGAGCTCGGGCTCGGAGCTGCTGGCTCGCGCGGACCTCATCGCCGATCTCGCGGTATTCGCGCGAGCGTATTACGGCAGCCACGTGCAATTCGTCCCTGCGGCGAGCGTCTCCTGCATCAGCTACTTCAAGGATACGACGCAATGATACACAAACCAGCAAAGGCCTTTCCCCTGCTCCTGGCCGGCGTCCTGGCCCTGGCCTCGGGCTGCGCCACCGAACCCCTGAGCAAAATCGCCAAGGACGATGCCTCCGCCTCCAGGGCGAAGGGCGTCCTGGTTTACAGGATCCATTTGGCCACGAAGACGGCCAAGCCCCAGGGAAGCCCCTACCTCATCCTGGACAAGGTGGGAGAAAGGCTGGGAGTGGAGCCCGGGGCGAACCAAGAGCGGAGCTCCTCCCTGTACGCCAACAATGTCGCGAAGTCGGATTTCTGGTCGGGCAAGGCCCTCCAGTCGGCCTGGAAGGCTGAGGGCGAAACCCTCGGCTTCGACGACCTGGTCTTCGCGGAGGCGGAGCCCGGCCTCTATCACATCCGCGAGGTCTACCAGCCCATCGACTCCTATAGCTACACCTCGGGCACCACGACGACCACCGTCACCCATTGGCTCGACATAAAGGTGGACTACGCCTTCTCCATCAAGGCAGGCCAGGGGCTCGACCTAGGAACCATAGAGGTCTCGCTGGAGAACGCGAAGGACGGGCGCTTCAACTACGGCTACTCGATAGATTACGATCCCGCGAAGGCCGCGGAGACGGCGGCGGCCTTCAAGCGGGAATTCCCCGGCCTCGCCCTCGGCCTGGCGGAGCCACTGGCCCGGGCCGGCCTCTTCTGGTACCAGGACCTCCAACAGAAGACGAGCCAGGTGGCGCCGGTCGATTACGTCCACAAGAAGGCGTCCGACGGCAAGCTCGAGGCGCGGGCGACCCTCTGGGGCCCGGCCCTTCCTTCGGGCCTGCCCTTCTCCGTCGAGTGGACGGCGATGTGGAAGGAGGGGAGCCTCGACCAGCCCTTCGGAGTCTACCTGGGCCATGATTCCAACGACGCCTTCCTCATAGGCGTCACCGAGGGCCGAAGGGCGATAGTGTCCCGGCTCGTGAACGGCGACAAGGGTTCTCCCCTCCTCGACGTCGAGGCTCCCTCGGTGCGGCTCGGCAGAGAAAGGCTGAGGAACGCCTTCCGCCTCGATGTGGCCGATGGCCGGGGCCGTTTCTTCGTAAACGGGACCCAGGTAGGCGAGTTCCCCTGCGAATCGGACTTCTCCCGAGGGATCTTCGGCTATTTCGCCCTCGGGCAGGGGATCATCGATTTCGGCAGCCCGCGGCTCGTCGAGCTGAGGCGATAAGCCGCGCCCCGTCATTGAATCGAGTTCGCCTTTACCGGTACAATGTCGCCCACTAGCCGATTATTACGGAGCGACAGATGGCCAAGGAACAGTCGAAGACGGCGCCCCAGGCGAGAGAGACGCCGAGCGAAGATAAAGACGAAGCGACCCTGGAGCGCGAGTTCAACGAGCAGCAGCTCGTGCGCCGCGAGAAACTGGCTAAACTCCAGGCCGAGGGCCGCGATCCCTTCGCCATCGTCAAATTCGACCAGAGCCACCACTCCGTCGCCCTCAAGGCCGACTTCGAGCTCCGGGAAAAGGCCGCCGTCGTCGACGGGGTAGCCCCGGCGAGCGGCACGGTCAGGATCGAGGACGTAGCCGTAGCCGGGCGCATCATGTCCTTCCGCGACGGGGGCAAGGCCTCCTTCCTCGACCTTCAGGACCGGGACGGCCGCATCCAGCTCTACATCAACATCGACGACCTCGGCGCCGACGAATACGCGCGCGTGAAGGCCCTCGACCGCGGCGACATCGTGGGCGTGAGCGGCTTCGCCTTCCGCACCCGCCGCGGAGAGGTCTCGGTCCACGCGAAGCAGGTCACCCTCCTCGCCAAGTCCCTCGAGCCCCTGCCCGAGAAGTACCACGGCCTCAAGGACACAGAGATCCGCTATAGGCGCCGCTACCTCGACCTCGTGATGAACCCCGAGGTGATGGACACATTCAAGAAGCGGACGAGGATCGTGTCGGCGATCCGCGAATACCTCGACGGCCGCGAGTACATCGAGGTCGAGACCCCCGTCCTCGCGACCATCGCCTCGGGCGCGGCCGCCCGCCCCTTCGTGACGAAGTCCAACGCCCTCGACCTCCAGCTCTACCTGCGCATCGCTACCGAGCTCTACCTCAAGCGCTGCATAGTCGGCGGCATGGAGCGGGTCTACGACATGGGCAAGAATTTCCGCAACGAGGGCATCGACATCCGGCACAACCCCGAGTTCACGATGATCGAGCTCTACCAGGCCTACACCGACTACAACGGGATGATGGAGCTCTGCGAGGGCCTCGTCTCCCACGCCGCGATCAAGGCGACCGGCGGCACTAAGGTCGACTACCAAGGCACCGAGCTCGAGTTCGCGGCGCCGTGGCGGCGCCTCACGATGATCGACGCCGTGAGGACCTACGGCGGCCCCGACTTCACGTCGGTGAAGACCGACGAGGAGGCGAGGAAGCTCGCGACCGAGCTCGGCCTGACCGAGGAGCTCAAGAAGATGCTCCAGGACTGCACCAAAGGCGACATCCTCAACGCGGCCTTCGAGAAGTACGCCGAGAAGAACCTCATCCAGCCGACCTTCGTCATGGACTACCCGACCGACATCTCGCCGCTCACGAAGCAGAAGCCCGGCGACCCGACGATGACCGAGCGCTTCGAGGGCTTCGTCTACGGCCGCGAGATCTGCAACGCCTACTCCGAGCTCAACGACCCCATCGTCCAGCTCGAGCGTTTCCAGCAGCAGGAGCGCGAGAAGGCCCTCGGAGACGACGAGGCCTACGCCCTCGACGAGGACTTCGTGTCGAGCCTCGAGGTGGGGATGCCCCCCACCGGCGGCATGGGCATAGGCATCGACCGGATAGTGATGTTCCTGACGAACGCCTACTCGATCCGCGACGTGATACTTTTCCCGACGATGAAGCCTGACGCCCCCAAGGCGTCAGGCTCTCGCGAGAGCGAGGATTCCAAGCGAGCGCAACCCGACCTCGGCTGAGGCTCGGGCGCCTAGTATCGCCGGGTCGGCACGACCTCAATCGCAGGCGCCGTCCGCCGGCGTTCATGCTATACTGGAGGCATGAAGGCGATGGCGGACGCTGCGAGGGACCTGGACCGGCGCTTCACCTACGGCGACTACCGGAACTGGGACGACGGGGAGCGCTGGGAGCTCATCGATGGACAAGCCTGGAGCATGAGCCCGGCCCCGAGGACGGTACACCAGCTCTACAGCGAGCGCCTTTCCCGCTGGATCGGAAACTTCCTCGAAGGCAAGCCCTGCAGAGTCTTCGCAGCCCCCTTCGATGTATTATTGCCCTCCGGAGACGAAGCCGACGACGAGGTGGACACAGTCGTCCAGCCGGACATCGCGGTGTTCTGCGATCGCTCCAAGCTTAAGGAGGCGGGCGCCCGCGGCGCCCCCGACTTCGTCATCGAGATACTCTCGCCCTCCACCGCGAAAAAGGACCTAAACGAGAAGTATCGCCTCTACGAGAAACGCGGCGTGCGCGAGTACTGGGTCGTCGACCCGGGCAACCGCTCCCTGCTTGCCTTCAGGCTGAAGGACCCGGGAACCTTCGACGAGGGCGAGCTGCGCGATATGATCAGTGAGCCATCGCCTATAGCATCGGAGGCGCTCGAAGGATTCTCCGTGGATCCGAAGGACCTGTTCGCGGAATAGAACTGAGAAGTCGCGGGTGGCTCGAGCAGAGCCCCCCTGTTCTTGCGGCCGAAAAAACCAAGCCCTCATCGCGTACCGATATAGGAAATGACAAGCTGGAAATAGATACCGCAACCCGAACTCCGGGACCGACGCAGTCCCGGTTGGCGATCCGAATGTCTCTTGCATCGACGCTCAAATTTACCCTTCCGCGGAGAGGTTCTTCAGGAACTTTCGCGCCAAGGGTTCCTTGACCTCCGTGTGCCGCGGAATCGCCTCGACGACTCCCGTTTGCGGGTTGATCCATAGCGAATGGGAAGCCCCCTCGCGCTTGAGGTAGCAGCCAGCCATCCGCAATCTGCGTTCGAGATCTGAACGCTTCATCCCACGAGCAGGGTACTTCGGATTGCGGTAGGCGGAAGGCCGCGGGTCAAGTCCTCGCGGTGGTCTTCGAGGATAAGCTCGACGGCTTCGCGCAGGTCCTGTCGAGCATCCTCGACTGTTTCGCCCTGGCCGTTCGCGCCCGGAATCTCTGGGCAGAAAGCCCAATAGCCGCCCTCAGGAGCCTCTTCGATGATCGCGGTGAGCTCGGCTTTCATTGAACACCCCTGTAATGCACAAAATTAATGACTCTCTACGAGTTGAACCAAAATATAGCAAAAGCCGCCCTTTTCTTCAATGGATGACAGAACCTTGCCATTCACCGTTTTCTAAAAGTTTTCTAGTAGCACTATTCCGCGAATGAGCCTAGCCGTTGCACCCTTGTGGCGGCGGTAAGTTCCGCTGGCTTGGCGCCGAATGAAAAAAGCCCGCCCCCGGCCTTCGGCCCTCGCGTCCGCGAGGTCTACCAGACGGGGGCGGGCACTCATATTAGCCGCGACCATCTCGCGGCCCGGAGCCGTCCGGTTCGGTCCGGGACTCCGTCGCGGACCGGGCTAGGGGCGACAGGCAAGACGGAAACCGAGGTTGTTGTTGCGGTTGCCGGGGTCGTTGTTGTTCCGATTCGCCGACCGCAGATTCCTCGCGTCGTTGTTCCAGCTGCCGCCGCGATTCACGCGGTTGTCGCCCGAGGACGCCCCCGTGGAATACAGCGTATCGGAAGCCCCGGGCGCGCGCAACTAGGCAGTGCGCCGTCATGGCCTCGATCCTCGCGCCGGCCTCTAGCTCCGACATACGCCCAGCGGAAAGCTCGTGTTCGATGGACATCGCCTTGCGCCGGAAACGACGTTTGCGCCTAGCCGAGAGATAGATCCCGCCCGGCTTCACGACAAATCCCAGGAAGGGGGCTCCGTCGCAGAGATCCCCGACGATTTTGGGCTTGAGCTCCAGCGAGAGCTCCTCCCGGCAGAAGGCGACGCAGCTTTCAAAAAGCCCGTCGAGCATCGCCCTTCGATCGGAGCACGCGAGGATATCGTCCATGTACCGAATCCAGTGCCGCGCGCCGAGACGCTCCTTCGCTCGATGGTCGAGGGCCGCGAGATAGTGGTTGGCGAAGTACTGGCTCGTCAGGTTGCCTATGGGGATGCCCTTGCCGGGACTCGTCTCGTAGGAGTCGATTATCCGACCGAGGACCGCCAGCACCCGGGCGTCCTTGATGAGTCGCTCGAGGGAAACGAGGAGCCTGCGGTGGTCGATCGAGTCGAAATACTTGCGGACATCCATCTTCAGGAAGAAGCCGCCACGCTTGGCGACATGGAAGGCGCGCAGCACGGCGGCCCGAGTGCCCTTGCCCACTCTGCAGGCGTAGCTGTCGCAAATCTGGCAGCGCTCGAAGACGGGATCGAGGACGTTCATGATCGCGTGGTGCGCGATGCGCTCGGGGAAGGAGGCGGCGGATATCAGGCGCTCCTTGGGGTCGCTGATCTTGAAATACTTATAACGCCCGAACTCGAACTCGCCCGCAGCGAAGGAGCTTCTCAGGCGCTCGAGCTTGGCATCGAAGCCGTTCCGAAACCCGAGGACCTCCGCATTGCCGGCCTTGCCTCGGGCGGCCTTCAGCCAGGCGAGCTTGAAGTTGTCGCGCTCGCAGATCGCGTCAAAAAGCCGGCCCGCTCGCCTCACCTGACAGCTCCGCGAGGAGCGCGAGGAATTGCTCCCCGAATTTACCGAACTTGCCTTCCCCGATGCCCTCTACCCGCTTGAAATCGGCCTGGTTTCTCGGCCGATTCTTGGCCAGCGTCGCCAGCTGATCGTTCGTGAATACCGCGTAGATCGGCAGGCCCTGAGCCTCCGCCACCGATTTCCTCAGGTCGCGGAGCTTCGAGAAGACCGCGAAGTCCTCCGGGCTCAAGACCTCCTTGTAGTCTATCTTCGGTGCGCCCATGGCCCGGTCGCGGGCGGGGCTTGCATCCAGGTACTCGACGAGGAAGAGCCAGCTCGGTCCGTTCTCTCCCTGAACGAGCTCTTTTCGGACGTCGACGACGCGGTTGCCGCGCAAGAATCGGTTGAGCTCTTCCTGCTCAGGACTGTTCGCATAAGGAGGAACGACGAATGAGGCATATTGGACTCTCATGCTTTCTCCAATCAACCGAGTCGCGGGGGGGGGGGG
>JANXYQ010000105.1 GCA_025355995.1 Spirochaetaceae bacterium | reverse complement strand
GCAGGCGAGCTGGCGGCGCTCGCTCCCCTCGTCGATCGTCGATCGGTCCTCCTTACGCACAATCCCTGCGAGGGGATACTGGACGGCACCGCCGGACACTCGGAAGGCAGCGGCGCCCTGCGCGCATTGATCAAGGAGCGCAGGCCGAGCTGGCACCTCTTCGGCCACGTTCACGAAGCCCATGGGCGAAGAGGACGGTCGGTGAACGACGCATACCCCCGGGCGCGGGCCTTCTTCGACATCGACCTGGGCAGGAGGAAACTTGTGAAGGTGGTCGCCGCCACCGATTACCCCAATCCGCGCTGGGCCTGATCGAAGACGTGGGTGAAAGGCCCTGGCTCAGTCAACGAAGGCCGAGAGGCGCTCCTCGACGGTGGCCAGGTGCAGCACGATGGCCTTGGAAAGCGGCTGCTGGTAGCTGCCCAGGCTATAATTAACGATGTAGTCCAGGCCACCTCGCCAGTGGCGGCCCGGCCTGCCGCGACGAAGGCGGCTGGCTTGGCGGCGCTGGGCGAGGGGCTCTCGTTGCCCTCGGCGTTCTGGCGAGGATCGTAGAAGAGCCTCAGCACTGATTCTCGTTGAGCTCGTTGAGCTCGTTGAGCTCCTCGGGCTCCCGATCGGGACCCGGGGACTCGGCGGCGCTAGGTCCGAGGGCCTTCGCGCGCAGCGCCGCTAGCCAGGCGGCCTCCTCCGGGAGCCAGGCGCAGTAGGCCTCCTCGACGATGCCATAGAGTGCCCCGTCGAGCCGGGCCAGGGCGGGGACGGCCATCGATTCGGGCGGAGCGCCGTAGAAAGCCTCGGCGATCGCGCCGGCGATGGCGGCCTGGGTGTCGGTGTCCCCGCCCAGGGATACGGCGCCGCGGACCGCGTCCTCGAAGTCGGCCGAGTCGAGGAAGGCGATGATGGCCTCGGGCACCGACTTCTGACAGCTGACTTCGAAGGAGTATCCCGGGCGGATGTGGTCGAGCCGGCGCGAGAGGTCGTAGCCAAATCGTCCGGAGAGCTCAGCGCGAATCTCCTCCTTCGAGGCGCCGGTTCTGGCGAGGTAGACGCCCAGGGCTACTGCCTGGGCTCCCGCGATCCCTTCGCGGTGGCCGTGAGTGGGCAGGGCGCTCGCTCTCGCCTCCCTCAAGACCTCCTCGACGCTGTCGAAGGCCCAGCCGACGGCGCTTACCCGCATCGCGGAGCCGTTGCCGAAGCTGCCCCCCTCGACCACCGGCGCCCCGCCGAGCCAGCGCCGGAAGCCTCCGCCGTAACCCGCGTCCGGATATCGCAGGCCGAGCTCGCGCAGGCAGTCCCCGTAGGCGCGGCCGCGCAGGACCGCCAGGGCCACGGCGCAGGCGAGGACCGTGTCGTCGGTGAAGCGCGCGCGGGGGGGAAGGCGGCGAATAACTTGGTCTTCACGGCCAAGCCCTCGTAGGCTGAGCCGGCGATATCCCCGATGATTGCGCCGAGCATGGCTCAGTCCAAACCCAGCAGCCCCGGCAGGAGCTCCTCGGCCCTGCCCAGGACCTCCTCATCGAAGGGGAACGAGGGATACGAGGCGCGCAGCGACTCGAGATTGACATAGACGGTATGGGCGCCCCCCAGGACCGCCAGGAAGACGTCGCAGTCGGCGAGGGCCGTCTCGATGCCGCGCGCCGCCTCGGCGGGGATCTCCTCGCCGAATAGGACGATGTCCGGACGAAGGGCCGCGCCGCAGAGGGGACAGATAGGGACCTCGTCGCCCTCGCAGCGCGGGTCCTTGAAGCGCTCGAAGGCGCAGCTACGATTCGAGCAGCGGGTGCGGAGGACGTTGCCGTGGTACTCGATCAGGGCGCGGCTGCCCGCCGTGGCGTGAAGGTCGTCGACGTTCTGCGTGATCAATGTCAGGCTCCTGCCCTCGGGCAGGGCCGAGTAGTTCTCGATGACCGAGCAATAGCCCATCTCCTCGAGCCTCTCGAGGTCGTACTCGAGCTCGATCATGTAGGCCTCCTGCAGATAGGCAGGGTAGATCTCGAGAACGTCGCCGCGCACGCGGAAGCGGCCCCTCTCGAGGACGGCGTCGTTGCGCACGTACTGCAGGGAGACGAGCTTGCGCTTGACCTCCTCGAGGTCGAGCTCGGAGCCGCGGTCTATATAGAGGCGGATCTGGTCGATCTCCTCGTTGATGTTGGAGTCCTTCTCTATGTACAGGTCCTTGGAGGGGACGTAGGCCTCGGGCTGGTAGTAATCGTAGTAGGAGACGAAGTACTCGACCGCGTTGTCCGGGAAGAAGGTCTTGCCCGAGCCCGTGACTCCCTTGAGGGTCTGCCACTTGAGGCCCTGCTTCACGCCGCTCGCGAGGAGGTCTATCGCTTGGGCCTGGTCGCCGGCCGGCCCGTAGGGGGCATCTACTCGGAAGGGTCTCATGAAGGAGATAATGACTTAGGCGAAAGAAGGGATCAAGGGACGATCGGCCCGGCTTGCTCCATGGAGTCGAATTAAGTAATTTCGATATCGAATATAAAGGAGAAACCATCATGGAAAAATCAGCCACGCTACTGAGGACCTTCCGGCTTCATTCCATCGTCGCCGTCGCCGCCCTGGTCCTGGAATTCCTGTTGGGCATGTATACGGCCCTGTTCGTGAAATTCCCCGAAGACCTGCCGAACGGGAACGCCTGGGGCTGGGCGATGTCCAATAGCCTGGTTACGGTGGCCCACATCGCCCTCGGCAGCCTCCTCCTCGTCGCGGCCCTATCGGCCCTGGGCTTCGGCATGGCCGCGCGCAGCAGAGCGGCCATAGCGTCGGCGGGCCTGGGGCTCTTCTCAGTAGGCCTCGCCTACATGAGCGGCTCCGTGTTTCTCGCCAACATGGAGGGAAACGCTTACTCCTTCGCGATGGCCGTCGGCTTCATCGGCGCGATCCTGGCCTACGGCATAGGCTTTCACCTGACCAGGGCCCGCGAAAACGCCTAGGGCGGATCCCGACTAGTTCTTAGCCCCCGCCTTGGCGCTGTCGGAAAGCTGGACCTGGGCGGATATTTTCTTGTTGCCGCGATAATACACGACCTCGACGCTCTCGCCCGGCTTGGTGTTCTCGAGGGCCACGTGGAGCTGGGCGTCGGACTCGGTCTTGACGCCGTTGACGGATACGATGATGTCGCCGCCGACGAAGAAGGACGAGGCCCGGGTGCGCACCTGGGTGGTGCCGCCGCGTATGCCCGCCCGGTCCGCGTTGCCGGCCTTCTTGGCCTGGGAGACGAGGAGGCCCGCGTCGACGGGCGCGGGGATGCCGTTCTGCTTCATGTAGTCGACGAGGTCGGAGAAGAGGGCGACGGTGCTGACGTCGATCCAGCCGCGCGCGACGCGGCCGGACTTGATGAGCTCGGGCACGACGCGCTTGGCGGTGGCGATGGGGACCGCGAAGCCGATGCCGACCGAGCCGCCCGAGGGGCTGTAGATCATGGTGTTGACGCCGATGAGCTCACCTCGCGCGTTCAGGAGAGGGGCGCCCGAGTTGCCGGGATTTATGGAGGCGTCGGTCTGGATCATGTTCTGGATGACTACCGTGCTGGAGCTGCCGTCCTGGGCGCGCTCGGTCTGGGAGACGGGCCTGCCTATGCCCGACACGATGCCCCGAGTGAGGGTGCGCTCGAGGCCGAAGGGGTTGCCGATGGCGAGGAGCTTCTGGCCGACCCGGAGGCGCGAGGAGTCGCCGTAGGGGATGACGGTGAGCTTGACGTTCTTGGGCGGCGAGAACTTGATGACGGCCAGGTCGTTCTCGGGATCGATGCCGACGACCTTGGCCTCGAAGCGGCTTCCGTCAGCCAGGCTCACGTACACCTTGTAGGCGTCTTTGACCACATGCTTGTTGGTGAGGACGTAGCCCTGTGCGTCTATGATGGAGCCAGAGCCCGAGTCGCCCTCCTGCGGCACCGCCTCGGAGAACCAGTTGTAGTAGAGCTGCTCGGTTGTGATGTTGACGACGCCCTCGTTGAGGCGCTCGTAGATGTCGATGTTCTCTTTCTCGTCGGTGGAGTATTCGGCCGCGACTTCGGCGTTCCGGAGGGCGCTGCCGGAGGCCGGGGAATTGACCTCCATGGCCGTCGCGCCTTCGACGACGGTCAGCGACGGAGAGCCGACCGCGGTGCCCTTCGCCGCGGCGGGCGCATGGATGAGCCCCGCGCCTACGCCGATAAGCAGGGCGAGGACAGCGCCCCCGATGCCGACCAAAACTAGCTGCCCGCGACTGTAGAGCTTCATTGCCTACTCCTGACCTAATTTATATTCATAATATAATCCAAAGCGGCTTATGTCGGGAAGAGCGAGCTCGGTATATTGTTGAGAGGATGGCCGCTCAGATCAGTCACATCATCGCCGGGGAGAAGGCCCTCCAGGCCGCCCTGGGCTCGAAGGCGGCTGTCGAGGGACTCGGAACGGCGGCGCCTTTCTTTCGGCTGGGCTGCCAGGGCCCGGACATCTTCTATCACAACCAGAGGACCAAGCCCTCGGGCCTGCACTACGGCGCCCTCGCGCATCGACGGCGCTTCGGCAGCATAGTCGCGGGAGCGGCTTCGGCCCTGGGCGCCGACGATCGCTCGCCCCTGAGTCCGGTCGGAGCCTATCTCATAGGCCTGGCCACCCACGCGGCGGTGGACAGGGCGACCCACCCCTTCATCATCTACTTCGCGGGTTGGTTCGACGCCTCCGATCCGAAGAGCCTGAGGCGCCGCGGCTGCCATCCCTTCCTGGAGAGGGTCCTCGACCTCGGCCTCCTCGAGCGAGAGCTGGGGATGGCCCCGCGCGATTTCAGGCTAGCCGAGCGCCTCGGCATACGCGCGCCCTCGGGCGCGGATGGGCGCGAGGACGCGGACGAGGACGCCGAGATAGGAGCGAGGCTGGTGGCGCTGTGGGCGGCGGGCCTGCGCGCCGCCTATCCCAAGGCTACGGACGCGGACCCGGCGCTGGGGCGGAGGATCGCGAACGCCTTCCTTGACGCCCGGCATTTCTTCGCCGTGACGGATCCCGCAGCGACCGCGCCCGGGGCGAATGGAGCCGAGTGGCTGTCCAAGCTCGACGCGGAGGAGGGGAAGCGGCTGGTGTCCCTCGTCTACCCGGAGCTCCCGACGGCGGGGATGGACGCCATGAACGAGGCCGGGGCCGAATGGCTGCATCCCTCCGGCGACGGCAGGCGGTCGAGGGCTTCTTATTCCGAGCTGATAGCCAGGGGAAGCGAGGACGCCGCACGAGCCCTGGGCCTGACCCTCGAGTTTTGGAAGGGAACCATCTCGGCGGCGACCCTGGCGCAGGAGATCGGCCAGGGTTCGCTCTCGCTCGGGGAGTCCGAGGGTTCCCTCCTGCCCCCGCGTGTCTGCGCTCCCCTCGCCCTTCCCGAGGCCATGGAGGCCGAGTACGCGGCCCGCGTCGGCGCCCGCGTTGACGCATCCGAGCCTTAGCCGTTACGATGCACGCATGAGCATGAAGGACAGGGTCGACAAGGCATACGGTTCATCGCAGGGCAGGATGAGACCCATCGTACCGAGCGAGGAATCCTTCCCGCCGGACTCGCCTTCCCCCTCCAAGCGCGGGCCCACGTCGAAGCCCAAGCCTCGTCCCCTCGCCTTCGGAGAGGCCCTAGCGGCGGCCGGCGACGAGGCCGCCGCCCTCCTCAAGACCGGATCCGAGCCGGGCATCTCCAAGGCGGCCAAGTTCCTCCTCCTCCTCGGCACGGAGGAAGCGTCAAAGGTGCTGGCCCACATGAGCCCGGCCGAGATAGAGGCGGTCTCCCGCGAGATCCTCAAGGTCAAGAGCATTGACGCCCCGGAGGCGAACGAGATCCTGGCCGAGTTCGGCTGGCTCGTGAAGACCAAGGGCTGGTCCGTCGAGGGCGGCCCCGAGACGGCGGAGAAGATGCTCACGACGGCCTTCGGGCCCGAGCGGGCGCGCGCGCTGATGCGCAAGGCCAGCCCCGAATCCTCGAAGCCCTTCAGGTTCCTCAAGGAATACGACGTCAAGACCCTCTTCCTCATCCTCAAGGGAGAATCGCCCCAGGTCCTCTCGGTCATCCTCCCCTACCTCGAGCCCAAGAAGGCCTCGGGCCTCATCGAGCGCATGCCCGAGGAGGAGCGGGTGGACCTCGTGAAGCGGGTAGCGAAGCTCGAGAAGGTCAATCCCGAGGTCCTGCGCCAGGTGGAGGAAGGACTACGCGAGAGGATACGCAAGATCGGCACGGTGACCCACGAGGAAATCGACGGAAAGGCGGCGCTCGCCGGGATACTCAAGCACGTCGATCCCAGGATGGAGGCGAGGGTCCTCGACGCGCTGACCGAGGAGAGCGCCGAGCTCTCCAAGAACGTGCGCGACAGGCTCTTCACCCTCGAGGACGTGCTGCGCGTCCCGGGCAAGGCCATGCAGAAAGCCCTGCGGGACTTCCAGGACAGGGACATCGCCCTCGTGCTCAAGGGAAGGGACGAGGCCTTCAAGGCCAAGGTACTCGGCTGCGTCTCGAGCAACCGCAGGGCGATGATCCTCGACGAGTATTCCATACTCGGGCCCGTGCGCCGCGAGGACGCCGACGAGGCCGGCCGCGAGTTCCTGGCCTACCTCAAGCGCGCCTGGGAGGACGGGGACATCGCCCTCGAGGGCGATGATGACCTGGTCTCATGAAGCCGTCTCGCCCGCGCGCAGCCTGTGCTCCGCGACGATGGCGGGGTCGATGACGGGAGGGGCGATCAGGGCCTCGGGGTCCTCCACGAGCCGCTTCACGAGGGCGAGCGTTCCTCCCATGTAAGTGCCGTCGGCAATTCGGTCGTCGAAGGAGTAGCGCAGGACGAGAATCTTGCGCTCGGTGATCGAGCCGTCGGCCTCGAGGCGGTTCTCGCTCCTCACCTTCCCCATCGCGATGAAGATCGGGCAATTGCCCCTCTCGTAGAGATGGTGGTAGGGAGGGGTCTCCAGGCCGAAGGAGCCTACGTTCGTGAGGAAGACCGAACAGAAGCAGGGGTCGCTCTCGATCATGTCGGCGGGCATCATGTTGTGGTCGTCGAGCCAGAGCAGGGCCTTGGCGACGATCTTCATGACGAAGTGCGGGAACTTCACCAGGGTCTTGACCACGTCGTCGTTAGCCAGGCCCTCGGGCGAGACCGCCTTGCGGACGTAGAGCTTGACCTTCCGGGCCACGGTCTCGAGGGTCTCGTAGAGCCCGAAGGGGATCTTCACGTTCACTTCCTCGCCCTGGTCGGTGAGCTCCTTCTTGGCGACGAAGTTGACGCTGATCTCGTTGCGCTGGTAGAAGCGCCGCCCCGCGATGAAGCGGTTGGCCCTGGGGCGGAGCGCTATTCCCCTGACCGCCGCGCAGATGACGACGTCGAACAGGGTGAGTATCTCGCGCCGCTTGATGAGCTCGCGGTTCACCGCCTTGATCCGCGCGAGGGTCTTCGTGACCTCGAGTTCCTGCTCGTAGTAGATCATCGACGCGGTGCGCGTCGGCATGACGTAGGGCATGAGGATCGTGAAGGGCGGCAGGTCCCGTATGGGCGTCCCGTCGCAGCGAGTCTTCTTGAGCATCTCCAACTCCTATCTTATCAAGCGTATTCGATCTTGCCCTCGGCCTCTTCCTCCGCCCTGGCGAGCATGAAAAGGAAGTCGGAGAGTCGATTCAGGTAGCGGCGAAGTATGTCGGACACGGGAGCCAGCCCGCCCTCGGCCGCGCGGGAGAGGGCGACGATCCGCCGCTCGAGCCTGCGCGCCGCGGTCCGCGCCAGATCGATCCGGGCGGAGGCCTCGGTCCTGCCCGGGAGGACGAAGCCCAGGAGGCGGATCCTGGCCTCGAGGGCGAGGATCTTCCCGGTGATGGCTTCCTCGTCCCAGGACTGGATGGGGTCGGTGAAGGACGGCTCGATCGAGGCGAGCTCCCCCGCGACGCGAACGAGGTCGCGCTGGAGATCCTCTATCGCCTGCGCGGTCTCGACGAGCCGGCAGGCCAGCCTGGCGAAGCCCAGGAGGGAGGAGAGCTCGTCGACCTCGCCGCAGGCCTCTATTCGGGGATCGTCCTTGCCTACGCGCTCGCCCGACCAGAGGCCGGTGCTGCCGTCGTCGCCTGTCTTGGTCGTGATGGACATCGGGAGACTATAACCCGGAGCTCCTCGATAGAGGAAGGGAATTTCGACGAGGTCCAGCGCATTGACTAGGGCAGCGCAGATCCGGGAGAATCCGACGATGCTCGGCGCCCTCGAGAGCGTGCTATCGGTCCTCCTCATGATCGGCCTCGGCTTCGCCCTGGCGAAGAAAGGATGGTTCGAGGAGAAGAGCGCTTCGCTGATCTCGAGGCTCGTCGTCTCCATCGCCCTGCCCGCGTACATGATCGCCAACCTTTTGGGCGGCTACGACAGGGCCAAGCTCCTCTCGATGCTGCCGGGGCTGCCCATACCCTTCGCGGTCATGGCCTCGACCTACGCGCTGGGCGCGGGTTTCGCCGCCCTTTTCCGTCTGTCCCGGGGAAGGCGGGGCACCTTCGCCTCGATGTTCGCCCTTTCGAACACTATATTCATAGGCTTGCCCGTCAACCTCGTCCTTTTCGGCGAGGGGAGCCTCCCCTACGTCCTCCTCTATTACATCGCGAACACGTGCCTCTTCTGGAGCCTGGGCGTCTACGGCATCGCGAGGGACGGCGCCATCCTCGCGGGCAAGCCCGCGCCCACCCTCGCCTCGGCGGCCGGCCTACGGCGCATCCTCTCCCCTCCCCTGGTCGCCTTCCTGGCGGCGGCAGCCGCGATCTTCGCGGGGATCAGCTTGCCGAGGGCCGCCATGGACGCGTGCAAGGCGATCGGCGCCATGACGACGCCCCTGTCCATGCTCTTCATAGGCATCGCGATCTCCCGCGTCAAATGGAGCGGGCTCAGGCTCGAGCGTAGCCTGCTCCTGGTCCTTGCGGGGCGCTTCCTCATCTCCCCCCTTATCCTCGTCCTGCTGGCTCGAGGGACCGACCTGCCCTCCCTCATGAAGGCGGTATTCCTCGTCCAGGCCTCGATGCCGGCCATGACCCAAACGCCCATCCTCGCCGAGGCCTACGGCGCCGATTCCGAGTACGCCGGCCTCGCCGCGTCGGTGTCCACCGTCCTGAGCCTGGCGACGATCCCCGCTTTCAAGGTACTTGCCGACGCGCTCTTCTGAAAATGGCGCCGAGTCCGCTTGACCTAAAGTGCCTTCCTCACCATCTTCTCTTCATGCCTATCAGCCATCCCGCCTACGTAGTCGTCTCCGAGAGCGAAATTCCCGAATACCGTTGCCGAGGAAGCCTCCTAAGGCATAAGAAAACGGGCTGCGAGCTGTACCTCCTGGATTCCGAGGACGAAGAAAACGTATTCGCTTTCACCTTCAGGACGAAGCCGAGGGACGGCTCGGGCGTAGCGCACATCGTCGAGCACTCGGTGCTCTGCGGCTCGGAGCGCTTCCCCGTCAAGGATTCCTTCCTCGTGATGGCTAGGCGGAGCCTGGCCACCTTCATGAACGCCTTCACCTACCCCGACAAGACGGTCTACCCGGCGGCGAGCGCGGTCGAGGCGGACTACTTCAATCTCATGGACGTCTACGGCGACGCCGTGTTCTTTCCCCGGCTCACCGAGGACACCTTCCTCCAGGAGGCGCACAGGCTCGAGATAGACGCGGACGGCAGGCTCGACATCAAGGGCGTCGTCTACAACGAGATGCGCGGCGACTACTCCTCCTCGGAGTCACTCGCCACCACGGCCTCCTATACGAGCCTGTTCTCGCCCGGCCACCCCTACTCCTTCGACTCGGGCGGGGATCCCGAGGAGATAGCGAAGCTTGACTACGCCGGCTTCAAGGCCTTCTGGGCTAGCCACTACCATCCCTCGAACTGCCGGATCTTTTTATACGGGAATATCGATGCCGCGAGGCAGCTGGACTTCCTGGACGAGCGCTTTTTATCCCGCTTCGACGAACAGCCCGTGGACAGCGAGATCCCGTTACAGCCGCCCCTGCCAGAGCCCAAGCGGGTCGAGGTCCCTTACCCCCTCGCCGAGGGCGCGGACGCCGCAACCTCGATCATCGTCAATTGGCTCACCGTGCCCGTCACCGACGGGTCAGAGGCCCTGGCCATGGAGATCCTCTCCGAGCTCCTGGTCGGTCACGACGGGGCGCCCCTCGCCAAGGCGCTCCGGGATTCCGGCCTCGGGGAAGACCTCTCGCCCCAGTGCGGCCTGGACACGAGTTTCAGGCAGATACTCTTCTCCGCGGGGCTGCGCGGGGCCCGGCGCGGGGACGAAGGAGCCGTGGAATCCCTCATCCTGGGGAGCGTCGAGGCCGCCGCCGCCGCGGGCTTCTCGAGCGAGGCCCTGGACGCGGCCATCCACGGGATCGCCTTCGCAAACCGGGAGATACGCAGGGGCTCCGGCGCCTACGGACTGCGGCTCTTCAATCGAGCCGCGCGGGGCTGGCTCCACGGCGCCGGGCCCGAAGCCACCCTCTCCTTCGAGCGGCCGCTGGCCGAGCTCAAGGCTCGCATGGCGGCCGAGCCCCGCTATCTCGAAACCCTGGCCCTTTCCCTCATCGCCCGCAATCCGCACCGAAGCACGGTCACCGTCTACCCCGAGGCCGGCCTCCTGGAGCGGCGCAGGGCGGAGAGGGACGCCGCCCTGGAGACCCTGGCGGCGAGCCTCTCCGAGGATCAGAAGGCCGAGATACGGGCGCGGGGAACCGCCCTCGCCGCCGCCATGGATCGCCCCGACTCGGGCGAGGAGATAGCGACCCTGCCCAAGCTCAAAAAGGCCGACCTTCCGCGCAGGGTCGAGTCCATTCGCCGGGATTCCGCCCGCGCCGCGGGCCTCGACGTCACCGTGCATCCCCTCTTCACGAACGGCATCGTCTATCTCGATATGGCCTTCCCGCTGGATTCCATCGCGAGGGACTCCCTGCCCTGGCTTCCCCTCGCGTCGCGCTTCGTCATCGGGGCGGGGCTCGTGGGCGAGGGCTACGACCTCGTGGCGCAACGGCTAGCCAGGAGCGCGGGCGGCTTCAGCGCCATCCTCGATTCGGGGACGCCCGCGCCTGGCCCCGGCGGCCGGGGGGGAGCCGCGCCGCGCTCCTATGCGATCTTCAGGCTCAAGGCCCTGGCCGAGCGCTTCCCGAAGGCCCTGGACCTCGCGCTAAGCCTCCTCGCGGGGGCCGATTACGGGGACCTGAAGCGGGTCGAGGATATCTGCGCCGAGCTGCGCAACGACGTGGTCTCCGCTGTCGTCCCGGCCGGCAACGCCTTCGCCCAGACGAGGGCGGCCTCCTTCTTCGGCGAGGCTTCGGCGATAGAGGAGCTATGGAGGGGCACGAGCCAGGTCCAGTTCCTCCTGGGGCTCAAGGACGCCGAGGGCGAGGCTCTCTCCGTCGCGCTTCGCGCGCTTTCCTCCTCCGTCTTCGCCCGCGGCGGCCTCAAGCTCAATATCACCGCCGAGACCGGCGCCCTGGCAGGCGCCCTGGCCGCCGTCGAGGGCAGCCTGTCGCGCCTCCCCGCCGAAGGCGCGCGAACCGCGCCGGCGCCCGCGGCCTTCGCGCCGGCGGTCGGGCCCGAGGCATACTCCATTTCCTCGCAGGTCGGTTTCGCCGCCGCGGCCTGCGCCTCGTCGACAATCGGCGACCCCCGCTTCGGCCACGAGACCCTCCTCGCCCACTTCCTGAGCACGGGACCGCTCTGGGAGGAGCTCCGGGTGAGGCGAGGAGCCTATGGCGCCTCGGCCTGGACCGACGGCCTCGAGGGGATCGCCTGCTTCAGCTCCTACCGCGACCCTCGGCCCGTCGATGCGCTGTCCTTTTTCGGCCAGGCCCTCGAGGCGGCCGAGGCGCGCTTCTCGCCCGGCGGCGCGGGCACCGAGGACGAGCTCGAGGAGGCGGCGATAGGCGCTATCGGCCGCGAGCTGCGGCCCATGCTTCCCGAGGAGAGGGGCTTCGTCGACTTCCGGCGCTCGCTCTACGGCATTACCGACGAGCTCAGGCAGGCCAAGCGGGACGCCATGCTTTCCGCGGGGGCGGCCGAGATGGCGGCGGCGGCGAGGCGACTCTCCGCTTCCTACCGATCGGCCGAGGCGGTCTTGATTTCCCGCGCCGAGGATGTACAATCTATGCTTCGCGGCCATCCCGATACCCAGGCGAGAGAGCTGCCCCTCTAAGGAGAGAACATGGACGAACGAGGCCTCGCCATACTCCGGCAGCTCATGAGCGACGTCGAGGGCGCGCCTTCCCCCGGGGTGATCAAGGACGAGCTGTACTCGATATGGTATGAGCACGCGCAGAGCGTCGCGCAGGAAGCCCTGGAATTCCTCAACACCACCGATCCCGACCATGGGCGCGAGGACGGCGATCAGATCGAATTCGAATAAAGGAAGCATGAATCCCTTCGCGGGCAAGATCGACGAGCTGAACAAGCAAGCATGGGCCCTCACGCTCTCATCGCCCGAGCGCGCCCTGTCGGTGGCGGCTACCGCCCTCTCGGAGGCGGAAGGCGCCGGCTACGCGGCCGGCATGGCGGAGGCGAGGCTCAACGTCGGCTGGTGCGAGTACTACCTGACCCGGGGGGCGCCCGCGGTCGATTCCTTCCAGAAGGCCCTGGAAGCCTTCGAGGCGCTCGGGGACGACGTTGGCGTCATGAAGTCGCTCAACGCGCTCGGCGTCGCCTACATGGACATGGGCCGGTACGAGCGCGCGATGGACTTCTACACGCGCAGCCTCGAGGAGGCGCGCAAGCACGGCGACCGCCTCCGCGAGGCGGTCACCCTCAACAACATCGGCGAGGTCTGCCTCGAGTTCGGCGAGATCAAGGAGGCCCTCGACTACCTGCTGCGGGCCTACGAGACGGTGCCCGACGACGGCGAGAGCGAGCTGATCTCCAGCATCCTCCTCGACGTCGGCAAGGCCTACCAGCGCATGGGCAACTGGTCCCTCGCCCGCGAGTTCGCCGAGAAGTCGATGGCCATCGCCAAGGAGAACGGAAACATCCAGTCCGAGGGCCAGTGCTGGCACCTCCTCGGCCTCATCTCCCTCGCGATGGACAGGCTCGAGCTAGCCTCGACCCAGTACTCGAAGGCCCTCGCGATCGCCGAGGCGTTGAAGAACGAGCGCGAGCGCGCGGCCGTCCTCCTCGACCTCGGGGCCATCCACGTAATGACGGGCGACATGGAGCAGGCCCTCGATCGCTTCAGAGTCGCCCTGGGAAGCGCCGAGGGCATCGGGGCGAAGCGCCTCATCAACACAGCCTACGAGCGGCTCTCCGAGGCGCACGAGGTGATGGGCGATTTCCGCAGGGCCCTCGACTACTACAAGCGGTTCTCGCGCTTCGAGCACGAGGCGCTGAGCGAGGACGCGAGTAGGAAGATCAAGAACATCACGGTCCAGTACGAGGTCGAGAAGAGCCGCCAGGAAGCCGAGATCTACCGGCTCAAGAACATAGAGCTCAAGGAGAAGACCGAGGAGCTCGAGAGCGCCAACAGGCAGATCCTGGCCATCGCCGAGACGGGGAGGCTCATCACCGCGAGCCTCGACCTCGATACGGTGATCAACACCCTCTACGAGACCCTGAGCCACTACATCCCCTTCGACCTCTTCGGCCTGGCGCTGTACGAGGAGGAGGACAAGACCCTCGACTACCGGGCCTACATCTTCCACGGCAAACGGGTCCAGCGCTCGCGCATCAACCCCGACCCGAGGCGGAGCTACGCGGCCATATGCCTGCGCGACAAGGCGCCGGTCTTCGTGAACGACACCGCCAACAAGCCCGCCGGCATCCTCTCCGGCGAGCCGATCCACTACGGCCCGCCGGCGGGATCGCTGATGTTCCTGCCCCTGGTCATCGACGACCGGGCGATCGGCCTCCTCACCGTCCAGAGCGAGCGGCGCTCCGCGATAACGTCCCGCCACCTGACCCTCGTGGAGGCCTTGGCGCCCTACGTCGCCATCGCCGTCGAGAACAGCCTGATCCACGACCGGCTCGAGGCCCTCAACCACGCGATCCGCGGCGAGAAGGAGGAGCTCGAGAAGGCGGCGGTCAGCATCACCCACCTCGCCAACCACGATCCGCTCACGGGACTGCCCAACAGGCGCCTGCTGTTCGAGCTGCTCCAGAAGACTTTCGACATCGCCCGCCGCAGCGGGACGAAGGTAGGAGTCATCTACATCGACCTCGACGACTTCAAGCCGATAAACGACCGGCTCGGCCACTTGGCGGGCGACCGCGCCCTCGTGGCGATAGCCGAGCGCCTGCGCGCCATGCTGCGGGCGTCCGACACGGTAGCGCGGGTCGGCGGCGACGAATTCGTCGCCGTGCTCGCCTCGGTCAGGGACGTCCAGGACATAGCCCTCGCCGCCAAGAAGATCCTCGAGGAGTGCGGCCAGCCCCTGTCCGTGGAGGGCAACGTCTGCACGGTGGGCTTCTCGATGGGCATCGCAGTATTCCCCGACGACGGCGACGCCATCGAGCCCATCGTGAACGCCGCCGACGCCGCGATGTACCGCGTGAAGAGGGAGAAGAAGAACGGTTACGCCTTCGCCCGCGACATCGAGGCCGAGCCTCCGGCCATCACCCATCGTTGACAGCCCGCGGAGCCCCGTGATATCCTGCCACACTCTAGCGGGCTAGGCGGAACTTAGTTTCGGCCAGCCCCTACGCGATCCCCGATCGCACGCGATCCTCGGTCGCGGGCTTTCCTTAAGGGGCGCGTCATCTAGGTAGTCCAGAAGGAAACCATGGCATCCCAGACACCTAAGGCTCCCGTAAAAAGCGAGCCCCGTGAAAGCAAGAGGGGAATCAAGAATCCCGGCATCTACGCGGGGACGATCGTCGTCCTCGTAATAGTCGTAATAGCCTTCGTCTTCGTGCCCATGGGCGGCGGCAGCGGGTCGGCGATCTCGGGCAACGGCCGCACGCTGAGTTTCGGCACCTACGCCGGAAAGCCGATCGAGTACAGCCAGGGTTCCTACATGGCCCTCCAGGTCCGCGACCTAAACGACCGCTTGCGCCAGCAGGGCCTCAACGAGGAGAACTACCAGCTCTTCGCCTACCAGGTCTATCGCGGGGCCTTCGAGCGGACCCTCCTCCGCATGGCCGCCATCGACAGCGTCAGGAATTCGGGCGGGTCGGTGACCGAGTCCTGGCTCGATACCAAGGTCGCCGAGAACGCGGCTTTCCAGGAGAACGGCAAATTCTCGGCACAGAAATACCACGACGCCACCCTCGCCGAGAAGCTGTCCATCCGCAACCAGATACGGGACGACACGCTATACCAGGAATACTTCAGCGATGTGCTCGGCGTATCGCCGAGCACGAAGGAAATAGCCTTCGTCAAGGATATGGCCAAGGAGACCAGGACCGTCGAATACGCGGCGTATCCCCTGTCCGGCTTCCCCGACGCCGAGGTCGCGGCCTGGGGCAAGGCCCACGCCGACCTGTTCCGGACGTTGACCCTCTCGCGCGTCACCATCGCCTCGAGCGAGGCAGACGCCAAGAAGCTCCTCAAGAACATACAGGACAAAAAGACGACCTTCGAGGCGGCGGCCAAGGCCAGCTCGAAGGACGCCTACGCCCAGAAGGGCGGGGCCGAGGGTCCCAAGTACTTCAACGAGCTGGCGAAGGAGCTCCCGGGCAAGGACGACGCCGAGAAGCTCGCGGCCCTCAAGACCGGGGAGCTATCTCCCGTATTCAAGACCTCGGCCGGAGCCTGGTCCTTCTTCAGGGCCGAAGCAGCGGTCGCGCCAGCCGATCTCTCCCAAGCGGCGGCCCTGGCCTCCGTGCGCGACTACATCACGCGGAACGAGCGCGGCGTCGTCGAGGATTGGGCGATAGCCAAGGCCAAGGAGCTCACCGCCGCCGGCGGCGCCGGCTTCGTCGCCGCCGCCAAGAAGGCGGGCCTCGCGGTCAAGTCGGCTGGGCCCTTCCCCATCAATTACGGGGACCTGACCGTTTCCATCTACGGGCAGAGCGCGCCGATGTTCAAGAACGTCGTTCCCGAGGGAAGCGCCGAGCTCTCCGGCGCCTCCACCAACGAGAAGTTCCTCACCGCCGCCTTCTCCCTCGCGCCCGGCTCGGTATCCGAGCCTCTCATCCTCGGCGAGAACGCGCTGGTCCTCAAGGTCAAGGAGGCGAGCTCCGCCAAGGACGACGAGACGGGAGCCATCGCCTTCTACTACCCCTACTTCTATCAGAGCAAGGGATCGGCCGAGGTGCGCGACATCTTCATCAAGAGCCCCGCGTTCAAGGACGACTTCAGCAACATTTTCTTCAAATATTTCCAGCCGGCCGCGACGACGAAGACTAACTAAAAGCCCATGAGCGACGAAGAGGCCCCCCTCGTCTTGCAGACGCCGGGGGGCCTTTCCGTCAGCTACCGCGGGCGGCTGCTCTATTCCGCCCGCGATCCCTCCAGCCTTCCCAGAAGGCTCGCGGCGGCCTGCGATCCCGAGCCGGGCCGCCTCCACCTAGTGCCGTCTCCCCTCCTGTGGTACGGCGTAGCCGAGCTCCTGTCGGCCATGGGACCGAGGAGCGCCCTGCTCTGCGTCGAGACGGACCCGGCCCTCGCTGCCCTCGCCCGCGCCAGCCTTCCCCCGGAATTGGCCGGCGACGAGAGGATCGCCTTCGTCGAAGCCTCCTCGCCCGAGCAGGCGGTCGAGGCCGCCAAGCGCCTGGGCGCCTTCCGCGCCTGCCGCTTGACTCCCCTTTCCGGCGGCCAGGCCCTCGACGCGGCGGCCTACGCGGCGATGGCCGCCGCCCTCTCCTCGGAATTCGAGGCTTCCTGGCGAAATCGTGCGGCCCTGATGATGCTCGGGCCCCTCTGGGCTCGGAATATCTTCGCCAATATGGCCGCTCTCCCCGAGATCGCGCCCTCTCCCCTGCCCCACTTCCGCGGCGCCGCGGTCGTATGCGGCGCCGGCCCCTCCCTCGAGGCCGCCCTCCCCCTCCTCGCCCGCCTGCGCCCGACCGTCATCGCCTGCGACACCGCCCTCGGCACCCTGATGGCCGCCGGCATCGAGCCCGACCTCGTGGTCTGCCTCGAAGGGCAGGCGCACAACCTGGCCGACTTCACCTGCCTGGGCTCGCGGCCGGCGGCTCTGGCCGCCGACCTCTCATCGCATCCCGCGACCTTCCGCTCCGTGCGGGGCCCGAAGCACCTGAGCGCCGTGCGCATCACGCCGAGCCCCTTCCTGTCGCGCGCCGAGGCAGCGCTCGCGAAGGCCGGCGTCCCCTTCCTCTCCCTCCCCCCGCTCGGCTCGGTCGGCGTGCACGCGGTCCACATGACGCGCCTCCTCGCCTCGGGCCCGCTCCTGGCCGCGGGGCTGGACTTCTCCTTCGAGGCCGGCAAGACCCACGCGCGTGGCTGCCCGAGCCTCCTCGCCGAGGAGCGCCGCTTGAATCGCCTAACGCGCTGGCCCGGCCAGTTCGCCGTCTCCTTCCGCGACAGGACCATGGCCCTGAGCCGCGGCGCCGGCGGGGCGGCCGACCTCCTCTCCGACCCGATCCTCCTGTCCTACGCGGCGATCCTCGCCGGGATGGGCGAGGGCGAGGGGCGCCGAAAGGGAGGCGAAGGGGACCTCTACGACCTGCGCGGGGCCGGCCCCTCGATCGGCGGGCGCAGGATATCCATTGGGGAGGCGGAGTCCCTCCTGCGCTCCACCGGCTCGGGGACGAGGGATGCCGCCGCCGGCGGCTTCGACCCGATCAAGGCTTCGGTCCAGATACGCGCCTTCCTGGAGGACGAGCTGGGCCGACTCGAGGAGCTGAGGCTCTCGATGCGGGGAATGTCGCCCCTCTCGCGCCAGGCCTTCCGCCGCCTGGTCCTGGAATCGGACTACCTTTGCTGGGGCTTCCCGGACCAGGAGCGCGCGCGGGAGCTGCCTCAGGATTTCTTGAACCGCCTCGTCCCGCAGGTCGAGTACTGGGCCCGCAGGTTGACCCAGCTTTCCGCCGGCGTCGCGTAAATCCGAGGCGCGCGAAGCGTGCCGCCTTACAATCGCAGGCCTTAGTAGCGCCTGACCAGGTAGTAGGCGCCGATCGCGATCCCGACGGCGACTACCGCCGCTCGGAGCGCAGGGCCCTTGATCCTCCCCGCGATCGTCCCGCCGAGCGTTCCTCCCGCAAGGGCGCTGACCGCCATCACGGCGGCGAAGCTCCAATCGACCTTCCCGCTGATGGAGAAAAAGAGCGCGGCCGCGAGATTCCCGAGGAGAGAGACGGCCTGCTTCACGGCGTTGAGCTCCGAAAGGGGTCCGTCCAGCGCGATGCCGAGCGTTGCGAGGACTATCACGCTGGCGCCCGCCCCGAAATACCCGGCGTAGACCGAGGCGAAGGCGATCGCGAGGACCGCGGTCCGGCTCGGGCCCGCCGGATGCCCTGCCATGCGCTCGGGCCCGACGCCTCCCCTGGCGACCTGGCGGGCGGCCAGGCCCCTCTTTATCCTCTCGCCGAAGGCGAGGAGGCCGGAGGCCAGTAGGATGAGGTAGGGAACCAGGAAGCGGAAGATCCTCTCGTCGCCGAACAGGAGGAGGAGGGCGCCGGCCAGCCCCCCGGCCGCGGCGGCGGGCAGGAGAAGCGCCAGGCGGCCGCGCTGGTCCGACCGGGCCAGGACTGAGCGCTGGGACCAGGCTCCGCCGAGGTAGCCCGGCAGGAGCGCGACGGTATTCGTGACGTTGGCCGAAACCGGAGGAAGGCCGAGGGCGACGAGGACGGGAAACGTGACCAGGGTGCCGCCGCCGGCCAGGGCGTTGACGGCGCCGGCGGCGAGGGCGGCCGCCGAGGCCAGGGCGTAGCTCGCGAGGTTCATGGCCGCGGCGCGAGAGCCTTGCTAGCGGTCCTTGTGATCGTCATCCTCATCCGTCCTCAGGACCGCCAAGAACGCTTCTTGCGGCAGCTCGACGTCGCCCACCATCTTCATGCGCTTCTTGCCCTCTTTCTGCTTCTCGAGGAGCTTGTGCTTGCGCGAGATGTCGCCGCCATAGCACTTGGCGAGGACGTCCTTTCGCAGCGGGTTGATCGTCTCGCGGGCTATTACCTTCGCGCCGATGGAGCCTTGGATCGGGACCTTGAACTGCTGCCTCGGTATGTTCTTCGCGAGCCGCTCGCAGACCTTGCGGGCCCGCTCGTAGGCGTTCGGCTCGAAGACGAGCTGGGAGAAGGCGTCCACGGGCTTGGCGTTGATGAGGATGTCGAGCTTGGCCAGCTTCGTGGGCCGATAGCCGATGATGTCGTAGTCGAAGCTCGCGTAGCCGCGGCTCGTCGACTTGAGCTTGTCGTAGAAGTCGAAGAGGACCTCGGCGAGGGGCATCTCGAAGCAGAGCTCGACGCGCTTCTCGTCCAGGTGCGTGAAGGAGGTCTGCGCGCCGCGCTTGCCCATGCAGAGGGTGATGAGGTTGCCGATATAGGCCAGGGGCGTGATGATCTGGGCCTTGATATAGGGCTCTTCCGCCTCGTCGATCCTCGTCGGGTCGGGATAATCCGAGGGATTGTCGATGAACACGGTCTCCCCGGTCATCAGCTTCAGCTTGTACCTGACGCTCGGCGCGGTGAGGATTATGGCCTGGTCGTATTCGCGCTCCAGGCGCTCCTGCACGACCTCGAGATGCAGGAGCCCGAGGAATCCGCAGCGGAAGCCGAAGCCCAGCGCCAGGGAGCTGTCCTTCTCGTAGATGAGGGAGGCGTCGTTGAGCTTGAGCTTCTCCACGGCTACTTTGAACTCGTCGTAGTCGGCGGCGTCCATCGGGTAGATCGAGGAGAACACCACCGGCTTGACCTCGCGGAAACCGGGCAAGGGCGCGTCGCAGGGATTGGCGGCGTCGGTGATGGTGTCGCCCACGCGCACGTCGGCGATGGTCTTGATGCCGGCGATTATGTACCCGACGGAGCCCGAGGGGAGTCCCTCGGTCTTGGCGAGCGTTATGCGAAACTGGCCCGTCTCCTCGACGACGTACTCCGAGCTGTTGTGCATGAGCCGGATCCTCTGGCCCGGGCGGATCTCGCCGCCGAAGACGCGCAAATGGACTACGACGCCTCGATACGGATCGTAATGCGAGTCGAAGATGAGGGCCTGGAGGGGATCGGCGGCCTTGGCCTTGGGAGCGGGAATCCGCTGGACGATCGCCTCGAAGAGCTCGTCGACGCCGGTGCCGAAGCGGCCGGACACGAGGAGGGCGCCATCGGGATCCAAGCCGAGATCGTGCTCGATCTGGCGCTTGATCTCCTCGGGATCGGCGGCGGGCATATCGATCTTGTTGATGACCGGGATGATCTCGAGGTCGTGCTCGAGGGCCATGTACATGTTGGACAGGGTCTGGGCCTCGACCCCCTGGGTCGCGTCGACGAGGAGGAGGGCTCCTTCGCAGGAGGAGATGGCGCGCGAGACCTCGTAGGAGAAGTCGACGTGGCCGGGCGTGTCGACCAGGTTGAGCGTGTAGGTCTTGCCGTCCTTGGCCAGGTACTCGAGGGCGACCGCCTGGCTCTTGATCGTGATGCCCCGCTCGCGCTCGATATCCATGTTGTCGAGCATCTGGTCCTGCATCTTTCGCGTCTCGACGACCTTCGCCTTCTCGATGAAGCGGTCGGCGAGGGTGGACTTGCCGTGGTCTATGTGGGCGATGATGCAGAAATTGCGTATTAGTGAGGGGTCTCGCATGCCCACATGCTAGCCGAAATCGGGCTTTTCAGCAACAGAGACGGAGCCGGCCATTGCGTTTACCCGGGGCCGCGAATTTGGTATACTAGGCCATATCAAGGAGGAAGCATGCTCGAAACCCTGAGCTATACGGAAGTTCCCGGCTCCAGCTCCGAACATGATATCGTCGTCTACGCGTTGTCCACCTGCGGCTTCTGCAAGCGGGCGATGGCCTTCCTCAACGGGAAGGGCGTGACCTATCGATATATTTATATGGACCGAGTCCCCCTCGAGACGAAGAACGAGACCAAGAAGGTCCTGAAGGAGCGCTTCAAGGCGGACATAGCCTTCCCCTTCGCGGTAATCGACGGCGACCAGCACCTCGTGGGGTTCATCGAGCCCGACTGGACCAAGACCCTCGGCCTCTAGAGGTAAGCATGATGCCCAAGAGCTTCGATCAGACGATGACCTTCGCCTCGATGGTCGCGAAAAAACAGGGCTGGGCCCTCAACCCCGACGCGGAGTTCACGAAGGACCTGGTCGAGGGGCTCGCGACCAACTGGAATCGCTACGGCTACTTTCTATGCCCCTGCCGCGACACGGACGGGTCCAGGGAGGCGGATGCGAAGGTGATTTGCCCCTGCGCCCCCTCGTGGAAGGACATCGAGGAGCGGGGCCACTGCTTTTGCGCCCTCTACCTCGATCCGGCCTTCGCCTCCGCGGGCAAGACGCCCGCGAGCATCCCCGACAGAAGATCGCAATTCTAGCCATGACCTACCTCGACTGGGCGGCCACCTCGCCGCCCGATGGCGCGATCCTCGCGGACGCCGCGCTCGTCGCCGCGGCGAACTACGGCAACCCCTCGAGCAAGCACGCCCTCGGCGCCGCGGCCAAGGCCGCCCTCGAGGACGCGCGCGGGCGCCTCGTGCGGGCCGTGACGGCCGCTTCCGCCAAGGGCCGCATCGCCTTCACGGGCGGGGGCACCGAATCCGACGCGATACCCCTCCTCGCTGTCCTGCGCGCGGCCCTGAACGCCAAGCGCGACGGGAGCATCAAGCGCCTCCACCTCGTCGTCGCGGAAATCGAGCACGCGGCCGTCTACGAGGAGGCGCAGCTGCTCAGGTCCCTCGGCCTCGGCCTGACCTTCGTTGCGAGCGAGAGCGACGGGCGCCTCGACCCGCTCAAGATAGGGGCGGCCGTGGAGCGAGAGACCGCCTTGGTCGCGGTGATGGCCGTGAACAACGAGACGGGAGCGGTGCAGCCGATAGCCGAGATAGCGAGGTCAATAGCCGCGGCCGCGGCGGCCCTCGGGCGCGCGCCTCCCCGCCTCCACGTCGACGCCGTCCAGGCCCTCGGCAAGGTGGCCTTCGACCCTGCCGCCTCCGGCGCGAGCACCGCGGCCTACTCCGCGCACAAGCTCCGCGGCCCCCGAGGCGTAGGCGCGCTGTGGGTGGCCGAGGCCCTCCCCGGCTCGGGCCCGCTCGAGCCCCTATCCGTCGGCGGAGGGCAGGAAGGCGCCCGGCGGCCGGGCACCGAGAGCCTCCAGGGCGCCTGGGCCTTCGCGGCGGCCGCGGGCGCCGCGGCTTCCGATTTTGCGCAACGCGTCGCCCGCGCACGCGCCCTCGAGGCGAGGCTGCTGTCCGGGCTCGCCTCGATCCCCGGCGCCCAGGCCCTTCCGCTGGGGAGGACGCCCGGCGACGAGCGCTACTCGCCCTTCATCGTGAGCTCTGCCTTCCCGGGCCTCTCCGGGGAGGTCCTCGCCCGCGCGCTTTCGGACGCTGGCGTCGCGGTGTCGACTGGATCCGCCTGTTCTGGTAACCTGAAGCGCGCGGGACGCAGGGTCCTCCTCGCGATGGGCCTGCCGGAGGAGCTCGCCGCCTCGGCGATACGCGTCTCCACCGGAGACCTCAGCTCGGAATCCGACATAGACTCCTTCCTCGAGGCAGCCGGAACCGCCTATCGCGCCCTGAAGACCTAAAGGAAGCCATGGACGCCCTGTACCTGATCAAGATAGGCGAAATCCTGCTCAAGCTCGGAAACCGCAAGGAATTCGTGGATAGACTTCGCTCGGACCTGAATAAGCGCCTGGAATCGGCGGGGATACCCCGCAAGATCGAGGTTTTCCCCGGCCGCTATTTCGCGACCGTGCCCGAGGAGAGGGCGGCCGAGACGGAACTCATCCTCTCGCGGACGCCCGGGGTCAACGGCTACGCGCGCGCGACCAAGACGCAGAAAACCGTCGAGGCCGTCCTCGCCGCCTCCGTCGAGGTCGCTGGAAGCCGCATAGCCGCCGGCAAGAGGAGCTTCAAGGCGGAGTCGCGGCGCTCGGACAAGAGCTTCCCGCTCGGATCATTCGAGCTCTCCGCGCGCATCGGCCAGGTAGTCCTCGAGGCCTTCCCGGAGTCGAGGGTCGATCTCCATCGCCCCGAGTTCACGATCAACGCCGAGATACGGGAGAGGGCCTACGTCTTCGGGGATCCCGAGCCAGGCCTCCGCGGCCTGCCGGCGGGGTCGGGGGGCAAGGGCCTGCTGCTCCTGTCCGGCGGCATCGACTCCCCCGTGGCCGGCTACATGATGGCGAGAAGAGGACTCGCCCTGGAGGCGGTGTACTTCCACGCCTATCCCTACACGTCGATGGAGGCCCAGGCCAAGGTCGTGAGCCTGGCCAAGGTCGTCGCTTCCTTCACGGGCGCCCTCTCCCTCTGGATCGTGCCCTTCACCGAGACCCAGCTCAAGATCAAGAAGGACGCGCGGGAAGACCTCACCACCCTCATGATGAGGGCGGCGATGATGAGGGCGGCCCATCTGCTCGCGGTTCGCGTCGGCGCCAACTGCCTCGTGACGGGCGAGAGCCTCGGGCAGGTTTCCAGCCAAACCGCGGAGAACCTCCGGCTTACCCAGAGCCTCAGCGACTTTCCGGTACTGCGGCCCCTCGTCGGCATGGACAAGGAAGACACGATACTGCTCGCGAAGAAGATCGGCAGCTTCGACATCTCGATCCTGCCCTACGAGGACTGCTGCGTGCTCTTCTCTCCCAAGCACCCCCTGCTCAAGGCGAAGCTCGAAAGAGAGAGGGCGTCCTACGAAGCCCTCGGACTGGAGCCGCTCATAGCCGACGCCCTGCAGAAGGCGGAGCGGATCGTCCTCCGCTAAGGAAGGCACATCAAGTCGGAATAATCCATTTCAGAATCAATTTGATTGAGCTTGGCGACCCTTCGCGCGACTTAGCGGACGGCCCTAGACGAAGAGGACCTCGGAGATGACCTTCTCCAGCTGGGGCTTCGGCAGGGCGCCCAGCGCCATGCTCGGCTTGCCTTCCTTGGGAATGAAGAGGAGTGTGGGAACGCTCTGCACTCCGAAGAGGCTCGCCAAGTCTGGCTCCTTGTCGATATCGACCTTGAAAACCTGAAGCTTGCCCTCGTACTTCCCGGAGAGCTCCTCGAGGACGGGCCCGAGCGCCTTGCAAGGTCCGCACCACTCGGCATAGAAATCCACTATCGCGGGAAGGGCGCCCTCATATTTCCATTCCTCGCTCTTGTCCCAATCGAATACTTTCTTCTTGAAACTCACGCCATCCAGATGCTCGGTCATCGCAGGCTCCTCTTCGACTAGCTTATCGTTAATATAGCATTTTTTGCATGCTCCGTATAGCCTTGTCCGGCGCCGCCAATGAGGCTACCCTGCGAGCGGAGGCGAGCATGCCGGAAAAGGGAATATTCGACCAGAGCGTCGGCGAGTGGCGGGAACAGCGCGAGGCTCTGAACGAGAAGGTGCTCGCGATCGCCGGCCTGGAGATAAAGCGTTTCTTCAGCCTCGACGGACAGACCTACCGAGACGGCGCCTTGAGCGCGAAGACGAAGGAACTCCTGGGACTCGTCGCCTCGATGGTGCTGCGCTGCGACGATTGCATCCTGTACCATACTATCCGCTGCAAGGAAGAGAAGGTGTCGACTGAGGAATTCCAGGAGGCCTGCGCGGTCGGTCTCGTCGTGGGAGGCTCGATAGTCATACCGCACCTTCGCAGGGCTGCGGCGAGGTGGGAAGAAGTACAGGACACCGAGAAAGAGCAGAAATCCGAGAAATAAGCGCCAAGGACGAAAAAAAAGGAGATGGGGGTTTCCAACCTCATCTCCTTCGATTGCCTTCGCGCGCTCTACTATCTGGCTTCGCGCCCTCAACGTATATTGCTGGCTGGCGCTCCCGGGCGGGCCTAGAACCAGAAGCGGAAGCCGAAGCCCGCCTGGAGGCCCCATTCGGGGATGTTTATGGCAGCCTTATCGAGAAGGGTGATCGCCGGGGCGAATTCGATGAAGAGCTCGAGGGGCTTGATCGGGAAGGCGTTCAATCCCACGGGCACGCGGATACCCAGGACCGCCGAATCGGAAATTCCGACGAAGAGGCCGGGACCGACGTAATAATTGACGAAGCTGACCAAGTTGCCCTGGGCCAGCCACCAGTCGGCGAGGAGGACGAAGGAGGAATTCCCGTTTCCCACGGAGACGCCGAGGCCGAAGACCGCCGGGAATTTCGGCAGCCGGAAGGAGAGGAGAGCCGAGTTCGGGAGCCCCGAGCCGACCTTGAGGGAGAATTCCCCGCCTATCGCGGCTGTGTAGGCAGAGGCGCTGAATACGCTGAATAGCGTGAGGGCGAGCGCGAGTACAAGCGCTTTCTTTTTCATGTATCCTCCATGGGCAGAAGTATTATATCGAATGATATCGTACTTGCTATGCGATTTCTGTCAAGCCGTCCGCATCCGCGGCCTCGCTCGCAGTCTTGTATCCCGCGACGCTCGCGTGGAGCTCCTTCACCGACTCGGCTATCCTCCAACTCAGGTCTCGCAGGTGCTGCATCGCAGCGCCGGTGTCCCTCGACCCGGCCTCGATCTCCCCCATCCCGCCCTTGATCTCCTCGCCGAGCCCGGTGACGATCTCGGCGGCCTCGGCGGCGCTGCGCGAGCTCGCGAGGATCTCCCCGGATCGCTCCTTGACCTCCCTCGAGTTGCCCGCGACCGACTCCAGGTCCTCGGCGACCCCGGAGGCCGACTCCGACAGCTCCCGGATGATGCCCTGCAGCTCCTCCATGCTCGAGCGCGCCTCGCGGGTCAAACCCCCGATTTCCTTGAAGTCGCTGTCGGTCTGGACGCTCGCGCCCGATACCTCGCCGATCCTCCCGGCCATGTCGCCTATCGTGTCGCCGATTATTATCGCGTTCTCGTTCGTGGATTCCGCCAGCTTGCGTATCTCCTCGGCGACGACGGCGAAGCCGCGCCCTGCCTCCCCCGCGTGCGCCGCCTCTATCGCCGCGTTCATCGCGAGGATGTTGGTCTGCTCGGCGACCGCGTTGATGATCTCCACGACCTCTTTCACCTTCCCCACGTCCTCCACCGCGCCCGCGATGGCCGCGTTGATCGAGCCGAGCCGCTCCAGCTCCACCGAGGCGAGAGCTTCGAGCCTCGAGGATTCCTCTCCCTGGCGCCTCGCAATCGCGTCCGCCCGCGACGCGGCGGCCTTCATCTCGTCGGCCCTGTAGCTCGAGCGGGCGAGCGCGGCGCTCTGCTCGGCCAGCCTCTCGTCCAGGGACCCGACGCTAAACCCTATCGCCGCGGAAGCGTCGCTCGAGGAGCCCATCCCCGAGACCATCTCGTCTATGCGCCCCCGTATCGAGCTGATGTTGGCGGCGATCTGCTCGATCGACGCCGCGGTCTCGCTCGAGGCCGATAGGATCTCCTCCCGGACGACGGTCGCGGCCTCCGCCATGCCCGACACCCGCCGTATGAGCCCGGCGAAATCGTCTATCGTGCCGTTGATCTGCGCGGCCAGCGCGGAGAGCTCGTCCTTGCCCCCGAGCGCCGCCTTCACCGAGAAATCCTGGGCGTTCCAGGTCTCAATGGCGGAGCCGAAGCTCGCGAGGGAGCCGCTCAAGGCCCGCGCGAAGCTGACATTGAGGATCCCCGCGGCGACGAAGGCGAAGAGCGAGAGGCAGACGATGATCAGGGTGAGGGCGCGATCGGTGGCATCGGCCTTCTTGGCCACGGAGGCCGAGAGCTTCACGAGAGCCCCATCCATATATGTGTCGAGGGTAGTGATGAGCTGGGGCAGCCGATTGTCCAGCATGAAAGCATCGAGGGAGAAGGAGCCGCCGCTGGAGAGGCTTAAGACCCGCGACGAGACGCCGGTTTTCATCAGCTTCTCGGCGGCCTCCCCGACGTTCGTGCCCTGCTCCACGGTGAGGGCCCACACGTTCTTCAGCGCGTTCCGCTGCGTCACGTCCGCGTTGGAATTCATCGTGCGAGCTATGACGGGATCGGAGGAGTAGGCCTTGATGAGGGCGTCCGTCGCAGCGAAGCAGGCTTTCCACGCCTCGTACGTGCCTTTGTAGGTCGAGGAAGTCAGGAGCTCGTCGCTCAGGTACCTGAACCGGAATATCTCCTTTCCGAGGACCAGGGAATCGGCCCTCATGCGCTGGAGCTCTCCGTTCACGTTCTTATATACGAAGAACATCGAAACGCTCACTACGAGCGCGGGCAGCGTCACGACGAGCAATAGAAGCATCCTCGACCGAATCTTCATGCTATCCTCCAGGGACAAACCGCGGTCAGCGTAGATTTACAGAGCCCATTATCCTATCATGATTCGGCTTAGCCAATGCGCCTTATTTCGACGCGCGGCAGGACGAGCAGGGTTCTTCGAAAAAAAAGAAGCTGCCCGTATGGACAGCCTCATATATCCCCAAGGAGAATCGAACTCCTGTTGGCGGGATGAAAACCCGCTGTCCTAACCTCTAGACGATGGGGACGCAGGGCCTGAATATAGTCGCAAGAGCCTCGGCATGTCAAGCCGCCGGCTTTTATGAATTTCACTTATTCGTTATCCATAAAGGCTTTCGGACTCTCGGACTACATCTTTAGGCTACGCATGGCCATAGCCTTGAGCAGGATCGCGGAGGCGTTATCGGGCTCAAGCTTGAGCGCGGATTCCGAATCCGCGAGCGCCTGAGCGAAGTCGCCGAGATGCCAATAGGCCATCGCTCGCCGATAAAGGGAGAAGAAGTGGTAGGGATGAATCGAGAGGGCTAAGTCGAAATCGCCTATCGCGCCGGCAAAATCCTGGAGCACGCTCCGCACCACGCCCCGGTAATACGCCGCTTTGTGGTCGCCTGGAGCCAGCTCGAGGCTCGAGCTGAAATCCGCGATGGCTTCCTGATAGAGGGATTGGGAGAAAAAGGCCATGCCCCTATGCTTGAAGACGACCGCAGCTATGTCCTTCTCCGGCTTTTGCGCCAGGATCGCGCTGTAGATGCGCGAGGCGGCCTCGTAATCCTCTCCGTTGTGCGCGGTCAAGGCGGACAACAGTAGATCGTCCATGCTCGCGATCCTGCCCCTCTCCAGGCCGAGGGCCCGCCTCTCCGCGACCGCCTTGTCCCGGGGGGTACCTGCGCCCTCTTTATCGAGATCGAGGGGCTTGTCCATCGCGTCCTCGATCTTCCCGTAAAAGGCCGATCTCCTGCGCTCCAGCGCAGAGGTGAGCCTTCGCTGATAATCGAGGATTTCCTGGAAGATGATATCCGAGAGGGAGAGATTGGCGTTGAGAGCGGCTAACTTGCGTTTCATCGGCTCGTCGAAGGGAGTGAATTCGGCCTTGTAGACCAGCTCGTGCTCCACCTCCGCCCAGGCCTCCTGGAGGATGGTCCTGAGCTGCACCTCGAAGGCGGGGCTGTCGAAGCCCTTGGCGTCTTGGCGAAGGTCCGCCGGCAACTCGACGAGGAGGTGGATCGACTCGTAGCCGAATTCCCTGAATGAGCGCTCCGAGCCCTTTCGCTCGACCTCCAGGACCTTGAAGGAGGCGCAGATCGCGGATTCCGCCATCGTCAGGTCGCCCAGGAAGGGACAGACCACCCTCAGTGCGACGATATCGGCGATGGGTATAGGCTCCTGGCCCGAGGAGCGGGCGCTCCTGAGCAGGCGGATGCGCTTGGAGTACCATGAGTCGAAGGATTTCACCCTGCCCTTGATGATCGGCCCGAGGGAATCCTTCTCCAGGGCGCAGCGTATCCGCCCCTCCAAGTCGGAGAGGAGCCGCCCGTAGCCCGGCTTTCGCTCCTCGTAGTCGCATTTCAGCGCGCCCCTATCGGGTATCGCCTCGAGTCCCTCTCCCTTCGCGGTCACGATCGGCAGCTCTCCCTCCGCGCATCGCGGGCAAAAAAAGGGCCGGGACTCTCGTCCCGGCCATCGCTCTCAGGTGAAGGCGAAAACTCGCGTTACTTAGTGGCGGGAGGAGTGAAGTCGCTCTTGTTCTCTTGCTTCATCTTCTCTAGGTAGCGCAGCACCTGCTGGGAACCGAAGCGCTTGGACTCCATGCTCTTGCGCTCGGATTCCTTCTTGCCGACGATGCCCCACAGAGCCTCGTCGTCGATGTCGCGCACCGGCTCGAGAACGGCCTTGTCGTAAAGGATCTTGACGTCCTTTATGTAGGCCACGAAATCCCCGCCCTCGTTCGCCGCATCGCGGGTTACCACGAATCCGTCGAACTTGACCATCGGAGTGGTCTTGGGATATAGCGGGAATACGCGGAGCTCGCGATTGCGGACGTCCTGCACGTAGGCGGGATTATCCCAGCGGAGCTCCTTCCAGCCGTCGAAGTTCAGGTAGCCCATGAAAACGTTCTGGGCGTTGCCGTCGGAATCGAGCAGGACGACCGAGAGGCCATGGGGGAAATTGAGTCCCTTGACCGTGACAGCTACCGACTTGATGACGCCGACGTTCTTCACGATGCCTAGGGCGGTCGTGATCTTCGTGTTCGCGTCGTAGCTGCCCTCGAACCGGGTGAGCCGCGCGTTAGCCGGATCGGTGCCCTGGTCCTTGGCGGGAGAGATGACGCCCTGGTCGTCCACGCTCGCCTTGGGCTCGAACGCGGGGATCTCGAAGGGCGGGGCGATCTTGGCCCAGCTATTGAATTCCGCCACGGGGAAGCGGACGCGGAAGCCCATGACGGGCTTGCCCGCGAACTGCTTGGCGTCGGACGCGATCTGGGCCTCGGCGGTGAGGGACAGGGACTGGTTCAGGTTGCTCCTCGAGGAGGAGGCGAGAAGTACGTCCCAGTTCCTGATCGCGAGGGAGGTGCGCATCTGAGCCTTCTGCTCTTCCGTGTAACTCGCGCCGGCGGTTCCCGAGAAGTCCATCATGGTGGCCCTGTTCTCTAGGAATTTGCCCTGGTTGAGCGGATCGGCCTTGATGTCGGCCTTGAGGAGAGAGAAATCGATGAGCACTGCCTCGTCGGCAGAGATCGCGGTGAACGCGCCCACGAGGAAAAGCGCCAGTGCGACGACGATTAGTTTGCTTTTCATGCAATAACTCCTTTCATTGCACACATTATACAGTGCCGGTTATCCACTATTTAGTAAGGAAGTATACGCTGCCGTAAACCTTTGTCAATTATTTTCCGGTTTTTTTTATCCCCTTCCCCCCTTCGGCCTTGAGGCCGACAGCATAGGGTTCTTTGCCGCCTATCGTGAGCGATAGGCGCTTTAGGCCGGGCAACGCGGCCTTTAAACTTCGATCCATGGCTGCGATTCCGGTCAGGATTCGCGTTTTCAGCGTATTCGGGTCGGCCGGGTCGGCGAAGGCGGCATCGGAGGATATATCGACGAAAAGCCTTCCCTTGCGATAAAGGACAGACTCTACCCTCACTCCGGGGGGGAAGGCGGAGAAAAGCGAGGCGTCCTTGGGGCCGAGGAGGAACTCGGAGGCGATGAGCTCGGCCCGCGCCTCTGGGCCGGAGGTATGCGGGATATCGCGAATCTCGCCTCGGAGCTTGTCCAGCTTGTCCGGGAAGAAGAGGACCGCTTCCTCGAAGCGGTCGCCTATGGCCCAGGAGCCGAAGGACACGACGAAGACGAGTCCTAGCACGGCCAGGCAGAGGTTCACCGGCACGGAAAGCCATTTTAGGGACGCCTCCCAGGCCGCGGCGAGAGCTCGGCCGGAGGCTAGCAGGAATCGACGCAGCGCGTCCAGGAATCGTTTCATTGGGAAGGTGCGCCTCTCATGCTCTCGAAGTAGCCGACGAAATCCACGAGCCCAGTATACACGCCGTCCGCCACGCGGAGCAAGTAATCGTCCCGCGCGAGTAGCTTCCCTTCGTCTGGATTGGTCACGAAGCCGGCCTCGATGAGGACCGAGGGCATCCGGGCGTTGCGGACGACGAACCACTCGTCGGCGCGGATGCCCCTGTTGGGGCTCTCCGCCCCGATTTCGGACTGGAGCCCGGACATGATGTCGCGGGCGAGGATAATGCTCTCGGTCGTGAACTCCTCCTCGAGCATCGCATTCAGTATCGGGGCGATCTCCTGCCCGGGCCCTCCCGGCTTCTTGGCGTCGACGAGGGTACGCCGGTATTCCGGGTTGAGGTACCAGACCTCGAAGCCCTTCGCGTTCTTGTTGAACGAGGAATTGGCGTGGATCGACACGTATATGATCGCCTCGTTCGCTGCGAGCTCGACGGAATTGGCCATGTCGACGCGATCCTCCAGGCTGGGGTAACTGTCCCCCTCCCTCGTTATCAGGATCCGCTTGTCGGGAAACCTGGCCTTGAGCAGGTCGAAGAGCTTTCGGGAGATATCGAGGGTGACGTCCTTCTCGACCACCCGCAGCTTCTTGCCGCCCGCGGCCTGCTCGCCTATGGCCCCGGGATCCTTGCCGCCGTGGCCCGGGTCTATGAGTATGGCCGCGACGGAAAAATGAGAGCGAGCGACGGCTTCGGCCTCCGCGAAGGCCTTCTCGATGGCCGCTCCCGACGCGGCCGTGAAGGAAAGGCCGCCCTCGGCGTCGGACGGAGGGTCGAGGGGGAGGGACCTGTTCCAATCGAATATCGCCCAGGGCACTCCGCGAGCGAAGGCCAGCCTGTTCCCCGATTTCTCGAAAACGCCGTATCCGGTGAGGGGATCGTAGGAAAGCCGGGCCTTCAGGCGGCCAGCGATCTGCCCCGCCGCCTGAGGCGTCACCGACGCGGGCGTCGCCGGCGCTGGCGTCGCCGGCGCTGGCGGCGCTGTCCCGGCCGATATCGGGGCGGCAGGCAGAGGCCGGGCGAGCGCGAGGCAGGCGCAGAACGCCGCCGCCCTCACATAGGGCGAGCTCATCGCCGAGCTCTCGCTTCCCCTGGAGCCTTGGCCGCCGGCGCGGCCGTATCGAGGACATAGAGGGCGCCTTGGAGGCCGCCGCGCGCGAGGGCGCGCCAAAAACGGCCGGCTAGCACCCTTGAGCCGGGGGTCCCGGCGAGGCTCGCCGCGAGGGCCGCCGATTCAGCGAAGCCGCGGCCGCTCCAATCGCGTCCCTCGACGGCGGCGGCCGGGGCGAAGGGAGCGACACCGCCCTGGACGCCGGCGCCGCCGTCCAGGTACTCGGGCAGCTCGGCCAGCTCGCGCGCAGCGGCGCCTTCGAGCGCGAAGGCGGGGGGTGGCCAGGAGCCTTCGTCCGCGAGGTAGGCCTCGGTCCGGGGATCGGAGGGAACGAGGCGCAGGATCACCGCCCTGGCCGCGCTCTCGGCGGCCTGGACGGCGGCCTCCCTGGTCGGAGCCTGGCTGATGACGTTGCCGCACTTCTCCACGTTATTCGAGGGAAAGACGACGCTATCCCCGGGCGCCGCTCGCAGGAAGAGCTGCTTTACATAAGGCAGCCTCTCGGCTTCCACGCAGCCGAGGACGGAGGCCACTGTTCCCGGTATCGAAATGAAGGCTCTCTCGGCCGATACCCAGCCCCTGTCCGCGGCTGGCTCGGGATCGAGGCGCTGGCCGACGCAGAGCCGCAAGGCCTCCCCGGTGACGTCTATTCCGCTCGCGTAGGGGTAGGTCCAGCCCGACATGAAGCCGCCCGAGAGGCGGGCGGCTATCTCGCCGACCACGGCCCGGCCGCGCGAGGGGCAGTACTTGATATCGCCCTTGGCGGCGCCGAGGCGAATGCCCAGGGCGGCGACTCCCTCGCGGAAGACGCGCAGGACCTCCGCGATGACCTCGGGAGGATAGGAGCTGGGCATCGTATGGCCCAGCTCCACGAAATACGGGGCGAATGAGATATGCCTGTCGGCGACCCCGCGGATCCGTACCTCGTCCCCGTCGACGAGGGCGTCGATGGAGAATTCGGGGCCCTCCAGGTATTCCTCGACGATGGCCCTGCCCGATCGGCTATGCGGGAGGGCCGCCGCTATCGCCTCCGCGAGCTCGCGCCGGTCGCGGACGGCGCGGCAGCCGCGGGCGCCCATGCTGTCGGCCGGCTTCACGACGAGGGGGAAATCGAGCCCCGCGGCGGCGAGGGAGGGATCGTCGACGGCTGAAGCGGAGGCGAAGCGGGGAGAGTTCACGCCGGCGGCGGCCAGGGAGGCGCGCATCATGAGCTTGTCCGAGGCCTTGAGGGCCGTCTCGAAGGAGATGCCGGGAAGGCCGAGCTCCTGGGCCACCCAAGCGACGGAGGCCGAGAAATCGGTCCCGGCGGTGAAGACGCCGCCGAGCCCCAGCTCATCGCGGATTCCGCGGGCGGCGGCCGCCAAGCCATCCCTGTCCTTCAGGTCGACGGGGAGGAAGCGGTTCGCCAGGGCGGCGCCGGGCGAGGAGGGATTGGCGTCCGCCGCGACGACCGTCCAGCCGAGCTCCTTCGCAGAGCGTATGGCGGGTATCTGCATTACTCCGGCCCCGAGGATGAAAACGGTCATCGCGGCGCGCCCCGCTCGGCCCTGACGTCGGGGGCCGTTCCGCCCCTGGCGGCGGAGAGGCCCAGGGGGATGGGGCCCTCGCGGACGGCATAGATCTCGAAGGTGTCGCCGAGGGCGAAGGCGCGCGATACTAGGCGGCCGAGCCCCGCGAGCAAGCGGTCGAAAGGCCCCGGGCGCACGCGCGACGCGAGGAAGCGCAGCCCCGGCAGGCGCTCGGGATGGTGGCCGGTGATGCGCATGCGCTCGATCCGGAATCCGTAGGCCTTGAGAAGGGCCCTCGCCCTCGAGGGCTCCCATAGGGTGAAGTGGTCCTCGGGGCTCTTCTCGAAGAAGCCTCGCCCGCCGAAGCGCCCGGACGCCCCTTCCATCGAAGGCGTGGAGAGGGCGAGGATCCCGCCCGGCCTCACGAGGGCGGCGGCGTTCCTCAGGGCCTTGTCGAGGCGATCGAAGTGTTCGACCACGTACCACATGGACAGGACGTCGAAGGGCCCTCCAAAGGTCGACGCGGCGGCCGGGTCGATGAAATCGCCGACGGCGGCGGGTATGCCCAGCTCGCGGCGCACGTAAGCGGCCGCCTCCTCGGCGGCGTCGAGGCCGTAGGGCTCCTGGCCGCGCGCCTTGGCCGCCGCGAGGAAGGGGCCGTAGGCGCAGCCGACGTCGAGAACCGAGAGCCCCCTGCTCCTGCCCAGGCTGGCGGAGGCGAGGGCCTCGACTATCTCGAGGCGGGGCTCGGCCAGCGCCGTCAGGGCCGGCCAATCCTCTAGATAGGTCCTGCCGTATTGGTTTCGATATTCTTCGAAGAAATAGCTTTTCTTGTAGGGATTCTCCCTTCCGCGGGAGAATCGAACCATATAGACCGTTCCGCAAGCCGAGCAGCGGAAATAGCTTTTCGCCGGATCGCGGTATAGGGCGCGCCGGGACGCGCTCGCGCAGCTCGGGCAATCGCGGCTTCCCGCGGGCTCGAGGCCGGCGATGAAATCCGCGAGTGACTCGGGCTCCTCCGGCACGAGGCGCTCGAGCGCGGCGAGGACTTCCGCGGGAGAGCGGATCAGGCGCCTCAGCGCCGCGCGGTCGGGGCTCAGGACCCCGAGCTCCGGGAAGCCGGCGACCCGCGCGAGGTCCCTGTGATAGCGCGTCGGGTTGAGGAGCATCACGCCGCAGCCGGCCCAGGCTGCCTCGAAGGCGGTGAGGCCGAACTGCGTGAGCACGAGGTCGTAGCGGGCCAGGTGCTCCTTCAGGTCCTGCACGGGACCCAGGACGGTGACCCCGTCGAGGCCGAGGGGAGGCGCTCCCCTCCTAAGGGCCCCGGATACGATCGTGAGGTCCTCGGGCAGGGCGAGGCCCTCGGCGAGCAGGATGCGTGCCAGGCTCAGCGTGAGGCCGTAGCCGTCCTCGCCGCCGAAGGAGACGAGGATCCGCCTGAATTCCCGGGGCTTGGCGCGGCGGTTGCGCGGAAGGTCGAGGAGGCCGCGGCTCGCGCGGTTGGGCTCGCCCCCTCCCGCGCGGGGATGGCGCGGCAGGATGTCGAGGAGATACTGCGCGCGCTGCCTGGCCTCCCCCCCCTCGTCTATCGAGAGGACAGGGGCATAGCGCTCCCAGGCGGCGAGCTCGGGCAGGCTCGTCGCGCGCCGGTCGAGCACGATGAGGTCCCAGGGGCTGCGCCGCGAGGCGCTCGGGAGAGCGGTCAGCAGGCTGGCGCCCGCGAGCTCGCGGGCATAGGACAGCGAGAGCTCGGCGGCTGTCCAGCAAGCCCCGCGGGAGCCCTCCTCGGGGCTCTCGGGAACGTAGACGGAGGCGCGCGCGCCGAGGGCGCGCGCCAGGGACAGGCAGCGCACGAGGTGTCCCGAGCCGTTGCCCTTCGAGACCGAAGGGACCAGCAGTATCGATCGGCTCATTTTCTCCCGCTCCTAATATAGACGAGGACGGCGACGCTGGGTATCGGGATGCCGGCGTACAACGCGCCGTAGATCCTCAGGACGGCCTCGTAGTCCGCCTCCGTATCCACCGTGACGCTCGCGCCGCCTGCGAGGTATTCGCTCGGGGCTTCTGGGCGGTCCACGCGGAAGAGCTCGGGGTGGCCGTAGAGATAGGGGCAGACGTGCTCGCGCTCGGAAGGGTCCTTGGCCTCGGCCTCGGCCCTGAGGAGGGCGTCGGCGGCGACGAGCTCTACGCCCATCCCGGTCGGCATCCCCCTGTACCCGGAGTAGTCCGAGGGCGAGGAGGCTCGGCGCTCCAGGAGGAGGCTCGCGAGCTCGTGGGAGACCAGGGGATTGTCACCGGTGGCGCGCAGGACCAGATCGATGCCGAAGCGCTTGACCGCGAGGCAATAGCGCGCGAGAACGTCCTCGGAGGGGCCGACGAGGAGATCGAAGCCTCGCCGCTCGGCCGCGGGGGCCAGGGCCAGCGCGCTCGCATGGTCGGTGGCGAGGACGCGGGCGTCGGCCTCCACGAGGGCCAGGCGCGCCATCGCCTGCTCGACGAGGGTCGAGCCTCCGAGGGGAAGGAGGGCCTTGCCGGGCAGGCGGGTCGAGCCCATCCGGGCCTGCAGGACTATCGCGGTCACGCTCACGACTCCTCCCAGAGGTCGACGAGGCTGGCGGCGTCGGTGCGGAAGCGGAAGCGGTTCTTCCGGACCCATTCGCGAGCCGCGCGGAATTCGCCGAGGGCCGAGGGGGCGCCGCCTCCCCTGCTCCTGAGGTAGGACCAGAAGCGGGAAGGCCCTATGGCCCCGCAGTCCCCGCGGAAGCTGGGCGCGAGGTTCTTGAGCCAAAACCATTTATAGCACTCGTCGGGAGTCTCGTCCTCGCTCGTCGGGGCGTCCGCGTAGGAAACCTTGAGCGCCTGGGCGATGCGGATCTCCTCGCCCCAGAGCCAGGCGCGGAAACCGAAATCGAGCTTCTGCCAGTAGGGATTGGAGAGCCTCGCGTCGAAGCCGCCCGTCAGCACGAATTTTTCGCGCGAGTAGATTCCCGCGTAGTCGAAGGGGAAGAGGCTCCTCGTGCCGTCCTTGGCGGGGGGGAGGCTCAGCACCTTGAGGCTCGAGCGGTTGAAGGCCGGCGAGGCCGCCGCCGGGACCTGCTCCCCTCCCCTGGCGAAGAGGTCGGGGGCCTGGCATAGGATGTCGCGCTCGGCCAGCCGCTCGAAGAAGCGGCTCGAGAGGCCCTGGGCCGCGAGGGCCATGTCGCTCCATAGCACGAAGACGTAAGGCCCGCGCGATTCCCGGATCGCCAGGTTGATCTGCGCGCCGGGGGAGGCGGGCTCGGAGAGGAGGAGGAAGCGCGCGCCGGGGTGACGCGCGGAGAGGGCTTCGAGGTCGAGGGACTCGGGCTTCGGCTCGACGGAGACGACCGAGCCGAGCCCGACCCGCTCGAGCTCCGCGATAGGGTCGCCCCTGTAGAGCCTCGAGCCGCGGTTGAGGAGGACTACCGAAAGGGCGGGAGCTTCCCCTCCCCCGCCGGGCTTCGGGGCGCCTACGACCGTATACGGTACGGTCCCGGCGTCAAGCGTTGTAGGTATAGTATTCATCGCAAGCCTCGCAGGGTCGGGGGAAGAGGGCGCCGTCGCCCGAGCGGCAGGCCGCGATGTGGGCCGCGTGGAAGCTCTCGCCGGCGGCCCAGGCGGCCGCCAGGCCCGCCGAGCCGGGCCCGAAGGCGCCGCCCAGCCTCGTGTCGCCCTGCGAATAATCGCGGCAGAGGGCCACGGTCCCGTCGACGAGCACGGAGAGGTCCCGCTTGAGGTGCCAGCAGGGCCGCCGCGTCAGGGGCGAGAGGTCCGAGACCTTCCGCTCGGGCAGGAGGCCGGCGGAGCGCGAGTACTTCTGCACGATCACCTTGTCCGTCTTCTTCTTCCATCCTCGCCAGAAAGCCTCGAGCTCGGCCTCGTTCTCCCTCGACCTGACCATCTGCACGTGGGCGCGGCCGGGGAAGAGATCGATGAGCCTCTCGGCGAAAGCCGTCGCCTCCTCGAAGCCCGGCCCGCGGAGCTCCGCGTAGAGCTCGGGGCTCGCCGCGTCCAGGGAGACGATCCAATCGATGCGTCCCTCCGAGGCATAGCGGCCGGCCAGCGCCCGGATCGGATCGGCGGCGCCCTCGCCGGAACCGCGGATCCAACCGAGCCCGGAAGTCTCGACGATGAGGGAGAGCGTGGGCCGCGCCATGACCTCGCCGACGAGGCCCTGGATATCCGAGTGGAGGCTCGGCTCCCCCCAGAGGGAAATGTCGATGACGGCATCCTCGCTGAGGTCGACGACCTGGTCGAGGACGGAGGCGAAATCCTCGCGCGGCATTTCCCGCTTCAGCTCGAGCACGCTCCCTCCGCCGCCCGCGAATCGGGGGCCGAAGGCCGGGTAGGCGCAAAGCTTGCAGGATTGGGGGCAACCCGACGCGACCTGCACTTGCACGAAGGCGGGCAGGGTCCGCAGGAGGCCGAGATTCTCGGGTATCGACGCCAGGGCGCTCGCGGCGTCGGAAACGCCTGCGGAGGCGAGCCTCTCGACGAGCAATCCGTTCCGCTTCGTGTCGCAGGCGAGGGTGAGCCTCAAGTCGCGGAGGTCGACCGGGGATATGTCGGTCTCGATATCGAAGGCGTTGATGTCCTTCTGTATCGCGGTAAACAGGGAGTCCCTCTCGATCTGGGAACCGGTCCCGGGCCCGGTTCCGGGAGGTAGCGACGAGGCGAGGCCCCGGACCGCCTGGATCACCCGGGGCGAAAGCAGCTCGGCGGAGAGACCTACGGGATAGCCGTCGGCAAAACCGTACTCGGCCCTGTATCGCCGGAAATCCTCCAGCATCTTGGCGGCGAGTACCGAGTCGAGGAAGGGCTGGTCCGCCCAGGCGAGGAGGACCGCGTCGACGCCCTGGCCGACCGCCGCCATTTCCTCGAGGAGGAGGTCGAGGGTCCAGCGCTCCCGTCGTACCTTGGGGAAACCTCCCTCGGGCAGGGCCAGCATCCCCTCCGCGACGACGGCGCGCTCGAGGCCCGGAAGCCGGCGAACGAAGCCAAGACAGCGTTCGTAGGCCGAATCGCCGCCGGCGATAGGCTTGAGCGCGTGGGGCGACAAGGATCCTGCATAGATGACTGCGGCTAATTTCATAGGCTCCTTCGATTATCGGGAATAAACCTGGCCCCCCTTAGCATGGACGAAGATCTCTGGCTCGATGATATCCGCTTCGCCGCGCGAACAGGAATTTTTTCTTTTTTTCCTAGCTGTTGCGCTTGCAAATCGAATAGCCCCAATATATAGTGTCCACCGTTGATTTATTTATTAAGTTTATTCGATATATTAATTCACTAATGTGACGGAGGCGAGCTGTGAAATTCGAGCGAATATTTACAAAAAAGGGCGCCGGACCCTACGATGGAATCGAGTGGGTCGCGCGAAAAAGCGAAATTCGCAATCCCGACGGTAAAGCCGTCTTCAATATGGAGGGAGCGATCGTTCCCTCGACCTGGAGCCAGATAGCGACTGACATTATAGCGCAAAAATATTTTCGCAAGGCGGGAATACCCGCTGACAAGGCGGAGGCCTGGACCGCTTTCGTCCCAAAGGCCCAGCGTTCCCCCTCGAGCACGGGCTCGGGGGGAGAAACCGCGTCGAGCAGCGGCGAGACGGATGCTCGCCAGGTCTTCCATCGGCTCGCCTATACCTGGGCCGAGTGGGGGAAAAAGGCCGGCTATTTCGATTCCGAGGACGACGCCTCAGCCTTCTACGACGAGCTCTTGTTCATGCTCAGCCGGCAGATGGCGGCTCCCAACAGCCCTCAGTGGTTCAATACGGGGCTCCATGCGGTATACGGCATCGAGGGTCCCGCCCAGGGGCATTTCTACGTGGACCCGGCCACCGGCGAGGTGACCAAGAGCCTCTCGGCCTATGAGCGTCCCCAGCCCCATGCCTGCTTCATCCTTAATATAGAGGACGACCTAGTCAACGATGGCGGGATCATGGACCTCGTCACCCGCGAGGCGAGGCTCTTCAAGTATGGCTCCGGCACGGGCTCCAACTTCTCCAAGATACGCGGCCAGAGGGAAGGGCTCTCGGGGGGCGGCGTATCGAGCGGACTCCTCTCCTTCCTCAAGATAGCCGACCGCTCGGCCTCCGCCATCAAGTCGGGCGGCACGACTCGGCGCGCGGCCAAGATGGTGATACTCGACGCGGACCACCCGGATATCGAGTCCTACACGAATTGGAAGGCCGAGGAGGAGTACAAGGTCGCCTGCCTCGCCGCGGGCTCGGGGCTGCTGCGGGCCCGGGCGGCCGCCCTCGCCGAGGCGGCCCGCTCCGGCGCGCCCGAGGGTGCGAGCGAGGAGGAGCGCTTCTCCTTCGAGCTCAATCCGACCCTACGCCGCGAGGCCAAGTCCGCCCTCCGTGCGGGAGTGCCCGCGCCCTTCCTGCACCAGCTGCTCTCGATGTTCCGCCAGGGCGACTACTCGTCAGTGGATTTTAGCGCCGAGCGAAGCTCCGCGGGCGCCCTACGGGCGCCACTCCCCCGCTACGACACCGCTTGGGAGGGAGAGGCCTACAACTCGGTATCCGGCCAGTCCTCGAACAACTCCGTGCGCCTGGACAACGCCTTCATGCAGGCGGTGCAGGACGACGGCGACTGGAAGCTTATCGCGCGCACGACGGGCAAGGTGATGAAGAAGCTCAAGGCCCGCGAGCTCTGGGACGAGATCGCGCGCGCCGCTTGGAAGTGCGCAGACCCGGGACTGCAGTACCACGGCACCGTGAACGAGTGGCATACCTGCCCCGCCGACGGCGAGATACGCGGCTCCAACCCCTGCTCCGAATACATGTTCCTCGACGACACCGCCTGCAACCTCGCCTCGCTCAACCTCCTCGCCTTCTACGACGAGAAGGCCAAGCGCTTCGACGATGAGGCCTACCGGCACGCCGTGAGGATCTGGACGACCGTCCTCGAGATCTCGGTGGTCATGGCGCAGTTCCCCTCGAAGGAGATAGCGCGCCGGAGCTACGACTACCGCACCCTCGGCCTCGGCTACGCCAACCTGGGGTCGCTACTCATGGTGATGGGCCTCGCCTACGACTCGGAGCAGGGCCGGTCCGTGTCCGCCGCGCTCTCGGCGATACTGACGGGCGAGGCCTACGCCCAGTCCAGCCGCATGGCGGCGGCCTGGGGTCCCTTCGCCCGCTACGCGGCCAACCGCGATTCCATGCTCCGAGTCATCCGAAACCACCGCAGGACGGCCTACGCCGCCCCGGTCGCCGAATACGAAGGCCTCACCGTCGTCCCGACGGGGCTGGACGGCTCCGCCTGCCCCGCCAACCTGGTCGCGGCCGCGCGCGACTCCTGGGACCAGGCCCTCGCGCTAGGCGAGAAGCACGGCTACAGGAACGCCCAGGTGAGCGCCATCGCGCCGACCGGCACCATCGGCCTCCTCATGGACTGCGATACTACCGGCGTCGAGCCCGACTTCGCCCTCGTCAAGTTCAAGAAACTCGCAGGCGGAGGCTATTTCAAGATCATCAACCAGTCCGTCCCGCCGGCCCTGCGGGCCCTCGGCTACTCCGAATCGGACATCGGCGAGATAGAGGCCTACGCGCTCGGCCGCGGCACGCTCAAGGGCGCGCCCGGGAGGCTCTCCTACGCATCGCTCGAGGCCAGGGGACTCCCATCGGCCTCCCTAGACAAGGTGGAGGCCGCGCTCAAGGACGCGATCTCGCTCGAGGGATCCTTCGCCCCCTTCGTCATCGGCGGCGACGCCCTCGAGGGGCTGGGCCTGCCGGAGGCTACCTACGGCCTGCAGGGCTTCAATCTCCTCAGGCACCTCGGCTTCTCCGAGGAGGAGATAGAGGTGGCGGAGCTCTACGCCTGCGGCTCTATGGGACTCGAGGGCGCTCCCGGCCTCCGGGACGACCACCTCTGCGTATTCGATACCGCGACGGCCTCGGGAAAGAAGGGCACGCGCTCGATCAGCTGGACGGCCCACATCGCGATGATGGCCGCCGTGCAGCCCTTCGTCTCCGGCGCGATCTCGAAGACGATCAACATGCCCAACACCGCCACTTACGAGGACGTCAAGGGCGCTTATATGCTCGCCTGGCGCTCGATGCTCAAGTCCATCGCCCTCTACAGGGACGGCTCGAAGCTCTCGCAGCCCCTATCGGCCCTCGCGCCCGGCGCCGACGTCATCGCCGACTCGATCGTAGCCCTCGAATCGGGGGGCCTCGACGATTACGAGGACGAGGAGGATGAGCCCCGGGCCTCTCGCGACGCGGGCGTCGCGCGCGACGCGGGCGGCTCCAGGGAGGCCCACGCGCAGGACCTTCCCGGCATGCCCGCCGCCCCTCGAGGCGTGCGCCGCGCCTTGCCCAACCGCCGCTCGGGATATACGCAGAAGGCCAAAATCGGGGGCCATTCGGTCTTCGTCCGCACCGGGGAGTACGACGACGGGGCGATCGGCGAGATCTTCCTGGACATGCACAAGGAAGGGGCGGCCTTCCGATCGATCCTCAACTCCTTCGCGATCGCGGTCTCGCTCGGACTCCAATACGGCGTCCCCCTCGAGGAGTACGTCGACGCCTTCACCTTCACCCGCTTCGAGCCCAACGGCATGGTCCAGGGCCACGACTACATCAAGATGGCCACCTCGGTGCTCGACTACATATTCCGGGACCTCGCGATAGCCTATTTGGAGCGGCACGAGCTCGGCCAGGTGAAGCCGGAGGACCTCGAGTCCACCACGGCCCAGGACTCGCGCTCCCCGAACGGCGTCGCGGGCCACAGGACGGCGGCGACCCACGCGGGAGCCTCGCCCTCCCACCGCCCGCCGGAAACCGGCAAGGCTGCGCGCATGGCGCGAACGGACAACGAGTCGGGGGCGCGCTTCAAGGCGGCCCGCGAGGGCAGCCGCGTCGCGAGGCTGAAGGGCTACGAGGGCGATCCCTGTCCCGTCTGCGGCCACCTGACCCTCGTCCGCAACGGAACCTGCTTGAAGTGCGAAACGTGCGGGTCGACTACCGGCTGCAGCTAGCTGAGCGGCCACGATTCGCGCTTCAAGCGTAACTGCCGACGACGAGGCGCGTTGAGGATTCAAGCGCGCGTAGATGGAGTCGAGGTGCCCGCAAGGTCGGGGAGGCGGGCTACGAGGCGGTCGGCATCAGCCCGCGACCAACTCGCCCCGCTGCGCCAGCTCCTCGCAGCGGGAGCGCAGCTCGGATCTGAGGCGCTCTAGCCTCTCCACCTCGCTGTTATCCCAATCGGGGAAGCATTTCGACTTCGCCCTGAGGCAAAAAAGCGCGTTCTCGACGCGAATGAGTCGTTCCTTGAGGAGCTCGGCCTCTTCGCAGTCGAACTTGGCTTTCATTCGCCACCTGCCTTTTAAATCGCGCGTTTTTAGCTCGACCGATGAGCGTTTCGGGTCCGGTCCCGTCCGAATTAAAAGATAGCCGCCCCGGTCGGGCGCGCAAGGCCAGTACGGGGTAAATGTTAAAAAAAGGCTTCTTCCCTCTCCACTGGCATGGTCATGCAGCGCGCGCCGCCGCCGCCCCGCGCGAGCTCGATGCCGTCGAAGCGCACCGCCAGGCGCTCGAAATCCTCGACTCTTTCCTTCCCCTCGATGAAGACCCGCGCGTCCCTGATCGCGAAGCCGGCCGAGGAGAGCCGATCGAGGGTCTTCGCGTTGCAGGAGTACATGATGATCTTGCCAGGGGCGAAGGCGAAGGAGTTGGCGCCGGACCACCACTGCTCGCGCTCCTGGAAAAGGGTATCCCCGCCTCCGCAGGGCAGGGGCTCGAGGTCTATGCCCGCGCCCCACAGGCCCTGGATCAGGCCCTCCTCCTCGCCGAAGCGGAGGGCGCCCTTCGCGCCGGCGTCTATGCGGACGACCCTGGCCCGGTTGCGGCCGGTGACGATGGGGGCGTAGACGAGGCAGGCGTCGCGATCCACCGCGGTGAATACCATGTCGAGGTGGATGCAGGCCCGCTCGCGGGGAAGGACGACGGCGAAGACCGTGATGTCCTCGCCGAAGGCCCTCGCGGCGTTGGCGGCCAGCCTTTCCACCGAGTCGGGCGTCGTCCGCTCCGAGACGCCGACCGCCAGCACGTTGTGCGACAGTATCAGGACATCGCCGCCCTCTATGGTGATGAAGCGGCTGCGCTCCCTCGGCCCGTCGATGAGCAGCCCCTTCGCGTGGAAATCGGGGTGCCTGCGGAACAGGAAGCGCGTCACTATCGACTCGACGAGGCGGACGTCGAAGGCGGTCGCCGAGGAGATCGCCCAGTCCCTGACCACCGCGGCCGAGTCGCGCATGAAATAGGCGTTCGGCAGGGGCCTCAGGGAGAAGCTCCGCTGGCTCAAGTTGCCGGCGAGGCTGCCCGGGAGGGCGGGGAGGCCCTCGATGACGACGCGGGAGAGCTCCGGGGGCGCCATGGCCATCAGTTCCTCCATGCGCCCGCGGATGGGGCAGAGCTGGGCGAGGCCGTCGAGGAATTCGTAGCGGTCGCCCGGGTCGGCGAGGGCCTGGGCGAGGAGATCCTTGAGCTCGAGCACCTCCGCGACCGTCCCGAGGAAGGACTTGAGCACATCGAATTCCCCCAGCATCGCAGGGAGGGGGATGATGTCGTTGTAGAGGTCCGCCTCGGCCTCTTTCGGGGTCATGGCCTCGACCTCCGGGCCGGGGCTATGCACTATGACGCGCTTCAGCGTCCCTATCTCGCTCGTTACGTTGAGGCCAGCCATCGTCCCGCGAATGTACCGCATCGGGCCCCGCCCTGCAACAGATCGGGGGCCCGGGAGAATTATTTGAAATAATTCGCATCCGGTCGATATATGCATATAAATCGGTTCCTGCCTCGCCTTCGCGCATAATATTCAGGTTAGCGGGACGATCGGTGCATACTCATCCAAAACGCGTTATGGCGGGCCTCCCCCGCCGGAAAAACCATTCTTGACAGCCCTCCGAAGGAGTTCCTATTCTCGTTCCCTAGGGCCATATTGACCCGGACGGGTCAGTGAACCCGTGGATCCAGCACATAACGGGGGACGCGAATGGCGAAGAGAAAGATCATCATCATCGGGGCGGCGGGCCGCGATTTCCACAATTTCAACACGCGCTACCGGGACAACGAGGCGTACGAGGTCGTGGCCTTCACCGCGGCGCAGATTCCGGACATCGCCGGCCGCAAGTACCCGGCCGAGCTCGCGGGCAAGCTCTACCCCGCCGGCATCCCCATCCATCTCGAGGCCGATCTCCCGAGGCTCATCAGGGAGCTCGGGGTCGACGAGTGCGTCTTCTCCTATTCCGACGTGCCCTACTCCCATGTCATGGGCGTTTCCGCGATCGTCAACGCGGCGGGTGCCTCCTTCACCCTCCTCGGGCCCAAGGACACGCAGATCAAGTCCACCAAGCCGGTGATCGCGGTCGGCGCCGTCCGCACGGGCGCGGGCAAGTCCCAGACCTCGCGCAAGATCGCGCAGATGCTGATGGCCAGGGGACTCAAGGTCGTCGCCATCCGCCATCCGATGCCCTACGGCGACCTCGTCGCTCAGAAGGTGCAGCGCTTCGCCACGGTCGAGGACCTCAAGAAGCACAAGTGCACCATCGAGGAGATGGAGGAGTACGAGCCCCACGTCGTGCGCGGCAACGTGATCTACGCGGGCGTCGACTACGAGGCCATCCTCCGCGAGGCCGAGAAGGAGGCCGATGTCATCCTCTGGGACGGCGGCAACAACGACTTCCCCTTCTACAAGCAGGACCTGATGATCACCGTGGCCGACCCCCACCGCCCCGGCAACGAGACGTCCTTCTATCCCGGCGAGTGCACGCTGCGGATGGCCGACGTCATCGTCATCAACAAGATCGACTCGGCTTCCCCTGAGGGCATCCAGACCGTCCGCGAGAGCATCGAGCGCATAAATCCCAAGGCCATCGTGATAGACGGCGCCTCCCCCATCAGCGTGGACCATCCCGAGCTGATCAAGGGCAAGCGGGTGCTGGTTGTCGAGGACGGCCCGACGCTCACCCACGGCCACATGAAGATCGGGGCCGGCGTCGTGGCGGCGCGCAAGTTCGGCGCCAAGCAGCTCGTCGATCCCCGCCCCTACACCGTAGGCCGCCTCAAGGAGACCTTCGCCACTTACCCGAACATAGGCACGCTGTTGCCCGCGATGGGCTACGGCGACCAGCAGGTGAAGGACCTCGAGGCCACGATCAACGCGACCGACTGCGACACCGTGGTGATCGCCACGCCGATAGACCTCAACCGCATCGTCAAGATCAACAAGCCCACGGTCAAGGTCGGCTACGACCTCCAGGAGATCGGCAAGCCCGACCTGGTCGAGGTGCTGGACGATTTCTGCAAGAAGTTCAAGCTGAAATAAGGCGGGCCGGCTCGCCATCGCGGCCGCCCGGGGTAACCCGGGCGGCTTTTTCTATCCACGCGCGAAGGCGCCCTAGCGCTCGAAGGCCAGCGATACCCTCGTCCCCCCGTCGCTCTCGATCCGGACCGCCGCGTCCCGGAGGGCGGCGGCGGCCCGCGCCGCCGACACCGCCTCGTCGTCGCTGCGCGCGCACAGTACCCGATACCCCCTAAGGAGGATGGTCTTCGCAGCGCTACCTCCCTTTTCTCCCCCGAGCCTAATAGTACTACCCCGACTCCCGCCATCAATCCGCCGGCCGCGAATGCCTAGGAATTTCGAGGGCCTTCGGCTATCCTAGAGGGGAAAACGAGGGACCATGAGCGACGACGCGGGGCGGCACGTCCGCCGCAAGCGCTACCGGGGCAACCATCCCCGGAGCTTTTCCGAGAAATACAAGGAACGGAACCCCGAGGCCTACCGCGGCGACGTCGAGAAGGTGCTCGCCCGCGGCGACACCCCGGCCGGGAGCCACAGGTCCATCTGCGTCAAGGAAGTGCTCGAGGCCCTCTGCCCGAAGCCCGGCGAGATCGTGGTCGATGCCACGCTCGGCTACGGCGGCCACGCCCGGGAACTGCTCAGGGCGGTCCTGCCCGGAGGCCGCCTATTCGGCTTCGACCTCGACTCGGACGAGCTTCCGAGGACGGCGCGCAGGCTCGCTGACGCGGGCATCCCCGAGGGCGCCTTCGTTCCCGTGCACGCCAATTTCTCCCGCCTCGCGGAGGTCGTCGAGGACGCGGGGCTGGCCGGCGTCGACCTGTTCCTGGCCGACCTCGGCGTCTCCTCGATGCAGATAGACGATCCCGACCGCGGCTTCAGCTTCAAGCGCCGAGGCCCGCTGGACATGCGGATGGATCGGGAGGGCGGAGAATCGGCGCGCGACTACCTGGCGCGGATCGGCGAAGGCGCGTTATGCGACATACTGAAGGCGAACGCGGACGAGTCGGCGGCGGCGGAGATCGCCCGGGCCGTTTCGCTTCGCCGCGGCGCTCTCGCCACGACGCGCGACCTGGCCGAGGCGATCCTCTCGGCCTTCCCCTCCCCCTCCTTCAAGGATCCCGCCATGCAGCGGACGCTCCGCCGGGCCTTCCAGGCCATACGCATCGAAGTGAACGGCGAGTTCGCCTCCCTCGATCGCCTCCTCGCCGACCTCCCCTCCTGCCTCAAGGCCGGCGCCAGGGCGGCGATCCTCTGCTTCCACTCGGGGGAGGACCGGCGAGTGGAGGCCGCCTTTCGCTCGGGCCTCGAGGCGGGCCTCTATGCGTCGGTAGCCCAGGAGCCCATCCGGGCGAGCCGCGAGGAGCAGTACGGTAACCCGCGCTCGACCTCGGCCAAGCTCCGCTGGGCAGTACGGTCGGCTTCGCCTGCCATTCGGTCTGCCGACGCCGAACGTTCGCGTAACATCCATTCCGCGTAAGACGATGGAGAAAACATGATCAATAACGACGTCCTGAGAAGGCTCAGGTACGCGCTCAACATCACTGACCTCAGGGTCGCGGAGCTGTTCAAGCTGGCCGGCTACGATATCCCGAAGGGCGAGCTCGAGAGCATTTTCAAGAAAGAGGACGTGGAGGGCTATGCGGAGTGCGGCGACGCCGTGGCGGCCCGATTCCTCGAAGGCCTCGTGATAAGCCGCCGCGGCAGGAGGGAGGGCAAAGGCCAGCCGGCGGCGAAGCCCCACGCCCCGCGACTCGGCAACAACGACATCCTGAAGAGCATACGGATAGCGCTGGAATTGAAGGACGAGGACATCATATCGATCATGGCCCTCGCGGGAGTCGAGCTCTCGAAACCGGAGCTCACCGCCCTCTTCAGGAAGCAGGGGCATCCCAATTTCCGGGCCTGCGGCGACCAGTTCCTCAGGAATTTCCTCGTCGGCCTCACGGCGAAATACAGGGCCTAACAGGTTGTTGAAATACTCGAAGCATTTCAACAACCCACTAGGCGTTGTAGGCCTTCGACGTGGCGCTCCCCCCCGAACCCGTCCAGTCCGTATGATGGAACTCGCCCCTCGGGCGGTCGACCCGCTCGTAGGTATGGGCGCCGAAATAGTCGCGCTGAGCCTGTAGGAGGTTGGCGGGAAGCCTCGCGCAGCGATATCCATCGTAGAAGGCGAGGGCCGCGGAGAGCGCGGGCGCCGGAGTCCCGCTCTCGGCGGCGAGGGCGATGACGCGCCGCAGGGAGAGCTGGCAATCGGCGAGAAGCCCGGCGAAGTAGGGATCGACGAGCAGGCAGGCCAGGTCGGCGTCTCGGTCGAAGGCCTCCTTGATGCGGTCGAGGAACGCCGAGCGAATGATGCAGCCGCCGCGCCAGGTGCGCGCGATCGCCCCGTGGTCGAGCCTCCATCCCCGCTCGGAGCCGACCTCCCGCATCAGCATGAAGCCCTGGGCGTAGGAGACGACCTTGGCGGCGAGGAGGGCCTTGCGCAAATCCTCGAGCGCGGCGGGCGTCGCTTGCCGCGGGACCGTCGAAGCGGGTCCCTTGAGGATGGCCGACGCGGCGGCGCGCTCGTCGACCAGGGCCGAGAGGGCCCGAGCGAAGACGGCCTCCGAGATGAGGGTAAGGGGGATGCCGGCGTCGAGGGCCGACTGGCTGGCCCACTTGCCGGTTCCCTTTTGGCCGGCGGCGTCGAGGATCTTCTCTACCAGCGGGGAGCCGTCGGCGTCCTTGGCAGCCAGGATGGCGGCGGTTATCTCGACCAAGTACGAGTCCAGCTCGGTCCGGTTCCAGGCCGAGAAGGTCCGGGCCATTTCTCCGGCCTCCTGGGAATAGGCGTCGCGGAGGAGCTGGTAAGTCTCAGCGATGAGCTCCATGTCTCCGTACTCGATGCCGTTATGCACCATCTTCACGAAGTGGCCGGAGCCTTCCGGCCCCATCCAGGCGCAGCAGGGCTCGCCGGAGGCGGTCTTGGCGGTGATGGCCTCGAAGATCGGCCGGATGAGGGGCCAGGCGGCGGCGTCCCCGCCGGGCATCATCGAGGGGCCGTGGCGCGCTCCCTCCTCGCCGCCCGAGACGCCCGAGCCGACGAAGAGGAGGCCGCGGGTGGAGAGCTCCCTCGAGCGCCTGACCGTGTCCTCGAAGTTGGAGTTGCCCCCGTCGATTATGCAGTCGCCCGCCTCGAGGTAGGGCGAGAGCTTGGAGATCGTGTCGTCGACCGCCGCGCCGGCCTTGATCAGGAGCATTATCTTGCGGGGCCGTGCGAGGGAGGCGACGAGGGCCTCGAGGCTCTTCGTCCCCGTGATCGTCCTCCGCCCCGCCGCCGCCGTCGCGAGGAAGGAATCGGTCACATCGGGCGACCGGTTGTAGACCGCCACGGCGAAGCCGTGGTCGTTCATGTTGAGGACGAGATTCTGGCCCATCACCGCGAGGCCTATCAGTCCGATGTCGGCTTTCATGTCTTCTCCTGTATTATAGAGGCTTCAGCGCTGTATGCGGGCCGAGCCGCCCTTGGCGAGGGACTCTACCTGATCGATCGAGGCCATCGTCGTATCCCCCGGGAAGGTCGTGAGCAGGGCTCCGTGAGCCCAGCCGAGCCGCAGGGCCTCCTCGGGCGAGCGCCCGGCGAGCAGGCCATAGAAGAGGCCGGCCGCGAAGCCGTCCCCGCCTCCGACCCTATCGTGGACGTCGAGCTCGCAGCTCGGGGCGGTCCAGCTCTCGCCGTCCATCCAGAGCACGGCGCTCCAGCCGTGGCGATTGGTCGACCTCACCTCCCTCAGGGTAGTGGCGACCGCCGAAATGCCGGGGAAGCGCTTCGCCACTTCCTCCATGGCGCCGAGGAAGGCCGAGGGGTCCAGCTTGGAGCTCGACTCCACCGAAGGTCCCTTGAGGCCGAGGCCCATCTGGAGGTCCTCCTCGTTCCCGACGAGCACGTCCACGTTCTCCACGATCCTCTCGAGGACCGCCCTGGCGGCGGCGCTTCCGCCTCCCCATAGCTTCGCCCTATAGTTCAGGTCGAAGGACACGACGGCGCCCGCGGCGCGCGCCGCCTTCATCGCCTCGATCACCAGCTCGGGCGTAGTCGCGGACAGGGCGGAGAAGATGCCCCCCGAATGGAACCAGCGCAGGCCGCCGGAGAGGATGGACTTCCAGTCGAAGCTGCCGGGCTCCAAGAGGGCGGCCGCCTCGTTGGCCCGGTTGTAGAACACGACGGGGGCGCGCATGCCCTGTCCGCGATCGCTCCAGACCTGCGCGATGTTGGGACCGCGGACGCCGTCGTGCGCGAATCGCGCGTAGTAGGGGTGCACGCCCGCAGCCCGGACCGCCCTTTCCACCCTCAGGCCGATGGGATATTCGACCATCGCGCTGGCGACGGCCGTACGCAGGCCGAAGCAGGAGGCGAGGTTGGCGGCGACGTTGTACTCCCCTCCCGAGACGTGGAGATCGTAGGAGTCCGCATGCGAGAAGGGGACGATCCCGGGATCCAGCCTCGTGACGAGCGCGCCCAGGGCGAGGAAATCGTGCTTCGCAGCCCCGGCGCCAGAGATACGCAATCGAGCCATATATCCTCCTTATGTCCTTCGCTTCGCTATTACCGAACGCATGGATTCCAGGTTGCCCACTCCGCCCTCCCCGAGAAGCTCCATCACCTCGACGTACAGCGAGTCGACGATGGCCAGCTGGGCGATCCGCGCGGAGAAGGCCTCGCTCGCGTAGGGCGAGGAGGGGGCCGCGGACAGAAGGAGCAGGTCCGCGAGCTTGGTCAGCGGCGTCCGCGGATAGGTGCTGATCGCGATGAGAGGCACCCCGCAGCGCTTGAGCTCGGCCGCGACGGCGAGCGCGTCCTTGTTGACTCCCGTATGCGATACGAGGATGGCGGCGTCTTCCGGCCCCGCCTGGGAGGCCGCCATGAGCTGGAGATGGAAGTCCTCGGGGGCCGAGCAGCGGATGCCCGCGCGCAGCAGCTTGTGGTAGGCGTCCTTGGCGACGATGCCAGAGCCGCCGAGGCCGAAGAGGAATAGGCCCCTCGCCCGTATCGCGAGGGCTGCGGCCTTCTCGAGGGCGCCTCGGTCGAGCCGCTCCATCGTGAGCTCCAGGGCGGCGATCGCCGTCTTGAATACTACCGAGACCGCGGTGTCGCCGTCGGCCGAGCACACCGGCGCTTCGTAAAAGTGGGAGCTCGATTCCACGGTCTCCGTGGCGAGAGATATGCGGAACTGCTGGTAGCCCTCGAATCCGAGCTTGCGAACGAACCTGAATAAAGTGGAGACCGAGACGCCTATGCGGTCGGAGAGCTCATCTATGCTCGGGTGCACCGCTTCGCGGGGCGCCGCCAGGATTACGTCGGCGATGCTCCGCTCTTTCTCGCTCATGGAGCCGTAGAGTTCGTGTATCTGGACGAGGCAGCTTTTCCCTTCCATTACCATATTCGATGGCATTGTACATTGAAAGAATATTTCTTTCAATAAAAAGATATTTCTTTTTCAATGGCAAAGACCATGTAGCTAATTCCGGGCGGTGCAGGGGCAACAAAAAGCCCCCGCGGTTAACCGCGGGGGCTTTCTCGCCATTAGGCGAATGGTTTAATTACCAGCGATTGTCGTCGCGGCGGGGCTTGTCCATAGCCTCGTTGACCTTGAGGGCGCGGCCATCGAGGTCCTGGCCGTTGAGGGCGGAGATGGCGGCGCGAGCCTCATCGTCCGAGCCCATCTCGACGAAGCCGAAACCCTTCGACTGGCCGGAATCGCGATCAGTGATGATCTTAGCGGAAGCTACAGTGCCGTAGTTCTGGAAGAGGGCGCGGAGCCCGTCCTCGTACGTGTTGTAGCTGAGGTTTCCGACGTAAATTTTCTTGCCCATGGGGGACTTCCTTTGCCCGGTTTTTGCCGGGACTTTATAGTAGCTTATCCATGATAAGCTGGCTCCATCATATATCGGCAAAGCCGGCATAAGATGTAGCAGGAGCGGAGCGACTTACGGTACCGGGTGTGGTATCTTCTTCCCTGCACTGGTTTTAGCCTGTACAAAGATGGAATAGTCTTTCGTACGATTCCTTTAGTAGCTTTGCTCTATGCCGACTATACCACAATACGAAAAAATAATATCGGGAAATCGTATTCTTTTACGTTTTTTTTTTACCGCCTTCGCCGGGGCCAAAAAAGCTAATAAAGTACGGCCTCGGTATCGAGAACCCAATCGAGTCGCTCCGGCTTCTCTCCTTCTATAAGGGAGAAAAGCGTCGAAGCCGCCGTAGTGCCGATCTGGCTTAGCGGCTGGCGAATCCTAGAGATAGGTATACCGAGATAATCGAAGAAGCGGTAGTCATCGAACACAGAAATTCCGAAATCGGAAAGATCGGACTTTTGCCTGCGAAGGGCGTCGATCGCGTCGAGGACGAATTCCCCCCCCGCGGTAATAAAAAGCGCGTCGATGTTGGGGTGCTGAGCCAGGAGGCGAATTAGGGCGACGGAGATCTCTTCGCTCAGGTAGGACGAGTACTCGATGGCGGACCACTCGAGGCCGGCGTCTCGCAGTGCCTGCCGATAACCGGAGATCCGCTGCTGGGTGTATAGATAATCCGCCGGTCCGGCGAGGCAGGCGATCCGCTTCCTGCCCTTCGAGGCCATATGCGCGGTTAGGCAACGGGCTCCCGCCTCGTTATCGACATCGACCGAGTAATGCTGGACGCTGGGGCTCCTTCCAATAAAGACGAAGGGAACGTCCTCCAGTATGAGGGTCGAAACGGTCCTGGCGTCGAGGTGCTCGGCGCTGAGTATCAGCCCGTCCACGTTGCGTCGCTTGAGCACCGACTCAATGGGGCCAGCCATATCGTCGTCGAGGCCGGGGGAGAGGATCATGAGATTGTAATTGTGGGAGCGCGCTTCCAGGGCCACGGCCGTGATAACCGAGGACCAGTAGGCGCCAGCCAGGCTATATACGGCTTGATGAGGCAGGACAAGGCCTACCGAGCCGGATCGATTGGAGGCTAAGGCTTGGGCGGAGGCGTTCGGATGATAGTCGAGTTGCTCCGCGAGCTTGAGGATGAACTTGCGCTTTCCCTCGCTGACGCCTTTTTGTCCATTCAAGGCTTTTGAGACCGTGCTCTTGGCGACTTGGGCCAATTCCGCGATTTCATTGATCGTCAACTTCATTCGAACTTAATAGTATCACGAAACCGTTTTTTAACGAACACTTTTTCGATGAGGCAGGGCCGAAATATTTATTGAATCATAATATTCCATTATGTTAAATATAATTAAAATTAGTATTGTGCAGAAAGAGATAGCGTTTCCCTTGACCTAGCGGGGACGAGCGCGCGAGGGTCCACCCATGACAAAATCGGTTTCCCCGAGCCGTTTTGTAATTATTTTATTCTCTTTGCTGTTTCGCATATCGCTCCCGATTAGGCGCGTCGGGCGGAAAGGCGCGCGAGGCGGTCGGCGATTACAAATTATTTTTGTCCGCAACCTTCGCGACTCAGGCGCATCTTCATTTCGTTTACCGAATCGGGAAACGGCCCTTATCATGCGCAAGCGATTTTTCGCAGGGTACACTGAAACGGAGGTCTTGCATGAGTGATGCTTTTCTCGCGCCCAAGGGCGCAGTCGGCGCCAGAGTCGGCTTGCAGCGGTTTGGCAGTTTCGTGAGCGGGATGGTCCTCCCCAATATCGGCGCGTTCATCGCCTGGGGATTGATCACCGCCTTCTTCATCCCGACGGGATGGATTCCCAACGAGACGCTCGCCAAGCTCGTCGGACCCATGATCACCTATCTCCTTCCCCTCCTCATCGGCTACACGGGCGGCAAGGCGGTCCACGGGGTTCGCGGCGGCGTCATCGGCGCCCTCACGACGCTCGGCGTAATCGTCGGCGCCAGCATCCCGATGTTCCTCGGCGCCATGATCGTCGGCCCCGCTGCGGGCTGGTGCATGAAGAAGTTCGACGAGCTCGTCGAGGGCCGGATCCGCTCCGGTTTCGAGATGCTGGTCAACAACTTCTCCCTGGGCATCCTCGGCGGCCTCCTCGCCATCCTCGCCTACCTCGTCATCGGCCCCGTCATGGCCGCGGTCAGCAACTTCCTCGCGGGGGGCGTCAAGGCCATCGTCAGCTGGAACATCCTCCCCCTGGCCAACATCTTCATCGAGCCGGGCAAGGTCTTATTCCTGAACAACGCGATCAACCACGGCGTCCTCGGGCCCATCGGCATCCAGCAGTCCGCCAGCGCCGGCAAGTCCATCATCTTCATGCTCGAGTCCAACCCCGGTCCCGGACTCGGGCTCCTCCTCGCCTACTGGGTCGCCGGAAAGGGCCTGGCCAAGGAGTCCGCTCCCTCCGCCATCATCATCCACTTCTTCGGCGGCATCCACGAGATATACTTCCCCTACATCCTCATGAACCCGAAGCTCATCCTCGCCACGATGGCGGGCGGCGTAGTCGGCACCTTCACCTTCGTGATCACCGGCGCAGGCCTGGTGGCGACCCCCTCCCCCGGATCGATCTTCGCCTACTTCGCGATGACCCCGAAGGGCGGACTCCTCCCGATGCTAGCGGGCGTCACCGCCGCGACGGCCGCGTCCTTCGTGGTAGCCTACCTCCTCCTCAAACTCGGCAAGCAGAACGAGAGCGCCGACGGCCTCAGCGAAGCGGTCGCGAAGACCGCGGCGGCCAAGGGCTCGAAGCTCAACGCGGCGACGGCGAACCTCGCGACCTCCACCGCGACCCTCGACCCCTCCTCGGTCAAAAAGATCATCTTCTCCTGCGACGCGGGCATGGGCTCCAGCGCCATGGGCGCCTCCATCCTGCGCAAGAAGGTGAAGGAAGCCGGGCTCCAGATCACCGTCACCAACACGGCGATCAACGAGATTCCGGCCGACGCCGACATCGTCGTCTCCCACAAGTCGCTGACCGACCGGGCCCGGCGCGCCGCGCCGAACGCCCACCACATCTCGATCGATGACTTCCTCAAGAGCCCCGAATACGACAAACTAGTGGCGAAGCTCAAGGGCTAAAGACTTCTTTCCCGAGATATCTCCCCCGGGGCGACCCGGGGGAGAGTCTTTCTACCAGGGGTGCGAGGCGATGGAATTCTCAACGAGGCAGATAGTGGCGCTCGATTGCCTGCTGCGCGGCTACGGCGAGCTCACGCTCGGCCAGATCGCCGCGCGCCTGGGCGTCAGCGCCAAGACTATCCACCGGGAATTGACCCGCATCGCCCCCGCCCTCTCCCAGAACTATGGCCTCGTGCTGTCGGCCAAATCAGGGCAGGGCCTTCGGGTGCTCGGAAGCCCCGAGCGGATCGAGGCCTGCCTGGGCGATCTCGCCGAGGCCCGGGCGCGCGAACGCTCTCCGGAGGAGCGCAAGCGCCTGCTCGTAGCCCTCCTCCTCGAGGCCGGGGACGTCGTGAAGCTCCTCTCCCTCGAGGCCGACCTCGGCTCCGGCATCGTCGCCGTGCGCCGAGACCTCGAGGAGATGCGCTCCTGGCTCGAGGGAAACGGCCTGGCCTTGAGCCTTCGCCGAGGCATAGGCGTAACGCTCGAGGGCCCCGAGTGGGGCAGGCGCCAGGCCATCTCCTCCCTGGTGATGGAGCAGTTCGGCGAGGCGGGCCTCCTCGGCCTGATCAACGACGAGACGACGCCCGACGAGACCCTGGACCCGGTAGCGGACATCCTCCTGCGCATGGTGCCCGCCCAGGGCTTCCGCGCGGCCGAGGCTGTCCTCTCGGGGCTTCCCAGGGACTGCGCCCTGGCCCTCGCGCCGCGCGATTACCTGGGCCTGGTCACCCACCTGGCAGTGGGCGCCGAAAGGCGCAGGCGCGGCTTCCCGCTGGGCGAGATAGCCGGCACCCCCCTCGAAGAGGCGGCCTCGACGAAGGAATCTCGCGCGGCCACCCTCATAGCCGAGGGGATGGCGTCCGCCTCGGGCCTCGAGGGCGAACGAGCGGAGACCCTGTCCGTCGAAAGCTATCTGCGCGGCGCCAAGCCCGAGCGCTCGGGAGGCCCGGGCCTGGGCGAGATCGACATGGCGGCCCTCGCGGGGCTGAAGGCCCTCATCCAAGCCTGCGAGGAGCTCTACGACGCCTCCTTCGTCGAGGACCGGGTGCTGCGAGACGGCCTCGCGTCCCACTGGGCCCCGGCCCTCTACCGGATCAGGAACCGGCTGCCGATCCGCAATCCCCTCCTGCAGCAGATTCGGACCGAGTACGTCGGGCTGTTCGCGGCCATCAGGAAGGCCTCGGACCGCGTCTTCCCCGAGCTGAGGGTGCCCGACGACGAGGTGGGCTATCTCGTCCTCCACTTCGGCTCCTCGCTCGAGCGGCGGGCCAAGACGGGACAGCGCTTCCGGGCCCTGGTGGTCTGCTCCGCGGGGATCGGCAGCGCGCATATGCTCGCGAGCCGCATCCGGGCAGAACTCCCCGAGATCGACATCGTCGCCAGCCTCTCCTGGTTCGACATCGACGACCGGTCCCGCGACACCTGGGACATCCTGGTCTCCACCATCCGCCTCCCCCTGCCGGAATCGGACTATATATTGGTGAGCCCCCTCCTGAGCGAGGACGGCATACGCGCCTTGCGCGGCTACATGGATCGCCGACGCCACCTCATCAGGGCGGCGGACGTCTCCGCGGCCGACGAGTCCGCGGACCGCAACGGGGCCCGGGCGAGCCTTCAGGACCTGAAGCAGATGAGCGGGCACCTCTCGGCCGCCATCGGGATACTCGAGGGCTTTCGCGTCTTCGGCCCCGCGCCCCAGGGGGCCGAGGCGGGCTCGGCGCGGCCGGGGCAGGCCTGGTGGGAGGACTTACTCGCGGAGTCGATCGAGCGCTGCGCCGGCGCGGGCCTCCTCGCGGACCCTGCGGCGGCCCTCCGCGACCTGGAGCTCCGCTCGAGGGACCGCGGCATGGTCCTGCCGGGCAGCGCCATCCTCTTCCTGCACGCGCGGACCTCCGGCCTGGCCCGCCCCTCCCTGAGCCTCCACGTGCTGTCCGGGACGCCGAGCGCGGAGGGCGCGGCCTGGGCGGCCCAGCCGACGATGCTCGTGCTGATGCTCGCGCCCCCGGGGCTCGACAGCCCCGACCAGGATATACTGAACGAGATCTCCAGCTCCTTCCTCGACCCCCGGACCGTGGAGGTCCTGGAGACGGGGGACGAGTCTGAGATCCGCACGCACTACTCCCGACACCTGGACCGCTACGCGCGTTCCCTATCCCAACAAGGAGCATGACCGTCATGGATTCATCGATGCTATCCGAGCGGACCATCCGGGTGAACGCCGCGTTCTCGGGCAAGGAAGAGGCCATCAGGGCCTGCGGACGGCTGCTCGCCGACGCCGGCCATATCGAAGAGGAATATATCGACCTGATGGTGGAACGCGACAGGCTCTCGACGGTGTACGTAGGCAACGGAGTGGCCGTGCCCCACGGCACCAAGGCCTCGGGCCGCTTCGTAAGGAGTACCGGCATCGCAGTGGTCCAGGTTCCCGCCGGCGTCGATTTCGGCGGCGGAAACGTCGCGCGCATATTGGTGGGGCTCGCCGCGCGCGGCGAGGAGCACATGGACATCCTCACCGAGATAGCCGAGATCTGCGCCGACGACGGGAGGCTCGCGGGGCTCCTCGAGGCCGCCACCCCCCGCGACCTGCTCGAGGTGATCGCGCCGGCCGAGGGCAGGTGAGGCCATGCCGCGCATCCTGAAGGGCATCGCCGCCTCGCCCGGCATCGCGATCGCCCCCGCCTTCCTCCTCGCCCCCAGGGCGACCTCGGCCGGCGAGGCCGCCGCGGCGTCGCCCGAGCTCGAGTGGGAGCGCTACGCCCGAGCGGTGGCGGCCAGCAAGGCCGAGCTCCAGGCCCTGCGGGACAAGACCAAGGCCGAGCTCGGCGACCTGAAGGCGGAGATCTTCGACGCCCACCTGTCGATACTCAAGGACCCGGACCTCGATGCCGCGGTATCGCGCAACGTGCGGGAGGAAGGGATGGCGGCCGGCGCCGCCCTCGAGGCGGCCGCGAAGGTCTTCATCGACCTGCTCTCCGAGGTGGAGGGCCAGCTCTTCGCCGCCCGGATCGACGACATCCGCGACCTCTGCTCGCGCATCCTCTCCCACCTGGCCGGCGGCCCGGGGTCGGGCCGGCTCGAGCTCGAGGGCGAGGCGGTCGTGGCCGCGCAGGACCTGACCCCCTCGGAGACGACGCAGTTCGACAGACGCCTCGTCAAGGCCTTCGTCACTGCCTCCGGGAGCGCCAGCTCCCACTCCTCGATCCTGGCCAGGTCCATGGAGATACCGGCAGTCGTGGGGCTCGGACCCCTGGAGGGCGCCTTCGAGCGCGGGAGCCTCCTGATCGTCGACGGCGGCGAGGGACTCGTGATAGCGGACCCCGACGCCGAGCAGCTCGCGTCCTACCGCCGCGCCCAGGCGGACCGGGCCCGGGCCAAGGCCGCGGCCCTGCGCTTCGCCTCCCTGGCGACGAGGACCCGCGACGGGACGGCCATCGAGCTCGCCGCGAACATCGCCGGGGCCGCCGACCTGGACTCGGCGCTCAGGAACGGGGCCGAGGGCATCGGCCTGTTCCGCACCGAATTCCTCTACATGGACCGCCCGAGCCTGCCCAGCGAGGAAGAGCAGTACGCGACCTACCGCGAGGTGCTCGAGCGGATGGCTCCCCGGCCGGTCGTCATCCGCACCCTGGACATAGGCGGGGACAAGGGCGTCGAGTGCCTCGAGCTCGACAAGGAGTCGAATCCCTTCCTCGGCGTGCGGGCCATCCGGCTCTGCTTCGCCAGGGAGGATATTTTCCGCACGCAGCTCCGGGCCCTGCTCCGGGCGGCCTCCGCCGGGCAGCTCCGGATCATGTTCCCCATGATCGCCACCCTCGAGGAATTCCGCGCGGCTAGGGGGATCCTCGAAGAGGAGAGGCGCGGCCTAGAGGCGGGCGGAACCGAAGTCCCCGCGGGCATCGAGATTGGCCTGATGATCGAGATACCCGCGGCGGCCACCATGGCCGACCAGCTCGCGCGCGAGGCGGACTTCTTCAGCGTGGGGACCAACGACCTGGTGCAGTACTCGATGGCCGCCGACCGCATGAACCCGAAGCTTGCCTATCTCAACCGCCCCCTGCATCCGGCTATCCTGCGCGTGCTCGGCTCGGTCGCCGAGGCCGCGGCCAAGCGGGGCCGCTGGGTCGGCATCTGCGGCGAGATGGCCGCCGACCCCCTCGCCCTGCCCCTACTGGTGGGCATGGGCCTCCGGGAGCTGAGCATGAGCGCCGCCGCCATACCGAGGGCCAGGGAGATCGTGGCCGGCATAGACTGCGGCGAGGCCCGCCGGCTCTACGAGCGCGCTAGGGATCTCGAGACCGCCGACGAAGTCAGGGACCTATCGCGCGCGAGCGCTTCGACCTAAGCACGCCAAGCCAGAAGAGAGGTACATCGTGGTTTCCGATCAATTCACCATCAAGAATCCCACGGGATTTCACACCAGGCCCGCCCGCCTCCTCGTGGACACGGCCAACGACAAATATCCGGCCTGCGAGGTGAAGGTCCTCAAGGGCGACCGGGTCATCAACGGCAAAAGCGTGCTGGGCATGCTGACCCTCGGGGTGAAGTTCGGCGACGTGGTGACGGTCGAGGTCTCGGGCGAGGGCGAGGCCTAGGCGGTCCGCGAGCTCGGCGGGATCCTCGAGCTGGTCTATAAAGAATAGAGCATGATACGGACCGTGACACTGAACCCCGCGGTCGACCGGACCGTCGTGATCGCGGGCTTCGCGCTGGACAAGGTCAATCGAGTCGCCTCCGCGCGAGTGGACGCGGGCGGCAAGGGCATCAACGTCTCCAAGGCAATAGCGGCCCTCGGCGGGAAGAGCAGGGCCTACGGGATGATCGCGGGCAACGCGGGCGAGTTCATCCGCGCCTGGCTGGACGCGAGGGGCATCGACGCCGCGCTGACATGGGCCCCGGGCGAGACGAGGACGAACCTCAAGATCGTTGACCCCGTCGGTGGCACGCATACCGACATCAACGAGAGCGGCCCCCGCGTCGACGCGGCCTCCCTGGCCGCCCTCGAGGCGGAGCTCTTCGCGGGCGCGGGGAGGGACGACATATTCGTGTTCTCTGGCAGCGCGCCGGAGGCCTGCGATCCCGGCATCTACGCTGCATGGATCGCCCGGGCCAAGGCCGCGGGAGCCAGGACCGTCCTCGACGCCGACGGGGAGTTGCTCCGGAGGGGCGCGGAGGCGGGCCCTACCCTATTGAAGCCGAACCTCCAGGAGCTCGAGCGGCTGGTCGGGAGAGTCCTCCCCGACGCGCGGGCGATGGCCTCGGCCGCCCGGGACCTACTGCGCCGGGGGGCCCGGACCGTGGTCCTCTCCCTCGGTTCGGAGGGCGCGCTCTTCGTGGACGAGACTGTCGCCCTCCTCGCCGGCGGCATAGATGTCGAGGCGCGGAGCACGGTGGGGGCGGGCGACTCCATGCTCGCGGCCGCGGTCCTGTGCATGGAGAGGGGCGAGGGCCTCGAAGGCATGGTCGCGCCGGCCGTCGCGGCGGGAACGGCGGCCGTCGCCGGGGGGGGATCGGTGTCCTTCGACGCCGCGGCCGTCTCGGCCTATCTGGCGAGAGTCAAATACGAGATCCTATGAAAGGCGGGCACGAGCATGAAGACTAGGGCGGTCAGGCTGTACGGCAAGAAGGACTTGAGGCTGGAGGAGTTCGAACTCCCGCCGATACGCGAAGACGAGATCCTCGTGCGCGTGATATCGGACAGCATATGCATGTCGACCTACAAGGCGGCCTCCCTCGGCAGCGAGCACAAGCGCGTGCCCAATGACGTGGCGAAGAACCCGGTGATAGTCGGCCACGAGATGGCCGGCGTCATAGTCGAGGCGGGGGCCACGTGGAAGGCGCGCTACTCGCCGGGCGCGAAATTCGCCATCCAGCCCGCCCTCAACTACAAGGGCAGCATGGACTCCCCCGGCTACTCCTATCGCTTCTGCGGCGGGGCGGCAACCTACGCCATCATGCCCCACGAGGTGATGGAGCTCGGCTGCCTCCTCGACTACTCCGGCGAGGCCTTCTTCGAGGCCTCGCTGGCCGAGCCCATGTCCTGCATCATCGGCGCCTCGCACGCGAGCTATCACACGAGCGCCGGCAGCTACGAGCACAAGATGGGCATAGTCCGCGGCGGAAGGATGGCCATACTCGCCGGCGCCGGCCCCATGGGCCTCGGAGCGATCGACTACGCCCTCCACGCCGAGCTCCGTCCCGCCATGATAGTGGTCACGGACGTCGACGCGTCGCGGCTGGAGCGGGCCCGAGCCATATTCCCGGAGGCCGAGGCGCGGAAAGCCGGCATCGACCTGCGCTTCGCCGACACCGGCGCGATGGCCGATCCCGTAACCGAGCTGCGCGCAATGACGGGCGGCTCGGGCTTCGACGACGTCTTCGTGTTCGCGCCCGTCGCGGCCGTGATAACGCAGGGGGACCTGATCCTGGGCCGCGACGGCTGCCTCAACTTCTTCGCCGGCCCCACCGACCCGAGCCTCTCGGCTCCCGTGAATTTCTACAACGTCCACTACGGCTCAACGCACAACGTGGGCACCTCGGGCGGCAACACGGCCGACATGGTCGAGTCCCTCGAGATGACGGCCGACGGCCGCATAAATCCCGCCGTCATGGTGACGCACGTCGGAGGCCTGGACAGCGCGGCCGAGGCCACCCTCCACCTGCCCGACCGCCCCGCGGGCAAGAAGCTCATCTACACCGGCATCGACCTGGAGTTGACCGCGATCGACGAGTTCGGGGCGAAGGCCGCCTCGGACCCGCGCTTCGCGCGGCTCGACGCGATCTGCAAGGCTCGCAACGGCCTCTGGAGCGCCGAGGCGGAGGCATACCTGCTCGAGGCCTGGGAGCCCAGGCTCTAGTCCTCCGAATTTCAGGTTGGAATCCCGAGCGCCGGACGAAGGATTGGATGTCAACGAATCTTCGCGCGAAAGACTCGCTCCAGATCCGAGACTCTGAGGCTCCGGCCCAGGGGACGGAGATAGCGCTCGAGGCGGGAGCGCCCGAGGCGCCCGCGATTATATAGGTGCAGACGAGCTCCCCGCCCCTGCCGGCCTCCACGATCGCGCGAGGGTCTAGCCTACCGCCGTGGCGCGGAGATATTGAGTCACGCCCTCCCAAACGAAGAATGCGGGCCTGGAAAAATCCATGCCATGGGACCTCAGGGCATCGGCGAGGTCCTGGGTCTCGAAATCGACGGATAGGTACTCGACCATCGGAAGCCGCGCCTCGAAGAGGGCGTCGATAGCCTTAAGCTTTCGCTCTTGAAGCCGGGGCAGATCGATCTCGAATACCCTGGCCCTATCTATCCCGGGAATTCTATACGCCCTCGTGTCGAAGCCCGCTCCCACTATGACGACCTGGTCCATCCCCCGCTCCAGAGCGGCGACGAGGGCCACGTCGATGTACTTGGTTCTGCAGGCTTGAAGGCCGTAAAGCCCGGGATACGCAAGAGTGGGGGTAGCGGAGGCGACCGCAAAATTCGCACAACGCGTGCGTTGTGCGATTTCGAGGACGCCGGAGCGAGGGGGAGCTGCTACCGATGACGTGAGAAATCCGCACGTCTTTGCCGTTGCACGCGCGGGACGCCGAGAAAACCTGGGCCGAGCGTTTCCGCAGCGAGCGCTGAGCGCGAGCGAGGACCGAGCGAGGTCCGGGTTTTCTCGAAGCTGGGACCCGCGCTAGCATCGGTGATCCTCGTGCGGATTCCTCTTCGAGAACGATCGCGCTCCCCCCTCAAAAGGGCCCGAACTTGATCGCCACCGCGAAGGCCATGAAGGCCGCGCACACCAGGACCGTGATCGCCTGGATGGGGAGGGTCCAGCGCACCCACTTCGGGTAGCTGACTACCGTCAGCCCGAGGCAGATCATCAGGAAGGGGTTGGTCGGGTAGAGGATGTTGGCGAAGCCGTCGCCGTTGTCGAAGGCGAAGACCACCGTCTGGCGAGTGAGGCCGACGAGGTCCGCGAGGGGCGCGAGTATCGGGATGATCAGGAAGGCCTTGGCCGAGGCCGAGGGGATGAAGAACTCGAAGACGAGGGTGAGGAGGTAGACGAAGGCGACGGCCGCGTAGGGCCCTACCCCGCCTATCTTGCCCGCCGCCGCGTAAAGGATCGTGTCGAGGATGCCGCCCTTGGTGATGATGAGCTTGACGCTCATCGCCATGAGGATCATGACGATGGCGGGTAGTATCGATTTCATTCCCACGAGGAAGCACTTGCCCAGGGTCTTGAGCCTCTCGCCCGAGACGAGGGCGGCGCCGTTGCAGGCGACGACGAAGAAGAGGCCCATGAGGGGGAAGGCGAAAGGCGCGACCGCCTTGATGCGCGTCGCGGCCAAGATGAAGGCGATCGCCGCGAGGAACCAGAGGCCGAGCCACTTGACGGCCGCCCGCATCCGCGGCTCGGAGGCGGCCTCGTCGCTGGCCACCGCTCCCGATACGTCGATCGTGGCGCGCAGGCGCAGGTCTTCCTCGTAGACGAGGGAGGAGGCGGGGTCGCGCTCGACCTTGCGGGCGTGGCGGCGCACGAAGAAGAAGACGAGGCAGAACATGACCGCGAAGAATATCGCCCTGAGCCAGAGGCCGGAGTAGAGCGGCAAGCCGGCGAGGGACTGGGCGATGGTGACCATGAAAGGATCCATGGTCGCCGCGGCGAAGCCGAAGCCGAGGGAGAGCAGGCTCATGCCGAGGCCGGTAAGGCTGTCCCAGCCCAGGTAGAGAGCGAGGGGCACGATGAATACGACCAGGGGCGCCGCCTCCTCGTAGATGCCGAGGACGGAGGAGGCGATCATGAAAAAGAAGATGATGGCCGCCATGAGGAGGTACTTGTTCCGCTTGAAGCGGGCGACGACCATGGAAAGGGCGACCTTGAGGATGCCTCCCTTGTCCAGCACGGTGAAGGAGCCCCCGATGAGGACGAGGAGGAGTATGATGGTTATCACCTGGACGTTGCCGGGGGACCAGAGGACTTCGACGGGGGCCGTGATCCAGCGCCAGGCGGGATAGTCGGGCCTCGGGGCGAAGGCGAAGGTGCCGGGAAGGACCTTGTCCACTCCCGCCTCGACGACGTGCCGATAGCTCCCCGAGGGGACCAGGTAGGTCAGGATCCCCGAACCGATCATCAGCGCTAGTATTATCGCGATAGTGGTGACGAAGGCCCTGGCGCTAATGCGCAAGGCCGGACCGCCGTCGGCAGCCGTGTCGCTCATGGCTCATCCCCCCGCTCGCGGCAGGGTGACAGGTCGCGGCCCTCCGGTCAAGTCGCCTCCGGCTCCGCCGGGTCCTCGCAGGCTTCGGTCATGAAATGGTCGATGAGGCATTCGAGCTCGTCGCCGATCTGGCCTATCCTCGTCGCGCGCTCGGATACGCCGCCCACGGACAGGCCGATCCCCCCGAGCTCGCGCACGATCTCGCCGATGCTGGCCAGGACCTCGCGCGAGATCTGCGACAGCTCCTCGATGGTGCCGCCTATAGCCTCGGAGCCGCCTGCGATGGCCCTTGACTCCGCCGTCACGCCCGAGGACTGCCCGCGGAGCTCGGACATGGCGGAGCCGATCCGCGTCGTCCCCGCCTGGATCCCGGCGATATTGGAGTAGATCTCGGCGATCGAGGCGGAGACCTCGCGTATCCTCGAGCTGATGGCGTCGAAGGCCTGCCCTGTGTCGGCCTTGCCGGCCGCGGCCTCGGTTATCTTGGCGGTCACGTCCCGGATCTTCCTGGCGATCTCCTTGGAGCTCGCGCCGGAGGCTTCCGAGAGCTTCCTGATCTCGTCCGCGACCACCGCGAAGCCCTTGCCGTATTCGCCCGCGTGCGCGGCCTCTATCGCGGCGTTCATCGCGAGGAGGTTCGTGCGCGAGGCTATCCCGGCTATGACCGAGGCCATCTCCCTGATATCGCCGACGTTGGCGGCTATCTCCGACACCCGGTCGAAGGCGGTCACGAAGACGGCCCTCCCCTGGTCGGACTCGGCCACGAGCGACTCCGCCGAGCCGCGGTCGCTCTCGATGATGCGCGTTATGCGATCTATCGAGGACATCATCTCGCCCACGGAGCCGACGGCCGACTCGACCATGGAATCCTGTGCCTCGATCCGGCGATTGAAGGCCGAGATGCCCCGGCTCATCTCCTGGACCGAGGCCCGGGAGGACTCCACGAGGGAGTCCATGCCCTCCATCCGGGCGCTGATGGACCTGGCGCCGGACTCTATCTCGGCCGAGGAGGAGGTGGCCTCGCCGGCCGCCCCGAGCAGGCCGCGGCCGAGCTCGCCGCTCTCCTTCGACGCCGCCTTGATGCCCGAGATCGCGCCATTGAGCGAATCGAGGAGGCCGGAGAGGTCCCCGGCGAGCTCGCCGATCTCGTTGCCGGAGCGCAGGAGCCTCTCGTTCACCTTGATCCTCAGGTCTCCCGCCGCCATCGCGGAGATCGCGGCGCCGATGGCGCCTATCGCGCCGGAGATGAGCGCCGCCCTCCGGAGCGAGAGGACGAGGGAGGCCACGACGATGGCCGCGACGATGGCCGCCGCCACGGCGAGGCTGCGCGCCTTTATGGAGATTATCGCGGCCCCGATGACGCCGTCCTGCTTGGCGATGGACTGGGAAGTGACCGCCAGCTCTTGGTTGAGCTTCTGGACCAGGGTGTCGAGGGTGCTGACCAGGCTGTGCGAGAGCGCGATCTCGGCCTCGCTCACGCCGTTGCGAAGCGGGGCGGAGTAGAATCGGGTGGGGGTGATGGAGGTCGAGTAGTAGAGATAGATCGAGGACTTGGCGAGCGTGCCCACGGTCGCGGCGATGGAGTCTATGTCGGGATCGATGAGGGCGCGCAGGGCCTTGACCGAGTCGACCGCCTTCTTCGTATCCGCGTTGGTCGAAACGAGCAGCTTGAGGCCGTCGATCTTCTCGAATTTCTTCCGATAGGCGGTGATGGCCGCGGCGAAGGCCTTCTGGGAAATGCCGATGCTGTCCGCGACGAGGCCGACGAGAGAGGACTGGAAATCCTTGGTGCCCGCGGCGAGGTCGGTGAGGACGGCCCGCTCGCGCTCGATGCCGGTGATCGAGGAAACGAAAATCGCGTAAATGCCCACGGCGGCCGCGAGGGCCAGGAAAGAGACCGCCACGAGGGAGAACAGCTCGGTCTTGACCTTCATCTCATAACCATCCAGCGCACGAGTATAGACCCTCGCGATGCGCTGGGCAATGGAAATTGGAAGTACCCCGGGTATCTATCGACAGAGGCGCGAGGACGGGTTACTGTTCTGCCGAGGAGGCAAGGGCGTGGCGGCGACCTCGAATTCGAAAGCACTGGCATGGCTCGCGCGCGGCCTCGATCGCGGGCGACTGCACCTCGCCTTCCTCGCGGCATCGCTGGCGCTGGGCATCGCCTTGATCGCGGCCGAGTTGACCGGCGCGGACGGCCTGTGCGTCACGAGCGCCGACGAGGCGGTATTCGTCGCCTCAACGTCGGTCTCCTGCGCCCTCCTCGCCCTCGCCTTCGCGTTCAGGGGCAAGGCGACCCTCCGTCCCCTCCTCTGGGCCAACTGCGCGCTCTGCCTCGCGTTCATAGTCTATTTCCCGCTCACGCCGATCTCCACCATGGCCTTCCTGGCCTTCGCCGCCGTCCCCCTGTCGCTCTACCTGCCCTTCCCCGCGGGCATCGCCGCCGCGGCCGCCGCCCTGGCGGCCGCCTGTCTCGCGAGGTTCGTCCTCCTCCCGCCCGAGGCCCTGGGACAGAGGTCGGCCTCGTTCCGCGACGTCCTGGCCTTCGTCGCGGCCCCCCTCGTCGCATCCCCCCTGGTCTCGGCGCTGTCGGCCTTCAGGGCGGAGATGGACAAGCTCGCCGAGTCCCTGCTAGGAGTCACGAAGCTCAACCTCTCGTACCAGGACTATAGCGCGAGCGTCGAGGAGAAATCGGCGCTCGAGGAACGGCTTCGCCTAACGCGCGACATCCACGACGTGGTGGGCTACGCGCTCACGAACACGATAATGACGATGCGCGCGGCGTCGATCATGTGCGGGAAGGAACCCGAGCGGGTGCCCGCCCTCCTCGACTCCGCCCGGGCCGACGCGGACCAGGCGCTGAGCCAGGTCCGCGCCATCCTCGGCGACCTGAGGGCGAGGGAGATCCGGAGCGCGGCCGGCCCGAACGCCATCGAGAAGGCCGTCCGGGCCTTCAGGGCGGCGACGGGCGTGGAGGTCGACCTGGATTTCGGCAACTTCGACTGGGGCCTCTTCGGCGGCGGCGACGGCGGGGACCAGGCGGCCTTCGCCGCCAGCCACTTCGTCCAGGAGGGGATGCTCAACGCGTTCAGCCACGGCAAGGCGAGCTCCATCCGCGTATCCTTCCGCGCCTCCGAGGAGGGGCTCACGGTCGCGGTCAAGGACAACGGCGGGGGCGCCAAGGCCGTGCAGGAAGGCATCGGCATCGCCGGCATGAGGGAGAGGATCGAGAAGCTGGGCGGCCGCCTCGAGTACGGATCCTCGGAGCACGGCTTCGACATCAGGATGCGCCTCCCGCTCGGAGGCGCGGGGTGAGGGACGGAAAGATAGGCCTCCTCCTGGCGGACGACCAGCAGCTCTTCGCGATGAGCCTTAGCTACGTGATAACCGGCTCCGCCCCCGACATGGAGGTCCTCGGGATCGCGCCGGACGGCGCGCAGGCGGTCTCGATGGCCGAGGCCCTGCGGCCCGACGTCGTGCTGATGGACGTCCGCATGCCCGAGATGGACGGCGTCGACGCCGCGAGGCTCATCGGCTCCAGGCTCCCCGAGACGAAGATCATCATGCTGAGCACCTTCCTCGACGAGGACTACCTCCACGCCTCCCTGGAGAGGGGAGCCAAGGGCTACCTGCTCAAGAGCGTGAGCCCCGATGAGCTCCTCGAGGCGGTGCGCGCGGTGCAGCGCGGCTCGACCCTCTTCTCGGGGAAGGTGGCGACCCTGCTCTCGGGAAAGTCGAAGGGACGCGACGCCGACCCGGAGTCCGCGCTCGAACTCCTGAGCCGCAGGGAGCTCGAGGTGGCGGCCCTGATGGCGCGCTCGTACGGGAATCGCGAGATCGCCGAGTGCCTCGGCCTATCGGAGCAGACGGCGCGAAACTACATCAGCTCGATCTACTTCAAGCTCGAGGTCAAGGACAGGCTGGAATTCCTCAAGCTGACGAGCAAGATGCCCTCCCTCTTCGTCGATCCGGTACAATTGTCACGGAAAAAAACCTGAAAACCCCGTACCTCCGTAACTAGACCGCGCGGCGAATCGGCTCGATCCTGTACCCAGGGGAGGCCAGGGCCGATGCGAGAGCGGACTCTATTGTCGATTGCGCTGCCCCTCCTGCTCGCCCTGCTGTGCCCGCCGGCCTCGGCGGCGCGGCTGGAGGCGACGCTCGGCTTCGGCGGCTACGCGGTGCCCGGGCGCTGGAATCCGCTATGGATACGCTGCGACGGGGCGGCCGCCTCCGCGAAACTGCTGGTGGTCAGGGAGACGGCGGGCGGCCGCGCGATCGGCCGCGAGTCCTTCGGCCTGCCGGCGGGCGGGCGCGTCGAATGCCCCGTGTGGGCGGCCGACGGGCTCGAGTCGGTGTCGGTGCGGCTGGCCTCGGCGGACGGGATCCTCGCGGAGCTGAGGCTGAGCGCCACCTCCAGGATCTTCCCGGGACACCTAGTCCTCGCCTGCGGACTGTCGGCGCGGGCGCGCCTGGCGATCGCCTCCGTCCTCCTGCCCTCGGAGCCCCTTCAAGCCGTAGCCGTGGCGGAGGGGGACCTGCCTTCGAACGGGCTGGACTACGACGGCGTCAGCGCCGCGGCTATCGGCGACTCGGGCGCCGGGCTGTCTCCGGCCCAGAGGGAAGCCCTCCTCGCCTGGATCGCCGGGGGCGGCAGACTGGTCGTCTTCTCCGCGAGGCCCGGCAAGGACTCCCTCCTGGGCTCGCTCTCCCTGGGCGAATCCGCCTCCTCCTACGGGCTGGGCAGCATCGTCCGAATAACGCGCGACTTGGCGGCGGAGGGCGGCGTCGCGGCCTGGCGCCCCCTGCTGGCCCTCGAGCCCTACGGCCGGGCGCCGCGCATCAGCGCAAGCTCGGTCGCGACAGGCTCGCGGGCAGGCGGAAACCCCGACGAGGCGGCGCGGAAGGCCCGGCTCGCGCTCCTGGTAGCGGTCGCCGCCTGGCTGGCGGCGACGGCCGGGGCGGCCGTCCTCGGGCGCGGCAGGCGCGGATCCGGCGCCCTCGCGATAGCGACCGTCGCCGCGATATCCCTCGCCCTCGTCCTCGCCGGTAGGCCGGCCCTCGATCGGGCCCTCATGCGCGGAGCGACGGCGCGCGCCGTCGCGATAGTCCTGCCAGAGTCCGGCTCGGTCCTCGTCTCCGCGAGCGTCAAGGGTCCCGTCCCCTCTGAGGCCTTCGCGTGGACGGCGATCCGCGCCCGCCTTCCCCTCGCTGTCGCCTACGCCGCCGGAAGCGAGGGCGGGAGCGCCGAATGGGCGCACGGCCTTCCCCGGGCCGCCTTCAGCCCCCTCTCTACCGGGGGCGACGACCTGGCCCTGAGCGCCGTCCTCGGGCGGCGGGCGATGGCCGGTTCGACGATGCCGGCTCCGCCCCTGATCGATTCGCCGTACGCCATGGCCTTCATCGAGGCGGGCGCCGCCAATCCCTGGTGGATAAAAATGCCTGGCGCCCGATGGGAAAAGATAGCCGAGACGCCCTCCTGGCTCCAGGAGGAGGCCCGGTGGCTCCTGGGCCTCCGCGAGGGAAGGCCCGGGCTCTCCTTCGTCGTGGGGAAGGGAGACGCGCCTTCGCTGGGCCTGAGCGTCGCCGGCGGACCGCTGCAAGAGCTCTGCTGGACAGTCCCCCTGGCGGGGGCGCTGGCGGGCCCCCTCGCGGAAGGAGGCAGGTGATGCTGGCTTTCGTGATGGAAGAGCTGCGCGAGTGGCGCGAGCGCCGGATGAGGAAGAGCGTGGTCGCCACTGTCCTCCTCCTCGCGGCCGTCTCGGCGGTCAGCGTCCTGCAGCCCCTGGCGCTCGCCCTGGCCGCGACGGGAGCCTTCATAGTGCTGGGCTGGACCGAGGGCAACCGATACCAATCGAGCCTCAGCTCGCGGAGGATCCTCCTCTCCTTCCCCCTGTCGTCGCGCGCCATAGCGGCCGGCAAGGCCATCTCGGCCTTGGCGGTCCTCGCCTTCGTCGCCCTCGCCGCCGCGCCCCTCCTCGCCCTCTCGGCGATCGCCTGGGGAGTGAGGCCCTCCGCGGCCGCGGCCTGCGTCCTCTCGTGGATAGCCTGCTATTACGCCACTCTCTGCGCGGGTTTCGCCTCAAGTCTCGTCTTCCCCGGCTCCGACGGCCTTCCCGGAGCCTTCATCGCGGCCCTATGGCTCGCGTCATCCGCCTTCCTGAAACAGCTCGCCCCCTCGAATCCCTTCGCGCAGGTCTTGGCGATATTGAAGGACGAAAGCGGAAGAGGCTACTTCCTCGGCATGGGAGCCACCGTCCTCGTCGCGACCGCCGTCCTCGCGGCCGCCTCGATCGCGATTTCCGCCATACGGAGGAGGCAGCATGGGCGATAGCCTGATCCGGGCCCTCGACGAAGCGCGAGCGCGCCTGAACGCGACCATCGTCGCCCACCGCGCCCTTGCCTGGGCCGGACCGGCGGCGGTCGCGGCGGGGCTGGCCGTAGCGGGCTTGAGGGCGCTCGGGGTGGGCGCCGCGGGGCTCCCGCTCTGGGCCACCGCCGTCGCCGCCTGCGCGGCGGCCGGCGCGGTTTCCGCCTGGCGCTCGAGGATCACCCGAGCCGGGGCGGCGCGCTGGCTCGACGAGAGGCTCTCGGACAAGGAGCTGCTCTCCGCCGCCCTCGTCTGCCTCGCTCGAGGCTCTTCCGAGCGCTTCGACGCCGAGATCGTCGAGAGGGCTCGAGGGCTCGTGCCCTTCGCCGCGGGGCTCCGCGCCTCTTCGCGGCCCATCGCCAAGAGGGCCGCGATAGCCGCGGCGGCCTGCGCCGTAGGCGCCTACCTCGTGTTCCTGGCCTCTCCTCTCGCGGGGTCCATGGCATCCGCCTCGCCCCGCGCCGGAGGCCCGCCCGGCGCGGCGCCCGAGGGCGCCGCAGCGGCGGCCGCGGACGCGATCGCGTCGGGGGGGAGCGCCTCGGCCGCCGCCTTCGCGGCCTCCCTCTTCCCCGACGACAAGAGGCGCGCCACCCTCGCGGAGCGGGCTCTTCGCGAAGGCAGGATCGACGAGCTCGGGGAAATGCTCAAGGCGGCCGACCTCGAATACGACTCCCGGCTATCCCGCTCGGTGAGCGAGCCCGAGAGGAAGAAGCTGGCGAGCGAGCGGGAGCGGATACGGGAGGCGGCCAAGGCGATCGCGATGGCGAACTCGTCGGCCGCCGCCGGCGCGCGCGGCAAGAGCCGCGGCGATCCGGGAGAGGACGGCAGGGCGAGGGGCGACTCGGCACAGAGCGAGCCCTACGCCGGCGGCTCCGCCGGCGGCTCGGCGCCGGGCGCCGGAGGGAACCGGGGGGCGGGGCCTCCCGGCGACCAGGGCGCCGCGCCGGGGCGCGGAAGCCGGTCGCCCAACGCGGGCGATGCGGGCGACGGCGCGGACGGCGGCCCTTCCGAGCCCGGGAAGGGCGGCGGGGGCGTCGGTGGCGCGGGCGGGAACGGCGGCTCGAATTACGGCTCGGGCTCCGGCTCGGAGGGCGCCTGGGGACGGATAGAGCCCTCCGCCGGCGCCGAAAGGGCGGACCTCGAGAGCGCCAAGGAATCCTCCTTCTTCGAGCTAGTGCTCCCCGACCAGGCAGCCTCGAGGCCGATATCGAGACTGGTGCCCGACTCGCGGCGCAGCGCCGAATCCGCGATGTCGCGCGAGGGCGTGCCGCTTGAGTACGAAGAATTCGTCCGCTCCTATTTCATGGCTTTATCGAAAGGAGAGTCACGATGAACGACGAAGAGATGCCCATCGCGGCGTGCGTGGACGGAATGGCCAGGGCGAGGGAGGAGATAGCGAGGGTGATCGTCGGCCAGGACGAGGTGATAGACCTCGCGCTCGTCGCCCTGCTGTGCGAGGGGCACGTCCTCTTCGAGGGAGTGCCGGGGCTCGGGAAGACCCTGATCGTGCGCACCCTGGCCGACACCCTGATGATGCGCTTCTCGCGCATCCAGTTCACGCCCGACCTGATGCCCTCGGACGTGGTGGGCGCGACCATGATCGCCCAGGGCGAGGGGGCGGGCTCCGGGGGAGAGCTCGGCCTGCGCTTCGAACCCGGCCCCGTGTTCGCCAACCTCGTCCTCGCCGACGAGATAAACCGCGCCTCGCCCAAGACCCAGTCGGCCCTCCTCCAGGCGATGCAGGAGCGCATCGTGACGGTGAGGGGCAGGTCCTATCCCCTGCCCCGGCCCTTCCTGGTGCTCGCGACCCAGAACCCGCTCGAGATGGAAGGCACCTATCCCCTGCCCGAGGCCCAGGTGGACCGCTTCCTCTTCAAGATCATCGTGGGCCATCCGGGCCAGGACGAGCTCGTGAGGATACTCGAGCGCACCTCCGGCCAGCCGGACTCGGGCGCGCGGGAGGTCATGCGAGAGGTCGACGTCCTCGCGCTCCAGCGCGCGACGCGCGACGTCGTCGCCCCGACCGAGCTGCTCCAGGCAGCGGCCCGTATCGTGCTCGGCACCCAGCCCGAGCGGCCCGGCTCGCCGGAGCGGGTCAGGCGCTTCGTGCGTTACGGGGCCGGCCCCCGCGGCGCCCAGGCGCTCGTCCTCGCCGCCAAGGCCAGGGCGCTGCTGGCCGGCCGCTACAACGCGACCATGGCGGACGTCGAGAGCGTGATCGCGCCGGCGCTGCGCCACCGCATCGCCCTCAACTTCGAGGGGCAGAGCGAGGGCATCCTCGTCGAGGACCTCATCGGGGAGGCGGCGGACGCCGCCCGGGCCGCCCTCGCCTTCGACGAGGCCATAGCCAGCCAAGCCAGATGAAGCCGACCTACGCCGGGGATTACGAACTCGCGAAGGGCCTCTCCATACGCGCGAGCCGCAGGCTCTCCGGCTTCGCCGCCGGGGAGCAGCGCAGCCCCGCGACGGGCGGCGGGATCGAATTCGCCGACTATCGCGAGTACGTCCCCGGCGACGACGTGCGCCTCCTCGACTGGTCGGTCTACCTGCGCTCCCGCAAGCTCCTCGTCAAGCTCTGCGCCGAGGAGAAGGAGCTGACTATGGTGGCCATCCTGGACGTCAGCCGCTCGATGGACTTCGGGGAGCCGCCCAAGCTCGAGCTGGCGAAGCGTATCGCGTCCGTCCTGGCGGGCATCGCCCTCCGCGGCGGCAACCGCGCCGGGGTGACCGCCCTCGGCCCCGGCCTCCTCGAGCCGATACGGCCCGAGCGGAGGAAGCTCACGATGGCCGGCATAGGGCGGACCGTGCACTCCCTCGAGAGCGTGCCGCGTTCGGCGCCCGAGGCCTGCCTGCGCCAGTTCGCCTCGCGATACGGCCGCAAGTGCGTGGCCGTCCTCGTGACCGACCTGCTCTATCCCGAATGGCAGCGCTCGCTCGACGCGCTCGCCTCCTCGCTCTGCGAGTGCCACGTGGTCCAGCTGCTGGCCCCCGAGGAGCTCGAGCCCTCCGACAGGGGCGAGGTCACCCTCGTCGACATGGAGGACGCGTCGGAGGCGCCGACTCACATCGACGACGCCCTGGCCGGCCGCTACGCGTCGGCCCTCGGCGCCTACCTCGCGAGCGTCCGCTCGGAGTGCGCGAGGCGCGACCTCGGCTACTGCCTGGTCAGGTCCGACGCCTCCCTCGCCCGGGTCTTCAACGAGGATTTCAAGAAGGCGGGAATCGTATGCTGAGCTTCGCGAATCCCGCGGCGCTCCTGATAGCGCTGGCGATCGCCCCGGTCGCGCTCCTGTACTTCCTGCGCATGCGCTTCCGGCGCAAGGCGGTGGGCTCGACCTATTTATGGAAGCCGCTGATCGCCGCGACCTCCGGAGGGGACGCGCTCAAGCGGAGGTCCATCCTGCTGCTCCTCCTCCAGGCCGCGGCGATCGCCCTCGCCGCCTTCTCGGCGGCCGGGCCCGCCCTCAGCTCTCGCCGCGTCCTCCGGCCGGGCACCGCCTTCCTGATCGACGTATCGGCCTCGATGGCTGCGCGCGACGACGGCTCGAAGAGCCGCGTCGAGGCGGCGGTGGAGGCGGCGCGTCTCGAGATCGCCGCCTTGGGCAACGACGTTCCGATCATGGCCTTCGCCTGCTCCTCGACGGCTCGGCCCCTCCTCGGGGAGGCGACGCTCGACAAGGCCAAGGCCTCCGCCGCGCTTCGATCCGTCTCGGCCGGCTCCGAAGCCTTCGCCGAGTCTCCCTGCGCGGACGCGGTCTCGGCCTGGACGGCGCGAAACGAGGGAGCCTGGCAGGCCCGCCTATTCACGGACGGAGGGCTGGACCTCGGCGGGCGCAGGATAGCCTCGGCCTTCGGCGGCTCCCTGGGCGTCGTCACGGTAGGATCGAAGGGCGGCAGCGTCGGCGTCACGGGTCTCAGGCTGGAGCGCGAGGGCTCCGGCCCCCTGATCGGACGCTTCACAGTCTGGAACGGCTGGCCTACGGCGAGGACCGCGAGGCTGCGCATCGCGAGGGGCAAGGAAGAGCTCGCGGCGGGAGCGGTAATCGCCGCCCCCGGCTGGAGCGTCGCCAGCCTCGATCTCCCGGGCGCGCTCGAGGACGGCGCCTATACGGTTAGCGTCGCGCGGGAAGGCGGGGACCTCGCATCCGCCCCCGGCGACGCCTACCGCCTCTCGGTGAGCGCCCGCCGCGCCCTTACCGTCCTCCTCGTGGGGAGGAGCGATCCCTTCCTCAAGGCGGCCCTCGCCTACGGCGGGATCGCCTTTTCGAGCTCGCCGGAATTCCCCGAGAAGGTCGAGGCGGATATCGTGATCGTCGACTCGGCGGGCGACGCCCCGTCGCCGGTGCCGTCGGGAGCGCGCTGCAATCTCCTGGTCTTCGGCAAACCGCCGGCCGACGCGCCCTTCGCCGCCAGGAGCCTGACCTCCGGCCCGATAGTCTCCGCGGAGCCCTCCCATCCGCTCTCGCGCTTCGTCTCCTGGGAAGGCGCCAAGGCCGAGGCTGCCCGAGCCTACGGCCTTCGCGCCGCCGCGGATCGAGGAGCGGCGCTGGTCCTCGCGACCGCCGGGGGAGCGCCGATCCTGGTGGCCTGGGAGAAGGGAGGCTACCGCTCCCTCGCCTGCGGCATCGATCTCGCGCGATCCGACCTCGGCCTCAAGAGCGCCTTCCCCGTGCTCTTGCAGAATTTCTTCCAATGGTGCGTCCCGAGGGTAGACGACCAGTCCGTCTTCACCCTCGTCGCCGGCGAGACCGCGAGAAGGGCCCTCGGTTCCGCCCCCGGCTCCGCCGGCGGCGATGCCTTCAAGGCCCGTGGCGTCGAGGTGGAGAGGACGGGCCCGATCGTATCCCTCACCGCCCGCGACGCGGGCATCTTCGAATGGGCCGAGGGCTCCTCGAAGGGATACATCGCGGCCAACGTCCCGGCCGGCGAGCTCGACGAGGCTCCACGGTCGCTTCAGGCCGTCGAATCGGGGGGGGGCGCGGCTACCGCGCTCGCCTCCTCCGAGCAGACGCGAACGGCGCCCCTCGGCGGCTGGGCGGCCCTCCTCCTCGCGGCCTGTCTCGCCGGCGAGTGGATCGCGTGGAAGGGCGGGACATCGCGGAGGCGGATCCGCCGCGGGGAGGCAGGGGCATGAAAGAAATACAACGCCGCAACAGGACTATGGGCGCGCTCAGGGCCGGCTCGATCGTCGCGGCCGTCCTCGCCCTCGCCGGGCTCGCCCTCCCCTTCCCGACGCGCTCGCGGAGCGTCGCCGCCCTCATCGACGTATCCGACTCGATCGGCCGAGACGGCGCCGAAGCCTCGCGGGAAGCGGCCCTTGCCCTCATCCGCGGCCTCCAGCCGAGGGACCGCGCCTCGATCATGGTCTTCGCCGGGAAGCCGAGGGTCGTCACTCCGCCGATCGCCCCCGACAAGGCGGTCTCCCTCCTCGAATCGGCCGAGCTCGGCGCGCCCTACCCCGATTCCACCGACCTCGCGGCCGCGCTCGCGGCGGCGACGGACCTCGCCGCGAAGGGCCCGGGTAGCAAGTCAGTCTACCTCTTCAGCGACGGAAGGTCGAACGCGGGCAGCGCCGTGGCCGAGGGTTCGCCCGGCGGAACCTCCCCCGGGCGGCCACGGGTCGCGATCTATGCCGTCCCCTCGGGCCAGCCGGCCGGGAACCTCCTCGCGAAGGGCCTCTCGGCTCCCGCTCTCGTCCATGCGGGGGAGCGGGTCGCCCTCGCCTGGAAGCTCCACGCATCGGAGGCGCGTAAAATCGACTACGAGCTTCTCGTGGACGGCGCCGTCGCCTCGAGGGGAAGGGCATCGTTGGCCGCCGGCGACAACGAGGTCCCCCTGGCCGTCGATGCTGGTACGGCGGGGCGGCGCTCGATCCTGGTCCGGACCCTCCCCGCGGCAAGATCGTCCGGCGAGGACGCGCAGCTCTCGGGCGCCTATCTAGACGTCGGCGGGCAGGCTCGGGTGCTCGTCGTCTCGAGCGCGAGGTCGCCGATAGCCGGCGCCTTGAAGGCCCAGGGAATGGAGGTCGAGGCGGGCGGCCCCGAGGCGCTGCCGGAGGATGCATCCGGCTATTCCGGCCTCGCGGCCCTCGTGCTCGACGACCTGCCCGCCCTCGCGATGACGGAGGGCCAGCAGGCCCGCCTCCAGGACTACGTCGCGGGAGGAGGAGGCCTCCTCGTGGTCGGCGGCGAATCCTCGCTCGGCAGGGGCGAGTACTACGCGACCCCGCTCGAGGACCTGCTTCCCGTGGAGACCGACAGCCGCCAGCGACTCCTCTTCACCAGGGCGAAGCTCCTCTTCGTGATAGACCACTCGGGCTCGATGTCGGAGACCATCGGTGGCGAGTCCAAGCAGATGATCGCGATGCGCGGCGTCGCGGCGTCTATCGCGGAGCTCAATCCCCTCGACGAGGTAGGCATCCTCGGCTTCGACTCGGACCCCACCTGGGTCCTGCCCTTCACGCCCGCCTCCGAGCGCGAGAAGATCCTATCCTCGCTGTCGCGGCTTGGAGAGGGAGGGGGCACCGACCTCGCGAACGCGGTCGAGGAGGCGCTCAGGGGCTTCGGCGAGCCGGGACCGACCAAGCGCCATGCGATCGTCCTGACCGACGGCCTGACACCGGAGGCCGATTTCCGCGGCCTCGCGTCGAGGCTGACGGCGGCAGGGGTGAGCGTTTCCACGATAGCGGTGGGAGAAGAGGTCAACGAGGCCCTCCTCAAGAGCTTCGCGGAATGGTGCGGGGGCAGGTACTATCGCGCGAGCGAGGCCCAGATCCCCACGATCATAGATAAGGAGACGGTCCGGATGACCCGGGACCTGATCCAAGAGGGTCGCGTCGGCACTCGGATGCCTTCCGCCTCGCCGATGACTGAGGGACTCGGCGATCCCCTGCCCGAGCTCGGCGGCTACGTCCTGACCAAGGCTAAGGCCCTCGCGACCGTGGAGATCGAGGCGCGGGCGGCGCAGGGAAACGCGGATTCGCCGAATCCCTGGGATCCCCTACTCGCCTCCTGGCGCTACGGGAACGGGAAGGTCGCCGTCTTCGCCGGCGATTCCGGGAAGCGCTGGCTCTCGGCCTGGTCGGGGACAAGGGCCTACAATCGCCTGTGGAGCCAGGCCGTCCGAGCCGTCGAGCGCGCCGGCAGCGAGGCCAGGCTCAGGGCCGGGGCGACGGTCGAGGGAGGCAATGCCCATGTCGTCGTGGAGGCCATGGGCGCGGACGGGCGCTCCCTGGCCTCACTGCGCCTGGTAGGCAGGTCCTCCGCCGCCTCGGACGCGGGCTTTCCCCTCGCCGAGACCGCGCCCGGCCGCTACGAGGGATACGCCGCGCTCTCGGGGCCGGGGCTCGTGAGCTTCGAGGTCCTCGACCCCGTCGCCGGCGCCGAGGCCTCCGCCTGGGTATGGAGCCCTCCCGGACCGGAGTCCCTGCGCGCGGGTCCCGACGAGGCGGTTCTTTCGCTCATCGCGTCGTCGACCGGCGGCAGGCTGCTGTCCCGGGCGGGAATCGCGCCGCCCCCCGCCCCCGCGAGCTGGGAGAGCGCCAGCATACGCCTGCCGCTCCTGGCCCTCGCCGCCGCCCTCCTCGTCATCGAACTCTACCTGCGGAGCACGATGACCGGCCAGATCGCCAGGGCTATGGCTGCCTTGGCCGCCTGGTGGGCGGGCCAGAGGGCGATGGCGGAAGCGTCGCGCGCCAAGCGCTGGCCCGTCGCCGAAACCCGGAGCGAGGCGGAAAACGAGGCTCGGTTCATGGAGATGCAGCGCAAGCTCGCGGAGCACGTCTCTCGCCGCAGCCAAGCCAAGGAAAGGACGGGGGCCGGAGATGCATAGGATACTCTTCCTCGCCGCCCTCCTGGCCGGCGCCGCGACTGACGTCGGCGCCGCGACTAACGTCGCGACGCCCCCTGACGGCGGGTGGCTGGTTGCGGGCCCCTTCGAGCAAGGCGCGCTCGCGGGCTTCGAGGACAGTCTCGACAAGGATTACCTGGTCTCATCGGGGCTCTCGGCCGGGGGAGAGGCGGCGACCGCGCCGCTACGCGTCTCCGCGCCGGGAGCGAGGACCTGGCGCGAGGCGGGAACCGGCGAGGGAGTGGATTTCATCGCCCTCCTCGGTCCCGGCGCCGACTGCGTGGCCTACGCCTATCACGACGTCTTCTCCTCGAGCGCCAGACGCGCCGCAATGAAAATCGGCTCGGACGACGGCGTCAAGGTGTGGGTGAACGGCGAGCTCGTCCTGGCCCGGCACGTTAGGCGCGCCCTCTCGGCCGAGGAGGACGCGACGCCCGTCTCCCTCGCCAAGGGTAGGAACCGCGTCCTCGTCAAGGTGACCCAGGGCCAAGGCGCCTGGGGCTTCGCGCTGCGGCTCGTTCCCCTCGAGGACGACGCCAGGGCCGGGGCCTCGGGCAAGCTCGCCGCGCTGGCCGCCTACCCCGACGACCTGATAGTCCCGCAGGGGGGGGCGATACGCGGCGTCGCGATGACCAAGCCGGCGTTTTGCGTCGAGGGCGCCGCGACAATCGAGCTCGTGGGGAGCGGGGGCGAGATTCTCGCCTCCGCTCCGGCGCCCGCGGCCGGGCGCTTCTCGATCAAGGCCCCGCCGGGCTTCTCCGGGCCCGCCCGCCTGCGCGCCAAGGGCCGAGGCCCCCTGGCGGGCCTCGCCTCTCCGGAGACGGCCATCCTGCTCGGCGACGGGGCCGCGATGGCCAGGTCGGCCGCCGCCAAGGCCCGAGCTGCAGCCTCCTCGGGGACCGATGCCGCGCCGACTCTCGAGTTCCTCGCCAAGGCGCTGGAGGGAAGCCTGCCCCCCTCGTTCGGCGGCTTCGACATGTCGGTCCTCGCCCTGGCCGAGGTAGCGGACATGACGGCCTCGCCGGCCCGCCGGCCCGCCGGGCTCGCGCGCTACGCCTACAGGTCCGTGCTGGACGGCAGCCTCCAGCCCTTCAGCCTTTGCCTTCCCCCTCGCTACGACCCGGCCAGGCGCTACGGCCTCGTCGTAGCCCTCCACGGCGCCGGGGGCAACGACTACGAGATGGCGGCGAGCCTCTCTTCGGCCAGGAGCGGGGACCTGCTCATCGTCGCTCCCTACGGCCGCGGCGACCTCTGCTACACGGGGCAGGGCGAGCGCGACGTCCTCGACGTCGTCGACCTGGTCCTGGCGCGTTATGCGATCGATCTTGACCGCGTCTATGTCACGGGCAGGTCGATGGGCGGCTACGGCGCCTGGAGGCTGGGGCGGCTCTACCCGAAGCGGTTCGCCGCCGTCGCGAGCTTCGCGGGGTGGACCGACGCGCAATGCCTGGAGAACCTCTCCTCGACCCCGGTACTCGCCGTCCACGGCGACGCCGACGGGACGGTGCCCATCGATTCCGACGAGGCGGCCGTCCGCAGGCTCGAGTCCCTCGGGGCCGACGCGCGGCTCGAGGTCCTGCCGGGGATCGGCCACGACGCGATGGGGGCCTGGACGGAGAAGGGCGGCCCGGCCAGGATCCTCGATTGGCTCAAGGCCCGCAGGCGAGTCGCCTGGCCCGCCGTGGTCAAGGTCAGGACCACCATGGCCCGCTCGGGCGAAGGCGCATGGGCGTCCATTCTCGGCCTCGCCCGGCCCCTCTCGATCGCCGCGCTCGACGCGAGGATCGTGGACTCGCGCCACGTGACCGTGGATACCCAGAACGTCTCGGCCTTCGAGCTCGACCTCCGCCACCCCGGGCTCGCCAAGGGAGGCCGGATACTGATCCTCGCCGACGGCTTCAACCTGACCGCCGATTCGGGATCGGCCTCCGCGCGCTTCGAGCTCGGCCCCGGAGGGAGGTTCGCCGCCGTCCGGAGCGCGGGGCCCGGAGCGACGCCCAGGAACGGCGGCTCGGGCTACGCCGCCCTCTTCGACGGCCCTCTGCGCATCGTCTACGGCACGAAGGCGAAGGGCCGGGCCGCGGACAACCTGGCGGCGGCGCGCGCCCTCGCCGAGTGGCCTTCGGGAAGCTATGAAGTCATCCCGGATACCGCGGCGAGCCCGGCGATGGAAGCCTCCTGCTCCATCCTCCTCGTCGGCGGGCCCGAGGAGAACGAGGTCGCGTCGCGGCTGGCCGGGCGCCTCGGCGCACAGGCCAAGACCGGCGAGGGGCTCATCCTCTGCTGCCCCAACCCCGAGGCCCCCGGGCGCCTCCTCGGGCTCCTCGCCTTCCCGAGCCAGCTGCGCGGGAAGGCGGCCGCCGATTTCGCGAGGGCCCTGGTCGCCCCCCTGCAGGGCTACGGCCCCGGGACGGAGCCCTGCGGCTACGGGGCACCCGACGCGATCGCCTTCGACAAGGCGGGCAAGCCCCTATGGTTCGGCTTTTTCGATTGGAGGTGGGGTAAGCTGTCGAGGACGGACGCGGGGGGGAAATAGAGGCTCGGGCTATTTCCATTCCGAGTGGAAGACCTCGCCGCGGGGCCTGTCGACGCGCTCGAAGCCCGAGCCCTCGAGGGCGTCGCGGAGGGCGACGACCATGTTGGAGGGCAGCCAGGTGCTGCGGTAACCGTCGTAATAGGCGAGGGCCGCGGAGAAGACGGGAACGTGGAGTCCCCCCTCGGCGCAGCGGGAGCAGATTCGCCGCAGGCTGAGCAGGGAGGGATCGAGCGCCGACTTCACCTTGGCGTCCAGGAGGATGCTCTCCTTGGGGCCTAGGCGGCCGCGGGCCTCGGCCGCCCTGGCCGCGAGGGCCGAGCCCTGGCCGACGGCGAGGGCGCCGGGGATAGCGCCGCCGGCGGCCGCGAGCAGGGAGTGAGCCTCCGCGTAGGCGATGATGAAGGCGGCTATAAGGGCTTTGCGGAGTTCCTCGATCATGACGTGGCGATCGCCGGTCGGGGCCGATTTGGGCCCGTTGAGGACCGCGCTCGCGTAGACGCGCTCGTCCTTGAGCCGGGACACCCACGATGAAAAGGCGGCCTGGGAGGCCATGGGCGCGGGGATGCCGAGCTCGAGGGCCAGGGAGGCGGCTCCGCGGCAAGGCTCGCTTCCCCTCGACACGTCGAGGACCTTCTCGAGGAGGGGATCGCCGTCCTCGTCCCGCAAGCCGAGCGCGTCGGCGGCTGCGGCGACTAGGGGGTCGGCGAGCTCGCCGCGGTTCCACTCGGAGAACACGGTGCGCATCTCGTCGTGGCTCACGCGGATCGCTGACTTGAGGATGCTGTACGCCTCGGCCACGAGCTCGAGCTTGACGCCCTCGACGGCCATGGCCACGCGATCCTGCGCGACCGCGTCGCACGCGACTGCGTCGCGAGCGAGCCCGCTCTCGGTGTTCCCCTTCATCGATGGCTCCCGGAAAATAATGGCCGCCCATCCGCGACTCGGGGGGGCGGCCGTCGACGAAAGCTGAGCCAGGACTTCGGCGAATGCCTCGCCGTCGCCCGGCCATCAGCCTGCTATTATCGCCTCGGTCGGGCAGACGGAGGCGCAGCTGCCGCAGTCGATGCACTTGACCGGATCGATCCAACGGACGCCGTTCTTCTCGCTGATCGCCTGGACGGGGCACTCGGGCTCGCAGGCTCCGCAGTTTACGCAGGCATCGGTGACCTTGTAGGCCATGGGTGAACCTCTCTTGTAAGTAGTGTGGCCAGGAGTATAGCACCGCGAAGGATGCCCGGCAAGCTCCGAGAGAGGGGCCGGCGCGGGGTCGATTTCGCCCAATGCTTGCCTCGGGGCGGTTAATCGGTTAATTTATACCCAATGAAGAAGATCATCTTCGCCATGATCGAGGCCGGCGGCGGGCACAAGGCACCGGCGCGAGCCGTGATGGAAGCCCTCGAGGCGGCTTACCCTGGCCGCTACGAGGCGAGGATGATGGACTTCATCAAGGACATCGGCAGCGAGAAAGTCGACGCTCTGCACAAGCGGAGCTGGAAGATGTTCCTCGAGTACCCGACGTTCACGCACATAATGTACCAGCTGCAGAACACCCTGGCGCCCATGACGCGGGCCTTCCTGTTCCGCACTATGGTCGCCCCCGCCATCAAGGACGCCGAGCGCTTCCTGCAGAGGGAGAGGCCCGACGTCGTGTTCAGCACCCACTTCTTCTGCACGACCGCCCTCACCCACGCCAGGCGCCGAACGGGGATCGACTTCAAGATCATCACCTACCAGACCGAGATGTTCACCTTCCACGCGCCGTGGAAGGTGCCGGACACCGACTGGTACCTGACCGCCTCCGATCGGGCAGCCCAATCGGCGGCGAACCACGGCATCAAATGGAACAAGATCAAGTCCTTCCCCTACCCGATCCGCCCCGCCTTCCTCTCGTCGAGGAGGGATAGCCGAGCCGTGGCGGCGGAGCTCGGCCTCGACCAGGGCCGCAAGACTTTCCTGTTCAGCTTCGGGAACCAGGGCGCGGGCATGATCATGCAGTATCTGATCGCCCTCGATCTCCTCGGGGTGCCGCTCAACGTAATCGTCGTCACCGGGCTGAACAAGTCGCTCCGCGCGCGCCTTTCGGCGAAAAACGGCCTCCTCCAGCAGCTTCGAATCGTGCCGGTGGGCTTCGCCACCAACATGAACGAGCTCATCGAGGCCTCGGACGTCTGCTTCATCAAGCCCGGCCCCGCGACCATGATGGAGTGCATGCACTCGGCCAAGCCCATCATCTTCAACGTCGCAGCCACTCCCTGCGAGCAAGCGCACGCCAACTACGCGGTCTTCAGGGGCGTCGCCAAGTACACCGACGGCAACCCCATGCTCTTCGGGATAGCCGCCCGCCACTTCCTCAAGGACGAGGTCCGGGAGGAAGTGAGGCGGCGCTACGAGAGGCTGGCCCTGCGCAACGGGGCGGCCGAGGTCGCCGCCTTCGTGGATTCCGTCGCGTCGGGCGTAGACTCGTCCTGCTAGCGGGTCAGGGGATCCCCTGATCTGGCCATGGTGCCCGTGGCGATCAGCTCGTGGATCTTGTAGGTCCCGTACTTCCGCGCCTTCAGGAAGCCCGACCACGCGGCTTCGGCGAAGCGGCCCTGCTCCAGCAGCTCGAAGATCCACTCGTGCGCGTAACGCGGATCGTCCTGGGGGATCCCCGCCTGGATCTCGTCGAGCCAGTTGCGGTTGAAGGTCTCCTGCGCGCCGATGGTCGGGGCCATGATCAGGGGGATGCCCAAGCCGACGTAGAAGGACATCTCCGAGGGCTTGGTCCAGATTATGTCCGTCGTCCGCAGGCTCTCGTTGAAGGAGTCGAAGTACTCCTCGTCTCCCTGGCCGCCGATTATCCTCACGTCGGGGCAGCCCTCCAGGCCCTGGGCCTTCACGACGCCCTCGTAGTAGTTCCGAATCTCGGCCCGGACGCCGCAGACCAGGTTCATGGCCAGCTCGCCGGCGAGGATCTTGCCCTTGAGGCTGCCGAGCGCATCGGCGCCTATCTCCTTTTGCGCGCCGGCACCGCCCACGGCGAAGGCCAGGGTCAGTTTGCGGCTCTTCTTGGGCCGGCAGTTGCCCTCGCCCAGGAAGTGTACGACGCTTGCCTCGTGGAGGGGCCAGAAGCGATCCTGCGGATCCAGGTAGCGCAGGCGTTGGCCGAGGTCGGCCTTGAGGAGGCCGAGATCCGGCCCGCCCAGCAGCTCCTTGGGTAGGGGGAAGCCCGTCATGAACAGGCGCTCGTCGGGCACGCCGTACTGCTTGAGGCGGCGGAGCACCGAGCCGCAGGGCACGAGGTACTCGATCCTGGACTTATGGGGATCCGTGGCCACCCAGACCCGATTGATGTCGGCGTCGCAGATGATGCAATAGATGCGGCCGTAGCCGGCCATGTCGGCGGCCACCGCCGCCGCATAGTACGAGGTGATGAGGGGTAGGGGCTTGGTATTGATCCGCTTGATCATCCCGGCGCAGAGGCCCTTCCTTACCATCGACTCCGTCCATTTGGTCTGGATCGAGGGCTTCGAGAGGTCGACGCGGGGATAGGCGGGCTGTATCTGCTGGAAGTAATCCATGAGCCCGAAGAGGAAATTGCCGATCAGGGGAATGCGTTTGGCGCGCGACAGGCGCTCGTAGACCGAGAGGAGCTGCTCCCAGACCTTGAGCTCGTCGGGATCAGCCACCGCCGCGTCGTTGACGACGATGAGCCCGCCCTCCGCTATGTCCCACAGCGGCCGGATTGCCCTCTTGTGGCCCAAGCCCATGTTGGCCGCGGCCACCCAGGCCCGAACCTCGCCGCCGGTAAGTCTCGCATCAGCCATCGTTCCCTCCTCGTTACTGAAGGATTATCGGCCGACCGCGGACGGAAGTCAAAAAATTACGCGCGCATCGAGCGGTCTAGCCCAAGCCCAGTCGATTGGCGCGGGCGACCTCGCCGAGCCACCGCGCGCTGGGCTTCGGACTTCGTCGCTGCGTCTCCCTTTCGACGGCTATGATGCCGAACTTAGGGCCGTAGCCGGAGACCCACTCGAAGTTGTCGAAGGCGGACCAGG
>JANXYQ010000060.1 GCA_025355995.1 Spirochaetaceae bacterium | reverse complement strand
CTTTATCTTTTTTTCCTGCTCGAACTTAAATTTGCCGTAATTCAGCACCTTGCATACCGGCGGGACCGATTGAGGCGCGACTTCGACGAGGTCCAAGCCGAGGTCTCGGGCCATCTTGATGGCCTCGAGCGTAGGGACGATGCCTTTTTGCTCTCCCTGATCGTCTACGAGCCGCACTTCACGGACGCGGATCTGTTCGTTGATCCGCAAGTCTTTGTCTGCCAACTGACCTCCTTCGGCCTTGCCGCCCTGCGCGGCAAGATGGCCGCGGCCCCGCGGCCGGTTCCGAACGTACGGAACGGTTGAACATACTATCACGCCACCCAGTAACGAGTAAAGAGCCTCGGCTTGTCCGTTCGCCCAGGTCGGAGGCGAAAAGTCCCGATGTTTGACAGTCGACGGAGGCAGCCACTACACTAGTATCATGAGTACGCAGCCTTTTTCCTCCGCCCTCAAAGAATTAACCGCGCGCAACGCGGCCATCGCGGCCGCCTATCGCGGCTGGGCGAAGCGCCTACCGCCGGGTCCGGTCTCCAGGCTCGCGTCGTCCCTCGCCGAGCAGCGGAATGAGCTGGGCAAGGCCCTCCTGGAAATCGCCGGCGATCGGTCATTGGGCGAAACGGTAGTCGAATTCGACACCGAGCCCTCGACGCTGACCGGCGTCGATGCCTTCGAGGGCACCATGATCGACTCCAAGGATCTCCTGAAGAATATGGCCGAGGCCGAGTCCGCCGACCACGAGTTGCTCGCCACGGTGGCCGGCGCCGCCCTCCCCGCCTCGAGCGCGATAGCCGAGCGCCTCGCCTCGGAGGCGGACTCCGCCCGCAAGCGCTCGGTCTGGGCCCAGGACCACCTCGACCTTCTCAGCATGTGAGCGAATACTTGAATCCGCCGCCAAGCGCGTGCTAGCCTGCGTCCATGTATTTTTTCCTGATATTCGGCCTGCCCCTCGGCTTCGCCCTCCTCGTCCTCGACGCCTATCCCCGGAGCGAATATCAGCCTGCCAACAGGGCTTTCCTGCGGGGGCTCGCGTCCTTCATCCCCATCTGGCTCGTCGCGAGGCTCCTCGGCGCCATCGTGCCCGCCGCCATCGGATCCTTCCTCCTCGCCTTCCACGAGTGGGCCGATAGGCTGCTTCCCTACGCGGCCCTTCCCGCCCTGGCCTACCTCGTATTCTACAAGCCCGATCAGATACTGCCTGCAGGGGCCGTTCCGCGCCGGCTGACCGCCTTCTACGCGGGAGCCCTCGCCCCGGTCGGGCTCTGCGAGACCACGCGCGTATGGGGCAACCCCGCGCCATACGTCCTGTTCCTCCTGCCCTTCCTCCTCGCGGCGATCTGCCTGGTCATGCCCAAGGCCGCCATGGCCCTGCGAGACGGCTACGGCTTCCGCCTCGCGGCGACGATAGCGGCGATCCTGGCTTCGACCTTCGCCGCCTCCCTCTGCCCCGCCCTCCTGCTCGCGCGCCTGTGGCCGCTGGCGATACTCCTCGTCGCCTCGATCGGCGCCGGCGCCTGGTTCGCCGCCTATCCCGACCTCCTCCGCCGCCCTCCGATGGCCATCGACGAATAGAGCCCGGGGCCGACAGCCCCGGCGAATCGTCGCGAGCGGATTTAAAGGGGGCCCCCCGGGAATCGCTTCCCGGGGGGCCACTCGTCTTCGGGAACTAGTTATCTGGCGCGTGGCCGGCCGATCCCTAGGTTCGGCCCTTACGCGTGGCCGGCCGATCCTAACACGTTCTGGTTCTTGTGGGCGTAGAGTTTCTTGAGCTCGTCGCGGGCCGGCCCGAGGTACTTGCGGGGATCGAACTCCTCCGGCTTCTCGGCGAAGACCTTCCTGACTATCGCGGTCATCGCGAGTCGGCCGTCGGAGTCGATGTTGATCTTGCATACCGCGCTCTTCGCGGCCTTGCGCAGCTGCTCCTCGGGGATGCCGACGGAGTCCTTCATCTTGCCGCCGAACTGCTCGATGATCTTCACGTATTCGACGGGCACGCTCGAGGAGCCGTGCAGGACGATGGGGAAGCCGGGCAGGCGCTTCTCGATCTCCTCGAGGATGTCGAAGCGAAGGGGGGGCGGGATGAGGATGCCGTCCGCGGTCTTCGTGCACTGCTCGGGCTTGAACTTCGTGCGGCCGTGACTCGTGCCGATCGAGATGGCGAGGGAGTCGACGCCGGTCTTCTTTACGAAGTCCTGGACCTCGTCGGGCTGGGTGTAGTGGGAATGCTCCGAGGCGACCTCGTCCTCGACGCCGGCGAGCACGCCCAGCTCGCCCTCGACCGAGACGTAGTCCTTCTGCGAATGGGCGAAATCGACGACTTTCTTCGTCAGCGCGACGTTCTCGTCGTAGGGCAGGCTCGAGCCGTCGATCATGACCGAGGAAAAGCCCGACTCGATGCAGCTCTTGCAGAGCTCGAAGCTGTCGCCGTGGTCGAGGTGGAGGACGATGGGGATATTGAGGCCGAGCTCCTTGGCGTACTCGACGGCGCCTTGGGCCATGTACCGGAGCATGGTCTGGTTGGCGTATTTGCGGGCCCCGGAGGAGACCTGGACGATTACGGGGCTCTTGGTCTCGACGCAGGCCTGGACGATGGCCTGAAGCTGCTCCATGTTGTTGAAGTTGTAGGCCGGGATGGCGTAGCCGCCCTTTACGGCCTTCTTGAAGAGCTCGACGGTGTTGACTAGGCCGAGCTCCTTATAGCTGGTCATTTGACGCTCCTTTTGGATCGGTGCTGAGGCAATGTAGAGAATTGAGACCTAATATCGCCTTCTATCTTCCCTTTAATCTTATGGACCGAGACTGGTCGAGTCAATAGGGAGGGCGATTGCAGAGGCTCTCGGCTCCGGCTACGATGGCGTGATGCGATCCCCGACCGATTGCCCGGCCGCCTTTTTACTGGCCCTGGGCTCTCTCCTCATGGCCTCCTGCGCCCCCTCGCCGATGCCGCCGCGCGCTGTCGTCGCGCTCGACGAGGCTTTCGCCTCGGCGAGGCCCGGCCTCGCCGATCGCCTCGAGAAGGGACCGATCCTCGGCGGTTCGGTCGTATCCCGCGTTCCGATGGCCGAAGGAGCCGGCAGGGCCCTCGACACCGCGAGAGCCGAAGCGAAAAGGAGCGGGAAGCCGGTCGCCCTGGTCACGAGCCCCCTGCTGGCGAAGGCGATTCTGGCCTCGGGCAGCTGGGGCGGCGATCCGTTCCTCCTCGTACCTGAATTGCGCGGCGAAGCCGTATCGGGACCCGCAAGGCCGGGCCTCTGGACGGCTGTCACCGATCCCCTGCCCGCCTACGGCTCGGCCGGAGAAGCGTCGGGAGCCTTCATCGCCGCCCTTTCAGTGGAAGGCGGCTCCCCGTCCTGCGGCATCCTTTTCTCCGAAGCCCCCTCTCGTCCTCGGGCCGCCTTGACCGCCTTTGCCGCCGCATACGCGGAGGCCTCCGAGGGTAGGCCCCTGTACGTCCGGGAACTCGGCGAGCCGGGCTCCCCCGGGGATTCCGCCTCCGCCGATGCCGCTGCCAAGGAGCTGCTCGGATCGGACATCCGCGTGCTCTTCATCGCCCTCGGGGCCTCGTCCGGCGCGGCGATTCGAGCCGCGGCGCGGCCGGGACTCGTCCTCGGCGCGGATTTCCCCGCCCCCGAATCGCCCTCCTCCCTCGCCTTCCGGGTCGTCCCGGACGACGAGGGCCTGGCCAAGGCCCTCGATTCATCGCGCCGAGGCCTCGGCGGGACTGCCCTCGGGGCGGCGGGAGGGTCTACGGCGGTCTCCGCCCTCCTCCTGCCCGGTCCCCCTGCCTCCGTCGCGCGGATCGGGAGGCTCGATTTCGCGGCTTTCCTTTCGGCAGCGGCCCCGCTAGGGGTTCCCGGAGGGAAAACCGGGCTCGAAGGAGCCGCGTTGCGCGCGAAAGCTTCGAGATAAAGCCACTAGCGGCCAAAGCTTTTTAAGCTTATAGTTTGACAAAGGACTATGCCGAAAATATAATCCTACTAACCGCAGGTTCCGGCCGGCGGTATTGTCAAAGGAGTTTCAAGGATGAAACAGCACATTAACCGGGCGCTCCTCTTCACAGTCGCCTTATTATCCCTCGTCGGGACTGGAATGCTGTTCGCGGACGAGACGACGATTAGTCTCGAATCCAGGGTCATTCAGGACTTCAGCAAACCCGAGGCGCAGAACTGGTACGTGCTCGGAAGCAAGTTCTCGACCGCCTCTTTCCCCCAATTGGGGTTCATCAAGGGCGGGCCCACCGCCATCCTGGGCGGCGACCAGACGGCGGCGCAGAACGCCCGCTCGCTCAGCGTAGCGATGCTCTTCGACCGCAAAGAGTACAATTGGGTGGATGTCATCCCCGGGACGAAGGACAAGCCTATCGAGCTGCCGCTCCCCGGCCGGGTCAAGATGATCGACATGTGGGTTTGGTCCGGCAATTTCTCGTATTACCTCGAGGCCTTCGTCCGCGACTTCCGCGGAGTCGTCTATACCATTCCGATGGGAGACCTCAATTTCGTCGGCTGGAAGAACCTCAGGATCAATGTCCCCGACAACATCCCGCAGTCTAAGAAGTACCTCCCCAGACGCCAGAGCCTCACCCTCGTAAAATTCCGCATCTGGACGCGGCCCACGGAGGTAGTGGTCATCCCGGGCACCGAGGGGGCTTCGGACATTGAGAGGGCTGTAAAATTCAACTTCAACAATGTCAAGGTTCTCACCGACACCTTCGAGAGCCTCTTCGACGGCGACACGCTAGCCAATCCGGACGTCTACAAGGACGCTTTCGGCTCCGGCGCGAAGAAATAAGGGAGGCCCGCCATGAAGAAAACCATCATCGTCCTGCTCGCGCTAGCGGCCGTCTCGACCATCTTATTCGCCCAAGCCGCGACGACCGCGCCCGCCGCCGACGTCGGGTCCCCCGACCCAAACAAGATAGGGATCGAGACCGCCCAGCAGAAGCTCAAGGAAGTCTCGATAGACAAGTTCGAGGCCGCCGGCTTCTGGGAAGCCCAGATCTCCTCTGACGAGGGCATCGCGACCAGCCGCCTCTTCGAGGGCCTGCCCGCCGGAAGCAAGGCCGAGCCCACCGCCGATCCCCGCTACGTCGGAGCCGACCCCAAGGTCATCGATAAATACGTCTATGGCGTAAAGACCGAATTCTACAGCCGCGGTTACAACGAGATCCTGATCAAGGCGAAGAGGCCGGTACCCATCGAGGGGATCACGAAGACCGTTACCGTCTGGGTCGCCGGCCGCAATTACAACCACATCCTCTGGCTCGAGCTCAAGGATTTCTTCGGCAACAGCTACGAGCTTCCCATGGGCAAGCTCAACTTCCAGGGCTGGAAGAAGCTTTCCGTCGCGATCCCACCGCAGAATCCCGACGGGCGAACCGGCATCGTGCAGCGCAACTTCCATTATACGAGCCACATGGGGCTGAGGGTCGTCGGCTTCAGGGTCCAATGCGATCCCGAGGAAGCCTTCGGCACCTACTATATCTACCTGGACGACCTGCGCGCCGTCACCGACCTTTTCGCCGAGGATAGCCGCGATCCCGACGATATGCCCGATACATGGTAAACCCGCCCGGTCCCCCGCGGCGAGCCGGAGCCCGGCCCCTTCCGGGGGGCAAGGCACCGGCTGTCGCCGCCGGGACGCCGGCCCCCGACCGCGACGAGCGAAGAGCCCTCCCCAGGAGGGCTCTTTCCATAAACGAGGCGATGGACTGGTTCCCCTTCCTCCGCCGAGCCCACCTTTTCAAGGGCCTGACGGACGACGAGATACGCCTCGTCGGCGAAGTCTGCGCCGAGGAGGAGCGGGACGCGGGAGACGTGATCTTCGTCGAGGGCTCGACCGCGGACCGCTTCTATATCGTCATGGAGGGGCGGGTCGAGGTCTGGAAGAACTACTACGATCCCAAGCCGGACCTGTTGGCCGTGCACGGGAGCGGCCGCTTCTTCGGGGAGATGGCCCTCATCGACGAGCTGCCCCGCAGCGCCACCGTCGTCGCGAAGGAGAAGACGCGCCTCCTCTTCCTATATCGCGACGACTTCCGCCGGCTCATCCGCGAGCGCTCCTCCATCGCCCTGTCGGTGATGACGGGCATCTCATACATGATCCGCAACTCCAACGAGGCCTTCGTCGACGACCTGCGCAAGCGTAACGCCGAACTCGAGCGCGCCTACGCCCAGCTTAAGAAGGCCCATTCCGAACGGCTGCGCTCCGAGCGCCTCTCGACCCTCGGCAAGTTCTCTTCCCTCATCCTCCACGACATACGAAACCCGCTTTCCATCCTAAAAGGCCAGCTTCAGCTCATGCAGATGAGGCTAACCGAGCCCGAGAAGCTCGCCGGCCACGTGACGGCGAGCCTCGCCGAGGTAAACAGGCTTGAGCGCCTCGCGGGAGAATTCCTCGATTACTCGCGGGGCGAGGTCAGGCTGGATATGGCCGTCATCAAGCCTGGGGACTTATTCGGGAAGGTCGAGGAAGCGGTGGCGGAGCGCCTCCAGCGGTCGGGAATAGCCATCGCCAAGGATCTCCGGTACGACGAGCCCGTGATCCTCGACGCTGAGCGGGTATTCCGGGCCTTGCTCAACGTGGTCGACAACGCTCGCAAGGCGATGAGCGGCGAGGGCGGCACGCTCACGCTGAAATCCTATCGCGACGGGGATAGGCTCGTGCTCGAAACCGCCGATACCGGCGAGGGCATGGCGCCCGAGGTGCTCGCCCACGTGTTCGAGCCCTTCTATTCGGCGTCGGGACAGGGCGGCACTGGCCTGGGCATGCTCATCGTCAAGAATATCGTGGAGGCGCACGGCGGATCGGTCCGCCTCGGCTCGAAGCCCGGCGTTGGCACCCGCGTGCTGCTGTCCTTCCCTCTGCGGTCGTAGGGCCAAGGCAAGGCAGATTTTCGCGAAGTCTCGCGAAGTAACGCGAAGCGCAAAGAAAGAGAATGATTCACATCTTCGCGTCCATCCCACTTCGCGCGACTTCGCGGCTTCCTTCCCTTTGTCGGGAGCCTGAGCGACTAGCCGAATAGTAGGCGCGCGTTGAGCGATACGGTTCGCGCCAGATCCTCTATATCGGCTCCCCGGAGCTCGGCCGCATACGCGTAGGTCCTCCCAATGTCGGCGGGACTCGAGGGCCTTCCCCTGAGCGGCATCGGATTCATGTACGGAGCGTCAGTCTCGAGGAGGAACCTCTCGTCCGGGACGAGGATGCAGGCCTCGCGAAGCGCCTTCGAGCCTTTGTAGGTCAGGTTCCCGGCGAACGAGATATAGCAGCCTAGATCGAGGAAGGCGCGCAGCTCCTCTGGCCCGTAGCCGTAGCAATGGATGATCACGGGCGACGTAAGCGAGGCGATCCTTATGATCGAAAGCGTATCCGCCGCGGCATCGCGGGAGTGGACGACGAGGGGAAGGCCCGAGCGCGCGGCGAGGGCTATCTGCCCCTCAAAGAGCTCGCCCTGGGCCTCCTTGGATCCGTCCATATGGTGGTAGTCGAGGCCGCCCTCCCCTATCGCGGCCAGCCGGGTCCCGCGGGCGGAGGCGGCCTCGATGGCCGCCTCCAGGGCGGAAAGGCTCGCGGTCGGCGATGAGAGATTCTCGGCCGAGGGCCAGATGCCCGCAGCCACCCGGAGAAAGGGCGGAAGGCCCGCCTCCCCCCCGAGAAGCTCGAATCGCGCGGGGAGGTCGCCGGGCTCGGTGCCGGGATCGAGCAGGATGCTTCCCGCCCGGTCCCCGCGCCCTGCCTCCGCCCAATCGGCGGCATAGGCGGCGAGGAGGGAGGCGAGGGCATCGCTCCCCGACTCCTCCGCTACCCCGCTCAGGTGGGCGTGGCTGTCTGTGTACATCTACATCGAGGCCGCGTCGGGGCCCTCGGCGTTCCAGCCGAGCTTGTCGAAGATCCAGACGACCAGCGCCATCGCCATGCCGACCAGGGTGGCGAGGACCATGCCCTTGAGCTGGGCCTGGCCGATGTTCACGGAAATCCCCGAGATGCCGATTACGAAGACTACGGCGGAGAGGATGAGGTTTCGCGTCTTCGAGTAGTCGACCTTGGCCTCGACGAGCATCCTGAGGCCCGAGGCCGCTATTACGCCGAAGAGCATGATCGAGATTCCTCCGAGGACGGGCGAGGGAAGGCTCTGGATGGCCCCGCTGACGTGGCCGAAGAAGGCGACGACGATCGAGATTACGGCCGCGCCGCCGACGACCCATACCGAGTAGACCTTCGTGATGGCCATGACGCCCATATTCTCGCCATAAGTCGTCGTCGGGCCGGAGCCCGAGAAGCCGGAGAGCATCGTGGAGATGCCGTCGCCGAGGAGGGAGCGATGGAGGCCCGGGTCCTTTAGCAGGTCACGTCCGACGATGTTGCTCGTCACGTAGAGGTGGCCGATGTGCTCGGAGATGACCACGAGGGCCGCGGGCAGGACAATGAGGATCGAGGCCCCGTCGAAGACAGGTAGTACAAAGCGTGGGATGGCGAGGAGCTTGGCGCTCGACACGGCCGCGAAGCTGATGGTGCCGGGAACCCAGATATTGACGAGGACCGCGCAGAGGTAGCCGGCTAGAACTCCGATCAGGACCGGAATCGCCGCGAGGAACTTGCGGAACACGAGGGAGCCGATCAGGACCGTGCCGAGGGTGACCATCGATATGAGGGCGTAGCTCGGGACGATGACTCCGCTCGATATCGAGCCGCCCTGGTAAAAGGCCTGGCCGACCGCGCCGGGGGCGAGCTCGAGGCCGATGAGGGCGACGATGGGGCCCATGACGGCCGGGGGAAGGATGACCTTGAGCCACTCCCGCCCGGCGAAGCGGATGATGATCGCCACAAGGGCGAAGACCGCGCCCGAGCAGACGAAGCCGCCGAGGGCGTGTTGGAAGCCGATCTGGGGATCGAGGCCGGCCTTGACCGCTATCGCGATGCAGGTCGCGGTCGGAGCAAGGAAGGCGAAGCTCGAGCCGAGGAAGGCCGGGGCCTTGCCCCGGCAGATGAAGAGGTAGATCAAGGTGCCGACGCCGTTCATCAGGAGGACGAGGGAAGGGTCTACGACGGTCTTCCCGGCCCAAGTGTTGAAGAGGATGGGCACGAGGACGGAAGCCCCGAACATCGCGAACAGGTGCTGCAGACTCAAGGGAATGCCCTTGAGAATGGGTACCTTCTGTTCGACCTGGATGATTTCCCTGGCCATTTACGCCTCCTACACGAACGTTAAGCTATCAGCCGCCCAAGCGGCCGCCGGATCAATGAGCAAGCCCGAAGCGGGCCTAAAAAAAAGGCCCGAAGGGAAATATTCCCCTCGGGCTCCTTTTGCGCGCCTTTTTATCGAGGGGCGTCCCCCGTCTGCCGTCCACATGCTGGCGGAGCTTATACCCCGCCCGAGGCCTCGAATGCAAGTACCCCCGCCTTGACGCTTACCTTGACCTTCCGGCCGTCCGCGATCCTGCCGGCGAGGATTTCCGAGGCGAGGGGATTCTGGACGAGGGCCTGGATGGCCCTCTTGAGCGGCCTGGCGCCGAAGAGCGGGTCGTAGCCGGCGTCGGCCAGGAAAGCCTTGGCATCCTTGCCGACGTCGAGGACTATCTTGCGGTCCGCTAGGCGCCTCGCGAGCAGGCCGAGCTGTATGTCGACTATCGCGAGGATGCGATCCTTGCCCAGGCGCTCGAAAACCACCGTCTCGTCTATGCGATTGATGAACTCGGGCTTGAAGTTCGAGCGCAGGAGGCCGTCTATGCCCGCGCGCACCTGGGCCATGTCCTTGGCCTCCAGGATCAGCTCGGAGCCGAGGTTGCTCGTCATGATCACGATGGCGTTCTTGAAGTCGACGACCCTTCCCTGGCCGTCCGTGAGCCTCCCGTCGTCCAGGAGCTGCAACAGGACGTTGAAGACGTCGGGATGGGCCTTCTCGATCTCGTCGAAGAGGACCACCGAATAGGGCCTGCGCCGGACGGCCTCGGTGAGCTGGCCGCCCTCGTCGTAGCCGACGTAGCCGGGAGGGGCTCCGATGAGGCGGCTGACCGAGTGCTTCTCCATGTACTCGCTCATGTCTATCCGCGTGAGGGCCTTCTCGTCGTCGAAGAGGAATTCTGCGAGGGCCTTGGCGAGCTCCGTCTTGCCGACCCCGGTGGGGCCCACGAACAGGAAGGAGCCGAGCGGCCTGTTGGGGTCGGAGAGGCCGGCCCGATTGCGCCTGATGGCGTCGGCCACCGCCTTGACGGCCGGCTCCTGCCCGACGACGCGCTTCTCGAGCTGAGCCTCGAGCTTGATGAATTTCTGCGCCTCGGAAGAGAGCATCTTCGATACGGGTATGCCGGTCCAGGTGGAGACCACGCGGGCGATGTCCTCCTCGGAAACCTCCTCTCGCAGGAGCCTGCCCTCGGGGCTCTCGGCGGCGAGCTCGGCGCCGAGCTCGTCGAGTTTCTTCTGTGCCTCGAGGAGCTTCCCGTACTTTATCTCCGCGGCCTTGGCCAGGTCGCCCTCTCGCTCGCGCTTCTCGCCCTCGATCTTGAGATCCTCAATCGAGGCCTTCAGCTTGCGCAGCCGGTCGATCTTCTCCTTCTCGCCCTGCCAGCGCAGCCTCATCGCGTTGCGCCTGCCCGTGAGGTCGGCGATCTCCTTCTCGAGCTTGCCGTGCCGCTCGACGGAGGCGGGATCGGTTTCCTTGGAGAGGGCCTGCCGCTCGATCGTGAGCTGTAGGAGGCGGCGCTCGATCTGGTCGAGCTCCGTGGGCTGGCTCTCGATCTCCATCTTGATGCGGCTCGCCGCTTCGTCGACGAGGTCTATGGCCTTGTCGGGGAGGAAGCGGCTCGTGATGTAGCGGTCCGAGAGCGTGGCCGCCGCGATGAGGGCCTCGTCCTTGATGCGGACGCCGTGATGGACCTCGTAGCGCTCCTTGAGCCCGCGCAGGATGGCGATGGTGGCCTCCACCGAGGGCTCGGGGCAGAGCACGGGCTGGAAGCGGCGCTCGAGGGCCGCATCCTTCTCGATGTGCTTGCGGTACTCGTCGAGGGTGGTGGCGCCGATGCAGCGCAGCTCCCCTCGGGCAAGGGCGGGCTTGAGGAGGTTGGAGGCGTCCATCCCGCCCTCGGCGGCGCCCGCTCCGACCAGGGTGTGGAGCTCGTCGATGAAGAGGATGACCCTGCCCTCGGACTTGATCACTTCCTCGACGACGGCCTTGAGCCTCTCCTCGAACTCGCCCCGGAACTTGGATCCGGCGACGAGCGCCCCGAGGTCGAGGGCGAGCAGCTTCTTGTTCTTGAGCGAGTCGGGCACGTCGCCGGCCACGATGCGGCGAGCCAGGCCCTCCACCACGGCGGTCTTGCCGACGCCCGGCTCGCCGATGAGGACGGGATTGTTCTTGGTGCGGCGGGACAGGACCTGCATGACGCGGCGTATCTCCTCGTCGCGGCCAATCACGGGATCGAGCTTCTCCGCGCGCGCGAGGGCGGTCAGGTCGCGGCAGTATCGCTCGAGCACGCGATATTTCTCCTCGGCGGCCTGGTCCGTCACCCGCCGGTTGCCCCTCACCGACTTGAGCGCGGAGAGGATCGCGTCCTTGGTGGCGCCCCTCGCCCGCAGGCCCTCGGCCAGCGGTCCCTCGCCGGTGACGATTCCGAGGAAGATGTGCTCGGCGGCGACGTACTCGTCCTTGAGGGCCGCCGCCTCGGCCTCGGCCTTCGCTATCGCAGTGGACGCGTAGGGCGACAGGTAGAGCTGGGAGCCTTCGCCGAAGACCTTGGGCTTCTTCGCCAGGGCCGCCTCGACCTCGGCCTCGAGGGCTCCCCTATCGAGGCCGATCCGCTCCACTAGCGCAGGCACCACGCCCTCTTCCTGCCCGAGCAGGGCGAAAAGCAGATGCTCGAGGTCCACTTGGGAGTGATCGCGCTTCCGGGCCTCGGCTGAGGCGTCTTGTATGGCTTCTTGGGCCTTGAGGGTGTACCTATCGTAATCCATATGATAATAAAATACTCATTGACCGCGGGATCGGCAAGATGCTGGCGAGGAAGCCGATGTCGCACAACGCATTGGAAAGCGGTCGAATATATGGAACACTCGATATACTCCCCGAATATGTTCCCTAGCCCTTGATTCGCTCCTTCGAGCGGAGCCTCACTTTTATCGCGGCGACGACGGGAGGGACGAAGGAGATGACGGCGATGCCGAGCGCGACGAGGCTGAAGTTCTTCTGGACGAAGGGCAGGGTGCCGAAGAAGAATCCGCCCGACAGGAAGACGGCCACCCAGCATACCGAGCCGATCAGGTTGAACAGGGCGAAGCGCGCGTAGCGCATCCTTCCGATCCCGGCCACGAAGGGGACGAAAGTGCGGATGATGGGCATGAACCGGCCGAGGATCACCGTCAAGGCGCCGTATTTCTCGTAGAAGGCGTGGGTCTTGTCGAGATACTCCCGTTTGAAGAAGCGCGAGCTCTCGGACTTGAAGACCGCCGGTCCCAGCTTGAAGCCGATGGCGTAGTTGACGACGTTGCCGAGGACCGCGGCTGACATGAGCACGAGGGCCAGGATCCCGATATCGAGTCCCCCCGCCGCCGCGAGGGCGCCGAGGGCGAAAATTACGGAATCGCCGGGGAGGAATGGCGTCACGACGAGGCCGGTCTCGCAGAAGATGAGGAGGAACATGAGGGCGTAGGTCACGCCGCCGTACTGCTGGAGCAATGGGGTCAAGTACCTGTCGACGTGAAGGACGAAATCGGCTAATTGAAGGAGAGCGTTCACTGTACCTCCGGCGCGAGCCACGGATAGTCTATGCGAGCCGCTCCCCTCGGGTCAATCGCGAGCGCGATTACCATCGCGAGCGCGATTACCATCGCGAGCGTGCTTGCCTCCGGCGCCCTGCGGCTTTACACTGTCTGCATGAGCGACCAGAAGGTTATCGTGCTTCATGGATTCAAGCCGGAGGAGGCGCTCGCTGCGATGCGCGCCCTCAAGGCCGCCCTCCCCTCAGCGGGCGACGCCGCCTTCGCGACGACCACGGAGACCAATCTCGGCTGGAAGGTCGGGGAGCTCGTCGCGCACGTCGCCGAGGAGCATCGGCTCTACCGCGCGATGCCAAAGAAGGCCTAGCTCCTCCCTAGTCCAGCTCGAGCTCGGGAATTTTCTTCTTCATCGCGACGACCAGGTCCTCGCCCGTCGAGCCCTCGCGGAGGGCGATGAAGACCATGTTGTCCCGCCCCGAGATCGTTCCGAGCACTTCCTCGAGCCCCATGTTGTCGATGGCGAGGGCGACGGTGTCCGAATGCCCCGAGAAGGTGCGCACGACGGCGAGGCTGGTGTTCCAGTCGATCGAGACGTAGCCGCGGAGGAAATCCTGGATATAGTGCCGCTCGGACTCGCGCCGCTCCTCGTCCGAGGGGACGGTGTAGTAGTAGCCCGAGTGGCCGTCCGAGACCTTCCCTACCTTGAGGTACTTGAGGTCGCGGGAGAGGGTGGCTTGGGTGACGCTGTATCCAGCCTCTTGGAGGAGCTGGAGCAGGGTTTCCTGGGAATCGATCCTATGCGCCTTGATGAGGCTGCGCACAGTTTTTAAACGCTCGAAGCGTTCCTTCATGGTTTCTCCGGGAATGAATAAAAATACGGGCTTCTTTCGATAATTGCATAATGCCGGGAAAAGAGCAAGAGCCGGGACCGACTCGCCGATACATTAAGTAGATATGGACGAGAATTCAGAAAACCCCGTTCCCGAGGGCGCCGCCCAGGGAGAGGAAGAGCCGATCCCTGCCGCCGCCGCGCCCGCGTCAGGCGGCGCCACGGACGTCGGCGACTCAGTCTCCTACCATAGCCAGGCGGGCCTGATCGACGGCGCCGTCGAGGTCGCCGTATCCCCGGATTCCATGACCGCCACGGCCACCTTCTTCCCCCCCCGGGGCGACGGCCTTCCCATTGATCCGGCCTACGTCTACGAGCTGCTGCGGCGGATCGGAGTGGTTTCCGGGATTCTCGAGGAGGACCTCGCCCAGGCCGTCATGAGCTGCAACCTGGACCGCCGCGTCCTCCACGAGGTGGTCGTGGCGAAGGGCGCCCTGCCCGTTTCCGAGGTGCCCGAGCACGCCTCGCTCGAGCCGAGGTTCAGGCGCTCGGGGCCCCACGTCTCCGACGACGTCCAGCACGTCGACTTCCGCGAGATCGCCTCCCTGTTCATCGTGAATGCCGGCATGACGATCGCGAGGATACTGCCGAAGCAGCCAGGCGTAGCTGGCAAGGACGTGCGCGGCAAGGAGGCGCCCTTCGCCAGGGAAGCGCCCGAGACCTGCGCGGCCGGGCGCAACGTGGAGCGCCGCGAGGACGCCCTCGTGTCGACGGTGGACGGCAGGCTGACGATCGAGGCGGGCCGCGCAGATATCGACGAGGTTCTCCTCATTAAAGGCGAGGTGGACTTCCACACGGGCCACATCGTATTCCCCGGCGACGTCGTAATAGAGGGAGCGGTTCACGACGGCTTCAAGGTCTGGTCGGGCGGTTCCATAGTCTGCAAGTCGACGATGGACGCCTTCGACGTCAACGCGAAGAAGGACCTGAGCTGCGCGCAGGGAATCATCGGGAGGCGCCGCGGGCAGGTGCGGGTCGGGGGCGAGCTCAAGGCCAAGTACATCCAGAACTGCCGGGTGGCGGCCCGGGGCGACGTGAGGATCGCCTCGGCGGTAGTGAACTGCAGGATCTACACCCTCGGCAACCTCGACCTGGGCGATAAGGGTGTGATAATGGGCGGCGAAGCCTACGCGACCCACGGGGTCCGCTGCGGGCGGCTCGGGAACCAGGCCTTCCAATCCACGAGCATCCACGTCGGGACCGATTTCACCGTGCAGCAGAAGCTCGACCAGGCGAACGAGAGGATGAGGCTGCTCTCGGCTCGCGCCCGCCAAGCCGACCTAGCCTCCGTGGCCCATCCGGGCCCCGGCGTGGACAAGGCGCTCGCCGAGCTCTCGAAGATCGCGGCCGACCTCCGCGCCCTGATCCTGGACCTACTGGGGAAGCTCGACGCGGACGACGGCGCAATAGTCGACGCCCGCGGGGATATATTCCCCGGAGTGGTCATCGAGATCTGCAGGGTCAACATCGTGGTCGAGGAGAAGCTTCATGCCTGCAAGTTCCGCCTCGACAAGGCGGCGGGCCGCATAATCGTGGAGCGCTAGCCCCCGCTGGATCATTCCCATTCTATCGTAGCGGGCGGTTTCGACGAGATATCGTACACGACCCTGCCGATGCCCGGCACCCTGTTCGTAATGGCGCTCGATATCTCGAGGAGGTCCTTCGTCTCGAAGGGATAGACGTCCGCCGTCATCCCGTCCTCGGAGACGACCGCGCGGAGGGCCAGGACGGAGCCGTACTTCCTCTCGTCGCCGGCCACGCCCACGGAGCGCACCGGGAGCAGCACGGAGAAGGCCTGCCATATCCTGTCGTATAGGCCGCGGGCCTTGAGCTCGGCGATGTAGATCGCGTCGGCCTCGCGGAGGAGTTCGCACTTCTCCCGCGTCACCTCCCCGAGGATACGCACTCCGAGGCCGGGGCCGGGGAAGGGATGGCGCCGCACGACGGCCTCGGAAACGCCGAGCAGGCGCCCGAGGACGCGCACCTCGTCCTTGTAGAGCCTGTCGAGGGGCTCGATCACGCGACCGGCCCCCCGCTTCGCCTCGACCAGGGGGCTTCGCACGTTATGGTGGCTCTTGATGACCTGGGCCTTGGCCCCGACGCCCTTGCCCGACTCGATGAGGTCGGTATAGAGGGTGCCCTGGGCGAGGAAGGCCTCGGGTATCCCGAGGCGAGCCACTTCGCGCTCCTGGATCCGGATGAAGGCATCGCCTATCGCCTTGCGCTTGGCCTCGGGCTCCTCGAGGCCGGCGAGGGCCGCGAGGAATTCCGCCTCGGCGTCGACCATATGAAGGTTTTTGGCGCCCAGGGCCCGGAGGTTACGCATGACTTCTTCGCTCTCGGCCTTGCGCATGAGGCCCGTGTCGATATAGAGGAGATGCACCTTCCCGCGAGGGAGTATCTTGAGTAGGAGGGCTCCCGCGACCGTGGAGTCGACGCCGCCCGAGATGAGGAGGAGGGCATCGCCCGAGCCCACCTTGGCGCGGACGCTGGACGAGACTTCGTCGAGGTAGGCTTCCATGCTCCATTCCCTCGCGGCGCCGCAGATGCCGACGACGAAGTTCTCGAGGATGCGCATGCCGCCCTCGCAATGGCTCACCTCGGGATGGAACTGCAAGCCCCAGGCTCTCCTCGTGCGGTCGCATAGCGCGGCCGGGATCCCGCCCTCGGAGGAGGCGAGCACCTCGAAGCCCGGGGAGGGCTCCGATATCGAGTCGCCATGGCTCATCCAGCTCGAGAATTCCTCCGGAAGGCCGGCGAGAAGGGGGTCTCGCGAACCGGCAGGCTCGCCCGCGCGCGGATGGATGCGGACCTGCTTGCGGCCGTACTCGCGCTCGCCGAGGCGAGCCACCTTGCCCCCGAAGTCCAGGGTCATCCGTTGGATGCCGTAGCAGATCCCGAGGAGCGGCAGCCCCGAGGCGTAGGCCGTAGGGTGAGGTGCCGGCGCTTCGCTCTCGTAGGCGCTGCGGGGCGAGCCCGAGAGGATTATCCCCTTGGCGCCCTCGAGCGCCCTCGAGCCGAGGGGGCTCCCGGCGAGGGCCGAGTCTCCGGGAACTATCTCCGCGTAGACCCCGAGCTCGCGGACGCGCCTGCCGATGAGCTGGGTATATTGGCTTCCGAAGTCGAGTATCAGAATCTTATCCACGGACTCTCCCTTACTATCGTCGCGTTGCGGTCCGAGCCGACGGAGACGATGGATACCGGAGTCTCGGCGTACTCCTCGATGAAGGAGACGTAGTCCCTGGCCTCGCGCGGGAGCTCCTCGTAGGCTCGCACTGCGCCGATCGAGCGCTTCCACCCGCGGAATTTCCGAAGGACCGGCTCGGCCGCCTCGAGGTCGGCGATCGCGGTGGGGAAATCCTCGACGATGCGCCCCCTGACGCGATAGGCGACGCAGGCCTCGAACTCGTCGAGCTCGTCGTAGACATCGAGGTGGGTGAGCACCAGCCGGTCGATGGAATTGGCGGTAGCCGCGTAGCGAAGAGCCACCAGGTCGAGGTAGCCGCAGCGCCTCGGCCTGCCCGTCGTCACTCCGTACTCCCTGCCGGTCTCGCGGATATAGGCGTCGAGGGCGCTCTGGGAGGCGGGGTCGAATTCCGTGGGGAAGGGACCGTTGCCGACCCTCGTCGTATAGGCCTTGAAGACGCCGAGTATCCTATCAAGGGCGCGGGGCCCCACCCCGCCCTGCGCGGCGGCCCCGGCGGCGCAGGACATGCCGCTCGAGACGTAGGGATAGGTGCCCGTATCGATGTCGAGCAGGGCTCCCTGAGCGCCCTCGAAGAGGACGTACGCGTTGCGGTGCGCCCTGAGGTAGGGCACAAGGTCGACGGACATGGGGGCGAGCCGCTCGGCCCAGGGCTTGATCCAGGAGCGGTCGCCCTCGTCCAGGTTCTCGAGGCGGGAGGGATCGGCGAGGTCCGCGAGGCGGACGCCGTCGCGCGAGGCCTTCATCGCGTAGGTCACGCCGATGCCCCGGCCGGTGGTCCCTATGGGCTTGCGCCTCGCGCTGTCCATCTCCTTGTCCCTCTGCCTGTAGCTCGGGAGCACGATGTGCGCCCGATCCGAGATGAGGACCCGGCCGTGCCAGTCGACGCCCTTCGCCTCGAGGCCGGAGAGCTCGGCGAACAGGGCCTCGGGGTCGATGACCATGCCCGTCCCCAGGATCACCGTCTTGTCGGGGTAGAGGATCCCCGAGGGAACGAGATGGAGGGCGTACTGCTCGCCGCCTAGCACGATGGTATGGCCGGCGTTGGCCCCGCCGGAGAAGCGGACGATGAGCCGGGCGTCGCCGGCCAGGTAATCGACTATCTTGCCCTTGCCCTCGTCTCCCCATTGAGCGCCCATAACCACGATATTCATGTGCCCCCCTATCGGTCGCTTCGATTATACATAAAGGCCGGGTCCCGAATCATTCAAGGCCTAGAATAATTTGGGGCTTCCTGGGTGATCGCGATGTCGTGCGCATGGCTCTCCCTCAGCCCGGCCTGGGTGATCCGCACGAAGCGCCGATAGCGCCTCAGCTCGGCGAGGTCCGAGCAGCCGCAGTAGCCCATGCCCTTGCGCAGCCCGGCCACCAGCTGGTGGAGGAAGGACTTGAGCTCGCCCTTGTAGGGCACGCGTCCCTCTATGCCCTCGGGCACGGGAGTCTCGTCCTTCGCTATGCCGTAGCGGTCGCCCGCGCCGTCCTTGAGGGCGCCCATGGAGCCCATGCCTCGATACTCTTTGTAGATCCGGCCCTCGTAGAGGACCTCGCGCCCGGGAGCCTCTTTTAGGCCGGCGAGAAGGTTGCCCACCATCACGGCCGCCGCCCCCGCCGCTATGGCCTTGACGATATCGCCGGAATACTTGATGCCGCCGTCGGCGATCACCGGAATCCCGGATTTCTGCGCCTCGTCGGCGCAGCGAAGGACTGCCGAGAACTGGGGGACGCCGACGCCCGCCACGATGCGCGTCGTGCAGATCGATCCGGGCCCGACCCCGACCTTGACGGCGTCGGCGCCCGCCTCGACGAGCCGCTTGGTGCCCTCGGCGGTGGCGACGTTGCCGCCTATCACCGGGATGCCGGGGAAGGAGCGCTTGATGCCGCGGACGGCTTCCATCACGTTGCGGGAATCCCCGTGGGCCGTATCGAGCACGACGAAATCCACCCTCGCCGCCTTGAGCAGGGGCAGGCGAAGCTCGTAGTCCTGGGGAGAGACCGCGGCCCCGACGATGAGGCGGCCCGCCTTGTCGGTCGCGGCCCTGGGGAAGCGCTCGTGCTTCTCCATGTCCTTCACCGTGATGAGGCCCTGGAGCTTCCCGCCTTCGTCCACCACCGGGAGCTTCTCGATCCGGTGCTCGTCGAACTTCGCCCGGGCGCTCGCGGGAGTCGCGTCCGGCCTCTCCACGACGACGCGGGATGTCATCGCGTCGCTCACGAGGGCGAGGTCATCGCGCCTGAAACGGAGGTCCCGGGCGGTGATGATGCCCATCAGCTTGCCCGCGGAGTCGACCACGGGAAGGCCCGTCACGCGCTGGGTCTCCATGATCGACCTCACGTCTCGGAGCGTCCTGTCGGCCTCGACGGTGACCGGGTTCTCGATGATCCAGTTGAGGTAGCGCTTGACGGCCGCTACCTGCTCGGCCTGGACCGTCGGCGAGAGGTTGCGGTGGATGACCCCCGCCCCCCCCTGCAGCGCGATGGCCACCGCCATTCGCTCCTCCGTCACGGTGTCCATCGCCGAGGAAAGCAGGGGCACGTTGAGCGAAATATCCCCCGCGATCACGGTGGAGACGTCGGCGTCCCTCGGGAGGATCTCCGAGTAGCCCGGGACCAGGAGGACGTCGTCGTAGGAATAGGTCTCTTCGAACATGTGGGCCTTCCGCGCCTCGAGGGGCGCCGTCGCCGGGCGGCCGTCCGTTTGCGGCCGCTGTTGCTGCGTCCGCCGGCTGCCGGCTTTCACCGGCATTGGCCGGCGGCGGCGAAAAGCCGGTCGGACCCCGTATCAGCTCGAGTACGCGCTCGCCGTCCCCGCGAGGAAGGTTTGCATGAGGCCGCGGTATTTCTCGCCGATCGAGCGAGCGCGCTCGGCGGCCTTCCCCCGGTAGCGCTGGGGCTCGTCGAAAAAGGAAGCTGCGCCCTCGATGCCCAGGGCCTCGAGCCTCGCGGTCAGGGGAGCGAGGGCGCCCTCCCTTTCGAGGGCTTCGCGCAGCGAAAGCCCGTCGCTCTCGCAGAGCAGCGTTATGCGGCGCATCCTCTCGTGGGCGTCGGCCTCGCCGGACTCGGCCAGGAGGATGTAGGCCGGCTCCGCGAGCACGGCCCCACCGGTCATGCCGAGGTTGGAGGCCATCCGATCCCTGTCCACGCCGAGCCCGGCGAGGACCGAAAGCATCCTGTTGGCGGCCGCGGATAGGCCGGCGAGGTACTCGGGGATGAAACGCTCGCTCGCGGAGTTGGTTAGGTCCCTCTGGTGCTCGGAGATCTGGTCCATGAAGAAGGTGGCCACGCGGGGCGAGAAGGCCTTCCACAGGCTCTTCACGTGCTCGCTGTTCCAGGGGTTGCGCTTCTGCGGCATCGTGGACGAGCCCACCTGTCCCTGCGCGAAGGACTCGCGCACCTCGCCTATCTCCGTGCGCTGCAGGTTGCGCAGGTCGTCGGCGAGGTTGGCGATCACGCCGAAGGCGGCGTTGAGCTCGAGGAGGAGCCTGAGCACGT
>JANXYQ010000035.1 GCA_025355995.1 Spirochaetaceae bacterium | reverse complement strand
CCCTGGAAGATGAAGGCGGGGAAGATGCGCGTGGCGTCCGCCTTCTCGGGCGGCAGGTAGAAGTAGTTGAGCAGGTTCGACACGCCGAAGGAGGCGAGGGACCAGCCGAACTGGCCCAGGGCGAAGAGGACGAGCTTGCCCTTGGGGAGCTTCTCCGGCACGCGATCCATGCCCGTCAGCCCCGCGCGTTCTTGCGGATCAGGGCGAGCCGCGCCTCGACGCTCGCGCGCGAGCGCAGGCCGTCGGGAGGCGTGTTCCGGACGTAGTCGAGCATGCGGTCGATCGTCGTCTCGGCGACGTGCAGGCGCGTGTCGCTGGAGGCGTAGTAGACGAGGAGGCGCCCATCGGGATCGGCTATCGCGCCGTTCGTGAACGCGACGTTCGACACGTCCCCCACGCGCTCCTCGCCCTCGGGGGCGAGGAGGTAGCCGCCGGGGCTCGCTATGATCCTAGTCGGATCGTCCAGCGAGGCGAGGAAGGCGTAGACGACGTAGCGGAGGCCGGCGGCCGTGTTGCGGACGCCGTGGGCTATGTGGAGCCAGCCCTCGGGGGTCTTGATCGGCGGCGCGCCGGCGCCGTTCTTGACTTCCTTGATAGTGTGATAGAGCTTCGGGTCGAGCAGGCGCTCGTCCGTTATCCGCGCCCTGGTCATGGTGTCGCTCAGGCCCGCGCAGATGCCGCCGCCGGTGCCGGTCTCGATGAAGCCGTCCTGAGGCCTCGTGTACAGCAGGTACTTGCCCTTCACGAACTCGGGGTGCAGGGCCACGTTTCTCTGCTGGGCCGAGGCCGTCTCGAGGTTGGGCAGACGCTCCCAGGCGATCAGGTCCTTCGTGCGCGCGATGCCGGCGGCCGCGGTAGCCATGGAAGTGTCGCCCGCCGGGGCGGCGGGATCCTTGCGCTCCGCGCAGAATATGCCGTAGATCCAGCCGTCCTCGTGCCGAGTGAGGCGCATGTCGTAGACGTTCGTCTCCGGCGTCTCGACCTCCCCTAGGAGGAGGGGCTCGCCGACGAAGCGGAAGTTGTCGACGCCGTTCGGGCTCTCGGCGAGGGCGAAGAAGCTCTTGCGGTCGGAGCCCTCGACCCTGGCCATCACGAAGTACCTTCCGTGCAGCTTTATCGCGCCGGCGTTGAACACCGCGTTGACGCCGAGCCTCTCCATGAAGAAGGGGTTCGTGACCGGATCGAAATCGTAGCGCCACTCGAGGGGCACGTGGGCGGCCGTCAGGACGGGATGGCGGTAGCGCCACAGTATTCCGTTCCCGGGAAGCGCCTTCCTGTTGGGCCTCTTGACGAGCGCCTCGTAATCCCTCTTGAGAGCCTTCTTTCGTCCCGTGGCGTCGTCCATAGTGCCTTCCTTCGCATTGCGCGACCGCTCGGCGCGCGACATTACCTCGAGGCAGGCCCTGCCGTTATGATAGCAGGTCTTCCACATGCCGCCCTTCGGCCTATCCAGATCGGGCTTTCCCTCGGCGGATACGCCCCAGAACCACTCGCCGTTCTCCCGGTCCACGACGAACTCCTCGATATAATCCCACAGCCCTATCGCCGCGTCGAGGTAGCGGCCGTCGCCGCTCTCCTGCCAGGCGTCCACGTTGCCCACGAGGCCTTCCGCCTGCACCCACCAGTCGCGCCGGGAATCCAGGCGGCCGTTCGCGAGCTCGTGCGGCAGGGAGCCGCCGTTCGCCGCGAGGACCGCCAAGGTGCCCTCGCGGGCGGCCTTGATGGCCTCGGCCACGAAGGCCGGCGCGGCGCGGCTCCCATAGGCCAGCTCCGCGGCCTCGGTCATGAGCCAGCAGGACTCGATGTCGTGGCCCCAGGATACGTGGTCGGTCTTCGGCTCCCAGCCGCGGTCGAAGTAGAGGCTTAAATTCGGCTTGCCGGCGAAGACCTTGCCCGCGTAGGCCTCCAGCAGGGAGGCGAGGGATTCGCGCACGTCCCCTCGGCGCGATGCGCGATACAGGTTGGAGAGGGCCTCGAGGACGTGGAGGTTCGTGTTCATCGATTTCTCGCAGACGATGTCCGCCTCGCTCAGCGCGAAGTCGATGCGCTTCGTCCAGGCCCGGTCGCAGGCCTCGTAGTATCCGCCGGCCTCCCTGTCGCGGGCGACGCGCTCGAGGAGGGCATAGGTCTCGAGCGCCAGCGCCAGGGCGGGCCCTTCGCCCGTGGCGAGGTAGTATTCGGAGAGGGCGTAGACGGCGAAGGCCTGCCCGTAGACGAGCTTGGCGTCGATCCGCGGCCTGCCGCCCTCGACGACCCACCAGAAGCCGCCCGATTCGCCGTCGCGCTGGGCGCCGCGCAGGTACTCGTAGGCGGCTTTCGCGGCCTCCAGGTATTCCGGCTTCGCATAGCGCATATACGCCGCGGAATAGGCCCACAGGAAGCGCGAATGCATCACCAGGCCCTTGGGCGCGGAGGCGTCGAAGCTCCCGTCGTTGCGAACCAGGCCGTAGAAGCCGCCGCCCTCGCGATCGACGTAGGGGAGCCAGAACGGCAGGATATCCGACTCCAGCTCGGATCGCATCCTCCCGGCGAGCTCGCGGAATTTCCGCAGGTCGTCGGGCGAGTATCGCACCTCCCCCCTCATTGCCGGAAATCCTCGGCGTCCCCCGGGAGGAGCTCGGAGTTCGCCTTGACGTAGGCGACGAGCTCGTCGGCCTTGGCGTAGGCCAGGGCCACGAAGGTGTCGGCCGCCCCGTAATAGATGGCGATGCGGCCGCTGGGCGCGTCGCAGAGGGTCGCGCAAGGGAAGGCCACGTTGGGCACGAAGCCCGTGGTCTCGTAGGCCTCCTCGGGCGCCAGGAGGCAGTCCCGCGTCCGGTACAGGACCTTGGACGGCCGCTCGAGGTCGAGGATGGCCGCCCCGAAGCTGTAGACGTAGCCGTTGCAGGTCCCCGAGACGCCGTGATAGAACAATAACCAGCCTTCGCTGGTCTCGATGGGGACGGCGCCCGCGCCTATCTTGGTCCCCTGCCACCAGCCCGAGCCGCCGCGGCTCATCACCTTGCGGTGCCTGCCCCAGTGCACGAGGTCGGGGCTTTCGCTCAGGAAGATGTCCCCGAAGGGCGTATGGGCCGGATCGCTCGGCCTATGCAGCATCAGGTACTTCCCCCCGACCCTGCGCGGGAAGAGGACGCCGTTGCGATTGTACGGGTAGCTGGGATTCTCGAGCCGGACGAAGGCCTCGAAGTCCTCGGTGACGCCCAAGCCGAGCGAGGCCCCGGAGAAATCGCAGCACCAGACGACGTAGAACCTCCCCTCCAGCAGGACGACGCGCGGGTCGTAGGCGTAGCGCGGCTGGTAATCCGCGCCCGACTCGTCCTTCCAGAGGATCGCCTCGTCCCGGATGTCCCACTTCAGGCCGTCCGCGCTGAAGCCCGCGTGGAGCCGGGCCGTCCCGTCCCTATGATCGGCGCGAAAGACCCCTGCGTAACCGCCCTTCCACGGCACAACGCCCGAGTTGAAGACCCGCGCGCAGTTCGGGCTGGGATTCCGCCCGATGATCGGGTTTGCGCGGTGCCTCCAGACTACCGAGCCACAGCCCTGCGGCTTCTCTTCCCAGGGCATGCCCGGAAGTCCCTGGCCGATAACTTTTATCTCTGTCATGGGATACCTCTAGACTCATCGATGGGGGATTGGGTAAAACCCGGAGCCAGGCTACTCCAGTGATAAAAAGGCGTCAAGACTGCGGTTTATAGAAAACAGGAAAAACGGTTTCTCAACGACTGAATTTGGGGGGCCAGACTAAAAAAACGCGCCGCATTGACTTCCGCCCTGGCGGTATATGACTATGGTATGAGGATCGGTATGCAACAATTGGAGCCTGCTCCCAGCGCGGATGGCCTCGACCTAGGGCAGAGGAGACGGGAGAACCGGCTCACCGCTATCTTCCTCCTGAGCTTCCTCGCCTTCTGCGCCATCGTCGCGATGCTGCGGTTCGGCTTCTATATTTGGGTCATCGAGCTGGCCTGCGGCGTCATTTACGTAGCGGTCTTCATGTTCGCGTTCAGCATCAGGGACTATTCGCCGGGCTCATCCACTATCTATTTCGGCGTCGGTTTCCTCTTCACCTTCGCTTTCGAAGTCGCCTACTCCTACCTCACCGTCAGTTCGGGCGGGCCCGATTTTCGGTTGGCGTCGACGGGCTTATTCCTGTGGGTCTGCACGCAATGGTATCAGGCCGTGGCCTTCTTGCTGGTAATCAACCGCGAGCGGCCGCAGGTGCGCCTGGTCCCGGTAGTAGCCATCTGCTCCTCCGTGGCGGCCATCCTGCTCTCTTTCCATTTCTTCTTGCCCGGCGTCGAGCTCCTCCTCGAGACTCGCTACCGCGGCACCTACCTGGGAATCAACTGCGTCTCCCTAGGCGCCTTCTACGCCTATTTGGTCTGGGAGCTTCGCCGCGGCTGGGCTGGACAGCCCGAGTTTTTCGCGGTCCGCACCCTCGTCTCCCTCCTCTTCTCCTGCATAGCCTGCGTCGGCCTGATCCTGACGGTGGACTCGGGACCAATCCCGGTATTCGCCTTCTCCTTCTTACGCTTCGTGGGGCTGGTGCTCTGTTATAACGCGAACGTGACCTTCACCCTGCTCTCGCCCTACCGAGCCCTCTACGGGCAGCTCTCGTCGCGGGCCGAGCAGCTCTCGGCGGCCAACGCCCGGCTGAACGCCGCCCTGGCCGAGAAAGAAGTGCTCCTGAGCGAGATCCACCACCGCGTCAAGAACAACCTTCAGATCGTGTCCAGCCTGCTCAACCTCCAGGGCTTCGGCGACCAAGGGAAAGGCATCAGGGAAGCCCTCGAGACCAGCCAGAGCCGGATCAGGGCCATGGCCCTCGTCCATGAGATGCTTTACCAGAACAAGGATTTCACGGCCATCGACTTCGCGGACTACCTCGGGAGGTTACTGCGAGAACTGTTCAGCGCCGCCGGAAGGCCCGAGATCCGGAGCGCCCTGGACTGCGATCGGGTCTTCGTCCCGATAGACGCGGCGATCACCTGTAGCCTCATCGTCAACGAGCTGGTCACCAACTGCCTGAAGCACGCCTTCCCCGAGGGCAGGGGAGGGACGGTGAGCGTGCGGCTCAGAGCCGGCCCCGCGAGGGTAGCCCTCGCCGTGGAGGACGACGGCGTGGGCCTCCCGGATGGCTTCGACATCGGGTCCCTGCGATCCCTGGGCCTATCGCTGCTCGCGAGCCTGACCTCCCAGCTGGGCGGGGAGTACTCGATCGGGGGGGAGGGGGGCACAAAGGTAACCGTCGAGTTCCCGAACGAGTGCCCCCAACCGGAAGCCTTTACCTCATCCCGGCCTTGATCCGGTCGTACAACAGCTGGTCCTTCTCGAGGGATCCGAGGCTGAACGCATACTCTTTCTCGGCGGTGCTGACCGTCACGTAGGAGACGTTGGGCTTCTTGAGGAAGACGCGGGCCTTGCCCAGGCCGTCTACCTGGAAGTCCCCCTCGCGGAACAGGCCGAAGGCGTCGTTGCCGAATATTCGCAGGCCGAGGGCGATGGGCGATTTCTCGAGCCTGGCGTCCCGTATGTCGGATAGCCTGACGCTGAAGCCGAACAGGGCGCGGGCGTTCAGGCTCGTCCCGTCGACCGAGACGGGATCGATCGAGAGCTCCACCGCCATATAGGCCGCGAAGGCGATGGCGACGACGATGACGATCCACAGCGAGATGCGGTTGGCCTCGCGCCTGTCGTAGACGCGCTTGCGCTCGGCGCTGGCGAGGAGGCTCTTCCTGGCCATCTCCTCAGCCCACCCTGACCGAGTACGCCGCGCGGAAGACCGCGCCCGGGCCGAGGTTCCTGACCCCTTCCTTGCGCTCGAGGTCCTGGGTCGATCCGGCCAGGGGCATCACCCCGAACCAGGGCTCGATGCATACGAAGGGGCAATCGCCCTTAGGCGACCAGATGCCGAGCTGGGGGAAGTCGGGGAAGCCGACTTCCACGAAGCGGCCCGAGACGCGGCTACGCAAGGTCACCTTGCGCGAGACGTGGTCCTTGAGGACGATGGCGCCCCGCTGGAAGAGGTCGGGCGACACGGGCACTTCGTCGGAGCCGCGGAGAAAGCTCTCGGACTCGCCCGTGAGCAGGTTGTCGGAATTGAGGAAATACCGGTCGACGGTCTCCTTCCTCTCGAACACCAGATCGAAGTCCTCGCGGCTCTCGCCGAGCCCGATGGGGGCGCGGAAGGCGGGATGGGCGCCGATGGAGAAGGGCATTCTCTTGGAATCGGCGTTCGTCACCTCGTAGCCCACCTCGAGCCTGTCGCCCGAGACCTTGTAGGTCACGGCGAGCTTGAAGCGGAAGGGGTAGAGGGCGAGGATCGCCTCGCCGCCAGCGTCGCCGAGCTCGTAGCGGAGGGAATCGGAGGACTGGCCGGCCAGATCGAATTCCAGGTCGCGCGCGAGGCCGTGGTTGCCGAGCTTGTAGGTCTTTCCGGCATATGAGAAGGTGCCACCGGGCAGGGCCCCGATTATCGGGAAGAGCAGGGGCGAGCGGCGCGGCCAGAAAGCGGGATCGCCCTGCCAGAGGTACTCGACGCCATCGCGGCCCCGGATGCTCTGGAGCTCGGCGCCCGCGGTCGCGACGGCCACCTCGATATCGTTCGTCTTGATGGTTTGCATGGTCGCCCATTATATATCCGATGACCTTCCTGCGCGGCAAGCCGGGTACTCAGGTCGAGAGCTTCGATTTCGGCCGAGAGGCCAGCTCATCCATGCGCCTTAGGCGGCGCGAGAGGTCGCGGGCCAGGTTCATCACGATCATCGCGAAGGCCCGCATGCTCGCCTTGGACAGCTCGTGGAGGGCGCGGTTGCTGATGGTGGCGACCGAAGATGGGGCCAGGGCGCGGACCGTGGCGACGGCTGGCATCACGTCGAGGAACTCCATCTCGCCGAAGGTGTCGCCCTCCGCGAGGCTGGCGAGGGAGACGCCGTCCTTCTCGACCGCTACCTTGCCCTCGAGGATGAAATAGATCTGGTCGTTGGGCTCGCCCTCGCGCATGATCGCCGTCCCCGGCTCGTAGCAGGCATGGCCCATGAGGACTCGAATTATATCGATCTCCTCGGGGAGGAGTCCGCCGAACAGGGAATAATCCTTTAGGGTCGAGGCTTCGATCAATCCGATCCTCCGCGAACAAACTATCATGGGCGGGGTGGCGCCACAATAGCGCGATTGGCCGCACCCGCCCGCCTAGAAACCATTTCACCCCCTTGACGGTTTCAGGGGCAATTCTTATATTGACTGTGCACTCAATGAAAGAACATTCGATTTTGGAGAAGCGGACGCGAAACCGCGAGAGGCAGAAGCTCGAAACCAGTCGTCGAATAATCGAGGCGGCCGCCCTCGTCTTCGCCCGGGACGGCATCCTCGCCACGACGACGGCGGCGGTGGCGCTGGAAGCCTCGGTCTCGCACGGGAGCGTGTTCGCGCGCTTCGGCACGCAGGCCGCCCTCGTTTCGGCGGTCATCGAGGACTTGGGCCGGGGGATAGCCGCGCGCCTCCACGAGCTTGCCTCCTCGGGAGCCGGCACGCGCGCCGTCCTCGAGGCGCAGCTCCGCGCGATCGCCGAGCGCGAGGATCTCTACGCGCGGCTCGTGGTCGAGGCGCCCCTCCTCCCCCCCGAGGCCCGCGACAGCCTCCTGGGCTGGCAGTCGGCGATCTGCTTCCACCTCTCTCCCGCGGTCGAGGTGGACACGAGGGCGGGCAGGCTCAAGGCCATGCCCCTCCACCTCCTCTTCAACACCTGGGTGGGGCTGCTTCACTACTACCTCGCCAACAGGGAACTCTTCGCTCCCGGCGCCTCGGTCATGGCGCGTCGCGGAGGGGAGCTCCTCGATCATTTCATGTTCCTGATCTCGAAGGAGGGAAGCGAATGACGAAGACCTGCATAGCCTGCGGCATGCCGATGAGGGTAACCGAGGATTATCCCCTCGGGAACGAGTCGAAGGATTACTGCGCCCACTGCGCGAGGGAGGATGGCTCGATGCAGTCCTACGCTGAGAGGGCGGCGGGCATGGCATCCTTCATAGCGAGGACGCAGGGCCTCGACGAGGGCGCGGCCCTGGGCGCCGCGAAGGCCCTGATGGCGCGGCTGCCGGCCTGGGCGGGCCGGGCATGACCGCGCTCCGCGAGCTGCCCAATATCGGCGCGGTGGTCGCCGCGGAGCTCGCGGCCGCCGGAATCGCCGACGGGGAAGCCCTGTTGGCCGCAGGCTCCGTCGGGGCGGCCCTCCGGCTCAGGGCGGCCGGCTTCGAGGTCTGCCGCTCGAAGCTCGGCGGTCTCGAGGGCGCCGTGCGCGGCGTCAAATGGACGATCATACCGCCCGAGGAGCGCCGCGCCCTATGGGAGGAGCTCAGCGGCCTGACGGACGGATAATGCCTTTTGCCTTCCCGGCCCTTCTCGGATAGAATCAGCCTTTGGAGGCTGCGATGCTCGAGAGATACGCGTTCGAGGGGGGCAGGCTCGTGCCGCGCGAGGACGGGGACGGAGTCCTGCTCTACGTCGCTCCGACGGACGAAGAGAGGCTGTATTTGGTTAACGAGCGCGGCATCGACCCGCACGACCTGGCCTCCGCTCTGGACCCCGACGAGCTGGGGCGGGTCGAGCTCGACGGGCCGAAGGCGACCCTGATAATCAAGCAGCCGCGCAACTACGCCTCGGAGGACCAGCTCCTCTTCACCGTGGCGTCGGTCGGCCTGTTCCTCGAGCCCAAGCGCCTGATCGTCGTGGCGCCCGAGCCCCTCGAGCTCTTCGCCGACAAGATGGTGCGCAAGGTCAACAACCCGCGCGACGCCCTCCTCAAGGTGCTCTACAGTTCCATCGCCCACTTCCTGGGCCACCTCAAGGTCATCAACATGATCTCCGAGGCCCTCGAGAAGAGGATCAACGCGTCGATGGGCAACAAGTACCTCCTGGACATGTTCACGCTCGAGAAGAGCCTCGTCTATTACGTCAACGGCATCGGCTCCAACCAGATGGTCTTGGAGAAGATCCGCGTCTCCGCTCCCAAGCTGAAGCTCACCGCGGCGCAGCGCGAGATCCTCGAGGACATCGTCATCGAGAACTCGCAATGCTCCAAGCAGGCCGACATCTACTCCAACATCCTCACCGGCCTCATGGACGCCCGCGGGTCCGTCGTCAACAACAACCTGTCCATGCTCATGAAGAAGCTCACGGTCATCTCGGTGGTGTTCATGCCGATGAACGTGATCGCCGGCATGGGAGGCATGTCGGAATTCTCCGGCTGGACCAAGGGAGTCTCGCCCTGGCTTTCCTACCCGGCCTTCCTCGCGGGGATCTGCGCGCTAGGCTACGTCACCTACATCGTCCTCAAGAAGTGGGACGCGGGCGCCAGCGACTACCAGCTGCCACGGGGGCGGAGGAAGAGAACGCGATAGCCGCAGCAGGGAGCTTGACGGCCGCGCCGCGGCTCTAGTAGCATTCGTCAACGTTCGAGAGGGCGTCTGGAGTGCCGGCGGTCAGCAGCGAGCCGGTACCGAGCGGCGCCGGCCGGCCGGGGTAGCGCGTTACGCGAACCCGGACGCGCGACACGCGGCGATCCGCCGCGGAGTCTCGATCCTCGATGCGGCCGCTGGCGCGGCCGTCGCGGAGGTCGGACGTGCCCGCCATATCCGTCGTCAACCTAGGCAAGAGCTTCCGCACCAAGGTCAGGCCCGAGGGCCTCTCCTCCTCGCTGTCCTCCCTGTTCAGGCCGAGCTACCGCGACATCGAGGCCGTGCGGGGCGTCAGCTTCGAGGTCGAGGAGGGCGAGGTCGTCGCGTTCCTCGGTCCCAACGGGGCGGGCAAGTCCACGACGATAAAGATGCTCACCGGCATCCTGCGGCCGAGCTCGGGGAAGGCTTTGGTCCTGGGGCTGGACCCGTCCAGGAGGCGCGCGGAGCTCGCCCGCTCCATCGGGGCCGTGTTCGGGCAGCGCAGCCAGCTCTGGTTCCACCTGCCGCCCTCGGACAGCTTCCGCCTGCTGGGCGCCGTCTACGAGATCGAGCCCAAGGACCTCGCACGGCGCCGCGCGGAGCTGGTCGAGCGCTTCGGCATCGGCGACTACATGGACGTGCCGGTCCGCAAGCTCTCCCTGGGCGAGCGCATACGCTGCGAGATAGCCGCCAGCCTCCTGCACGACCCGCGCGTCCTCTTCCTCGACGAGCCGACCATCGGCCTGGACCTCGTGGTCAAGCGCGAAGTGCGCGCCCTCCTCGCGGAGATAGCGAAGCGCGACGGGACGACGGTCTTCATCACGAGCCACGACGTCGGCGACATCGAGCGCATTTGCAAGCGGGCCATCATCATCCACCACGGGAGCGTCGTGGTGGACGAGTCCATGAAGGAGCTCCGCCATCGATCGCTCTCGCGAAAGTACATCGGAGTCAAGTACGCCTCCCCGGTCGACCTCGACTTCGGCGCGATCCGGCCGGTCAAGAGGACCGAGACGGCCGCCAGCTACGTCGTGGACACGAACGAGCACCGCCTCGAGGGCCTGCTGCGCGCCCTGGTCGGCCGCGGGGAGCTCGAAGACCTCACCGTCGAGGACGAGGCCCTGGAGGACATCATCGCGCGGATATACAAGGCCCCGAAGGCCGGGGAGGCGCAATGAAAGGGCGCGCGTACCTTAAGGCGAGGAAGTACCTCGTCGCCGCCTCCTCCGCGTTCAGGGAGAGGACGGCCTACGGGGGCAGCTTCTTCGGGTCGGTCCTCGCCTACGGCCTCTTCGTCTTCGTGTTCTCCCGCGTCTGGGCCGCGGCCTTCGCCGGCCGCGCGGACATCTCGGGCTACGGCCTGCGCCAGATCATCTGGTACTTCGCCGTCGCGGAGATCCCGAGCTTCGCCTTCGGCGGCTCCTTCTGGTCCCTGTCGCAGGACATGAAGAGCGGCCAGGTAGCCTACCTCGTCTCCAGGCCCTACGACTTCGTCGCCTACAGCTATGCCCAGGGCTCGGGCAGGGCCCTTGCCAACTCGGCGGTCCTCTTCGCCGAGGGCCTGGCCTTCGGCTTCCTGACGGCCGGCGCCCCGCCCCTCGAGTCCCTGCCGCAGGCCCTCTGCGTCCTGGCCGGCCTCGCCATGGCCGGCAGCGTCCAGTTCCTGCTCCAGCTCGCGATCGCGATGACGGCCTTCTGGGTCGAGGAGAACGCGGCCTTCTTCTGGATCTTCCAGAAGCTCGCCCTGGTCGTAGGCACCCTCATGCCCATCGAGTTTCTGCCCGCCGCCGCCCAAAGGGCCGCGTGGCTCAGTCCCTTCCCCGCGATGTCCTACGTCCCCGCGAGGCTCTTCGCCTCCTGGGGAGGGGGGCGGGAGGCGGCCCGGCTCCTGGGCTTCCAGCTCGCCTGGGTGCTCCTTTCCGCCCTCGCCTGCCGCGCGATCTACGCGGTCGCGCGGGCCCGGCTCACGGTCAATGGAGGCTGAAATGAGAACATCACGATTGCGCGCGTATGCACGCTTCCTCGGAGCCTCCTTGGCAGTGAACGTCCAGGCGGTCATCGAGTACAGGGTCAACTTCCTCGTGCAGGTCTTCGGCATGATGCTCAACAACGCGGCCTTCGCCCTATTCTGGGGAGTCCTCATCGGCAAGGTCGGAAACCTGGGCGGCTACGGCTTCTCCGACGTCATGCTCATCTGGGCCCTCGTGTCCACATCATTCGGCCTCGCCCACGTGGTCTTCGGCAACGTGAGGAGCATCGGGGCGATAGTCCAGAAGGGCGAGCTCGACCTCTACCTTCTCCAGCCCAAGGACGTCCTCGTAAACGTCCTCGCGTCGCGGACGGTGGTCTCGGCCTGGGGCGACTTCCTCTACGGCTACATCGTGCTGGCCCTGATACCGGGCATGGACCTCTCCCGCCTCGCCCTTTTCAGCCTCCTCTCGGTGTCGGGGGCCGCGATCTTCGCCGCGACCTTCGCCGCCGCCGAGAGCCTCTGCTTCTTCCTCGGCGACGCCTCGGGCATATCGGACGCGATCACGGAATTCCTCCTGAGCTTCTCGCTCTACCCCGAGACCATCTTCGACAAGGGCATGCGCTGGGTCTTCTACACGATAATCCCCTCGGGCTTCATCGCCTTCCTACCACTCTCGATCCTCAAGTCCGCGGCCTGGCTCCTGGTTCCCGCCGCCTTGGGCGTCGCGGCCCTGTACGCGGCCGCGAGCTACGGCTTCTTCAGGCTCGGCCTGCGGCGCTACGAGTCCGGGGGCCAGATGGGCACGCGGCTGTAATACGCTTGACCCGGAGCCCCGTCCCGGCCGAAAATCTCCCAGAAGCGCCTCGAGGCGCCCGGGAGAAGATATGGAAGCCGTTCGCTGGGGAATCATGTCCGTTTCGAGCCATTACGCGCTGCGCGTGCACCAGCCCCTATCGCGCTTGAGCGAGGCGCGCATCGTCGCCATCGCGAGCCGCGGCGCGGACAAGGCCGCGGCCGCGGCCGCGCGGCTCGGCGTCGCGAGGAGCCACGGCTCCTACGCCGAGCTCGTCGCCGATCCGGAGGTCGAGGCGGTCTACCTTCCGCTTCCCAACAACCTCCACGCCGAGTGGGCCATCGCGGCCCTCGACGCGGGCAAGCACGTGCTCTGCGAGAAGCCGCTCGCGATGAACGCCGCCCAGGCCCGGGCGATGGCCGCCAAGGCCGAGTCGAAGGGCCTCCTCCTCATGGAGGCCTTCATGTACCGCTTCCACCCCCAATGGATACGGGCGAGGGAGATAATCGCCTCGGGCGAGCTGGGGCGGCTGCGGGCCATACACTGCGCTTTCTCGTACAACAACGCCGATCCGGAGAACATCCGCAACAGGATCGAGACGGGCGGAGGCGCGTTATACGACATAGGCTGCTACGCGGTCTCGAGCGCCCGCTTCCTGGCGAGCGCCAGCCCCGGCTCCGGCGCGGAACCGGAACGGGCGCTCTACATCGCGGAGCGGGACGCGTCCTTCGGCACCGACAGCCTGGGCACCGGCCTCCTCGACTTCGGGCAGAACGGCCCTAGGGCGAGCTTCCACGTCTCCACGCGGGCCTTCCCCGCCCAGCGCGTCGAGGCCCTGGGCGAGCGCGGCTCCCTTGCGGTCATCCTGCCCTTCAACGCCTATCCGGACGTGCCCATGGCCGTCGAGGTGACGACCGGCCTCGGCTCCAGGCTAATCGAGACGGTCCCGGCAGACCAGTATGGCCTCATGTTCGCCGCCTTCTCGCGCGCCGTCCGCGCCAAGGCGCCGGCTCCCACGCCGAGCTCGGACGGGATCGCCAACTTGGCCGCCCTCGACGCCCTCTTCCGTTCCGAGAAGAGCGGGAAGTGGGAGAGAATATAATGGCGTTCATCGAATGGGCCAACTCGCTCGGCGTCGGCGTCCGAGCTATCGACGATCAGCACAGGACCTTGATCGGGTACATAAACGAGCTCGCCGCGGCGCGCGAGGCGAATGGCGGGAAGGCGGCGATTGGGGCGGTCCTCTACAAGCTCGAAGCCTATACCGTCGAGCATTTCGCCCTGGAGGAGCGCTACTTCGACGAATACGCCTACGCCGGAGCCGCGGCGCACAAGAAGGAGCATCGCGAGTTCGAGGCCAAGCTCGGCCTGCCCTCCGAGGTATTCCCCCCTGAAGCGCTCGACCTTG
>JANXYQ010000003.1 GCA_025355995.1 Spirochaetaceae bacterium | reverse complement strand
GGCGGGCGACACCTTCCACGCCGCCCTGCTTCACCTCCTGGACGAGGACGGCGCCTCCTCCCGCGAGGAGCTCCGGGGCCTCGACGAGGCTCGGCTCCGCGCGATCCTCGCTTTCGCGAACGCCGCCGCCGCGGCCGACTGCACCAAGGCCGGAGCGGAGCCGCCCTACCTGGCCGAGGTCGAGGGGTACCTCGCGCGATGAAGGCGGGAAGGTCGGGCGAGGACAGGCGGCCCCTGCTTCTCTCGAACGACTCCGTCGACGCGGCCATCGAGCTCGAGGGAGGCATGATGCCGGTCTTCGCCCTGCGCCGGCCGTCGGGGAGGATAAACGTGCATTGGCTGCCGCCCTTCCGCCTGCCCGCGGCCCGGGCAAAGGACGGCGGGCTCCTCGGCCATATCGCGGGGGACTTCCTCTGCTGTCCGAATTTCGGGCCCGAGTGCGGCGTCGACGGCGAGATCCTCCCCCCGCACGGCTGGACGGCGAACGATGAGTGGAGGCTGGAGTCCTTCCGCGCCGACTCCGCCGAGGCCCGCTGCGACCTGTCCCTCGATGCCCGGTCACCTGGGATGCCGCTCTCCTGGCGGCGGCGAATCACGGTCCTGGAGGGACAGAACGCCTACTACAGCCTGACCGCCGTCCGCAACCGGGGCGAGGCGGCTCTCCACGTAAACATCGGCCATCACAACACCGTCGGGCCTCCCTTCCTCGAGGCCGGATGCAGGATCAGCCTGGCGGCGGACCGCTTCATGACGGCGCCGGAGGGCACCGAATTCGACGCGACCGGAAGGCTCGAGATGGGCGCCGAGTTCGAGGCCCTCGGATCGGCTCCGCTCCGCGGCGGCGGGGTCGCGGATCTCCGCGAAGTGCCCGGCCTGATAGGAAGCACGGATTTCGTCACGGGCGCCGTCCCCGGGAAGTCGGCGCTGGGCTGGAGTTGCGTTGTCAACCCCCGCCTCAAGCTCGCCTACCTCTGCCTCTTTCCGGGCGAGGCCGCGCTCCCCTCCGGCGAGATCGCCCTCTCCTTCAACGATCTCTGGATGCAGTACGGGGGCAGGCGCTTCGAGCCCTGGGCTCCGGCACCGGGCGCGCCCGACCGGACCTTCTGCCTCGGCACCGAGAACGCCACAGGGGCCTTCGCCAGCGGCCTCTCCTATTCGCTCGGCCTGCCGAGGCTCCTCGGCAGGCCTACCACCGTCCGCGTCGAGGGCGGGGCCGAGGCGAGGCTCTGCTACGCGGCGGCCCTCGTCGAGATAGGGCAGGAGCTCCTGGCCGAAGGCGTCCGCGACGCCGAGGCCGAGGAGGGCGGCCTCGTGCTGAAGGGCGGGAAGGCCTTCCAGCGATTTCGCCTCGAGGCCGATTTCGGGTCCCTTCGCTCGGCCCTCGGCTGGCCCGGGCCCTAGAATTCCGGTCCGGACTGATTATTTCACGTACTTCAGGAAGGCCCCGTAGCCCGCCTTCTCCATCTCGGCCTTCGGAATGAAGCGCAATGACGCCGAGTCCATGCAATAGCGCAGGCCCGTCGGGTCGGGACCGTCGTCGAAGACGTGGCCCAGGTGCGAGCCGGCGTAGCGGCTCAGTGCCTCGACGCGCACCATGCCGAGGCTCGCGTCGCGCCGTTCGACCACGTTAGTCGGAACCAGGGGCCGGGTAAAGCTCGGCCATCCCGTTCCGGACTCGAATTTATCGGCGGAGCTGAACAGGGGCTCGCCCGAGACGATGTCGACGTAGATGCCGCTCCGGTGCTCGTTCCAATAGGCGTTGTCGAAGGGCGGCTCCGTCCCCTCGGCCTGGGTGACCTCGTACTGCATGGCGGTCAGGGTCTTCTTGAGCGTCGCGGAGTCGGGCTTCTTCCAGGGCTTGCCCGAGGAGAGCGCCGAGGGAGGGCTTCCCGGGTCGAGGAGGGCGGAGGCGCCCCAGACCTTCGCGAAGAACTCGCTGCGGCCCGAGTGCGAGCGATAGTACTCGTAGTCCGAGGGATTCTTGATCCAGTACTGCTGGTGGTAGTCCTCGGCGGCATAGAAGGCGGGAGCCTTCGCTATCTCCGCGACTATCGGCTTCTTGAACGCGCCCGAGCGGGAGAGATCGGCCTTGGATTTCTCGGCCGCCGCCTTCTGCGCCTCGTCGGCGTAGTAGACGATCGGCCGGTATTGCGGCCCGCGGTCGACGAAGGCGCCTCCCGAATCGGTGGGATCGGTGTGATGCCAGTAGACGTCGAGAAGGTCCTCGTAGCTCAGCCGGGACGGGTCGTAGCTGACGAGGACGACCTCGACGTGGCCGGTTTCGGCGTAGTTGTCGTAGCTCGGGTTCTTGGTCTCGCCCCCCGCGTACCCAGCGATCGCCTTGGTTACGCCGTAGGTCTTGTCGAAGGCGGACTCCATGCTCCAGAAGCAGCCGCCCGCGAATAGCGCCTGCGCCTCCCCGGGCGATTTGGATGCCGAAAGGGCCGAAACGCCTATCGGGGCCGTAGCTAGGACGGCCGCGAACGCGAGAGTAGTGAGGTCGAACATCTATAGCCTCCTCTGTGCGTGTAATAATGCGTGATTTTATATATAGGTTACTAATAATGTAAGAAATAGTGCAGGCCTTCCGAAGGATTTACGCGGGCTTCCCAGGTTCCCCGCACTCGTGTAGGCTCCAGGCCATGGCAAGGACGAGCATCGCAGCGGCCGCGAGGTCAGGCCGCATCCTCATATCGGACGGCGCCTGGGGCACCTTCCTCTACCGCAAGGGCTTGGGCCGCGGACAATGCCCGGAACTCTGGTGCGTCGACCGCCCCGACGACGTCCGCGATATTGCCTCGAGCTACATCGCGGCCGGTGCGGACATGGTCGAGACGAACAGCTTCGGCGGTACGCGGATCAGGCTCGATAGCCACGGCCTGGGCGGGAGGGCGGGCGAGCTCAACGAGGCCGCCGCCCGGCTGTCGCGCGCGGCCGCCGGAGATGCTTGGGTCATCGGCTCGATCGGGCCCACGGGCAAGATGCTGGTCATGGGCGACGTGACGCGCGAGGAGCTCCGCGCCGCCTTCGGGGAGCAGGCCGAGGCCCTCGCGAGAGGCGGGGCCGACGCCCTGTGCATCGAGACGATGAGCGACGCCGAGGAGGCGGCCCTCGCGGTTCGGGCGGCCAAGGAGGCCACGGGGCTCGAGGTCATCTGCACCTTCACCTTCGACAAGACCGTCCAGGGCTACTATCGGACGATGATGGGCCTCTCGCCCGAGGACGCGGCCGCCGCGGCCCTCGACGCGGGGGCCGATATCGTCGGCACGAACTGCGGCAACGGCTTCGCGGGCATGATAGAGGTCGTGAAGGCGATGCGCCTCGCCGCCAGGGGCGCGCCCATCATGGTGCAGGCAAACGCGGGCCTGCCCGCGAGCGTCGACGGAGTCGACGTCTACCCCGAGGGCCCCGCCGACATGGCGGCCCTCGTGCCGGCCCTGCTGGATGCCGGCGCGAGCATCGTGGGCGGCTGCTGCGGCACCACGCCCGAGCATATCGCGGCCATTCGGAGGGCGGTCCGGGCCCGATAGTGCCGATATATTTACTGATGCGGGCGCGGCGAAGCGCTTTCGCGGAGGTAAATGATGCTTGTAGCCCCTAAACCGATCGCCGCCCTCGTTGCGCTGCTTTATTGCGCCCTCGGGGCCGCCCCGGCCTCGGCTCAGCCGCCGCTCGCACCGGTTTTCCCTGTCTCTCCCCCGGGCCTCGTCTACGTCGAGGGGGAGGACGCGGTCTCCACGAACATGGCCGTCGAGCCGACCCTCAATTACGGCTGCTCGGGGAATAGGTCGCTCCAGCTCTCGCGGCAGGGACCGTTGCCCGGCGGGGCCGCCTATTACGCCGAGTACACGGTCTTCGCGGAAAGCGCCGCGAGCTACGAGCTCTGGTACGGCGGTTCGCCGCCGGGCTCCAAGGACGAGTTCACGCTCTCCTTCGCCTCGCCCGTCTCGGTGACGGTCGACGGGGGGATGCCCCGGACCCTGTTCCGCGAGGACGTCAACGTCGTCGAGCGCTACGCGCCGGCCTATTACTGGGTCAGGACTCCCGCCCTCTCGCTCGAGCGGGGCGCCCACGTCATCCGCTTCGAGGTTTCCGCCAAGCGCCGCCTGGACGACCGCTTCTTCTTCTACCTGGACGCCCTCTTCCTCGCCTCCCCGGAGGCTTTCGCCGCCGCCAAGGCAGACAGGGCAGGCTTTCCGGCCCTCTTCCCGAAGAATCCCGCCGACCGAAGCATCGACCACCCCTTCCGGAGCGTCGAGGACTACCTGGCCCAGATCCAGGCGAAGCCGAGCGAGATCGCGCCCTATCTCGAGCTCGCGGACGAGTACTCCCTCTCCGGCGATTACCTGAGCGCGCTCAAGGCTCTATCCAAGGCGGTCGTCGTGGCGCCCAAGAACCCGGACGCTCGGCTCCTCATGGCCAAGAACAGGATTTGGCGCGGCGACGTGAAGGAGGGTATCGAGGCCTACGGCGTCTATATCTCCCTCCGGCCGGACGACCTCGACGCCTACGAGGAGGCGGGCAAGATCGCCGCATGGTCGGGCCGCTTCTCGGATTCGGAATTCTTCTACAAGACCGGGCTCGCGGCCTTTCCCGGCAACTCCTCCCTCACGGTCAACCTAGGACTGTCCCTGCTCTGGGCGAGCCGGGGCGCCGATGCCGAGGCCGACTTCGCCGAGGCGGAGCGCGCGGCCCTCGCGGATAGCCAGAGCGCAGCCCGCCTGGCCGAGATCTACCGCGACAACGGCTTCCCCGACCGCGCGATCGACGCCTACGAGAAGGCCATCGCCGCCTTCCCCGATCGCTTGAGCCTCTACCTCGACGAGAGCGCCCTGCTGACCGCCATCGGCAGGGACGAGGACGAGAAGCGGCTCGAGGCCCGGATAGCCGCCGCCTTCGAGGGCTCCCCGAAGCTCGACGCGATCCTCGAGACCGCGCGCTCGCGGCGCCAGCTTAAGGCCGATCGGATAGCCGAGCTGGAAGCGCGGATCGCCGCCAATCCCGAAGACTTCGGCCTCCGCGACGAGCTGACCCGCGTCTACGCCTGGAACGGCCGCAAGGCCGAGGCCGCCCGCCAGCTCGAGGCCATCCTCGCGGCGCGCTTCGCCCGCGCCCTCTCCGACTCGGACGCCGCGATCGCGGAGGTCTACGCCGCCCAGTTCTCGGGCGCGGCCCTGCGCGCGGACGCCGACGCAAGGCTCCTCTCCCTCGCCGCCCTTCGGGCGAAGGCTCAAGCGGCTCAAGCCGCGGCCGACAAGTCCATGTCGGCCCTCGCCTCCCGAGCGAAGGCCGAGGCAGCCGCCACCGCCGCGGGCAAGGGCGCCGAAGCCGCGGCCGCCGCGCGAGAAGGGGCTGCCGCGGCGGCGCGGGCGGCCCTCTCGAGCCAGGCCGACGCCCTTTCGGCCCTCTCCGCCGAGGATGCCCGCGCCTCCCTCCTCGCTGATAGGGCGGCGATCGCCAAGGCGTCTCTGGACGCGGCGGCCGCCCGCGACGAGGCCGACGAGAAGGCTTTCAAGGCTCTGACCTCCGGCCAGGGCCGGAGCTTCGATCCCGCCTACGCCGCCGAGGAGCTGGCCCTTCCCGCCTCGCGCGGGGAGCAGCTAGCCGCCCTCGCCCGAGGGCGGGTTCTCCTGACGACCAAGGACGCGAAGGCCGCCCTGGCGGCCCTAGCCTCGGTTGGCTCGGAAGCCCTCGCCGCGGATCGGCTCCAGGCCGAGCTCATGCTCGCCGCCCGCATGGACTACCGAAGCCTGTACAAGGCGGCGCAGGCTCAGGACATAAGCCTGCCTGCCCTCGCGGCCGCGGCAAAGGAGCTCGCGACGGTGGCGGCCGCGACGCCCGATGGCTCCGCGCCCCTCCCCGAGGCGCCCGCCGCGCCCGCCGAGCCGGCGAATGACGCCGATTCCGCGGCCCTCGAAGCCTATGCGGGGACCCTGCGCGACGCGCTACGCGCGGCCTTCGCCGCCGACGACCAGGCAAAGGCGGCCGCGAGCTCCTCGCGCGCCGTCCTCGCGGGCCTGGTCAAGGACGCCGCCGCCCTCGAGGATAGGCGCCTCCAGCGCGCCTGGCACGACTTCGAATCGGCCGCCCTCGACCTCCGCTCCGAGCTCGGGTCCTACTACGACGCCCTGGGCCAGGCGACCAGCGCGATCAGGCAGTACCGCCGCGTCCTCGCCCTCGACCCGTCCAACATACGGGCCATGCAGAGCCTGGCCCTCGCCGAGGACAAGGCCGGGGACTGGTCTGCCGCCGCCAACCTGTTCAAGGCCGTAAACGACGCCGATCCCTATTACGTCAACGCGGCCTCCCTGTACAACGGCATAGCCAAGCGGCACGCCCCGAGCCTCGCTTCCTCCACTACCTTCGTCGCCGACCCCAACCTCTTCGACTACCGCTCCGACGCGAGCGCCACCTTCCCCTTGGGTTCCTTTCTGGCGCTCAAGCCCTCGGCGGACATACGCTCCATCCGCGACCGCAACCTAGGCTACCCGGCCTACATCGGGGCGACGATCGGGATCGAGACGCCCATCAGCCTCTACTCGAGCGCAGGCGGAGACAGCCTCGTAGTGAGGCCCTCGGGCCAGCTGATCGCGACCAGCGCCGACTTCTCGGCCATAGGCGTAGCCTCCGTCAGCCCAGCCCAGTTCCTGGGCGCGCTCAGCATATACAGCGCGGGCGGAGCTTCCCTCGATTGGGCCTTCGGGGCCTGGAGGGGCTCGGCCTCCTACTCCTATTCCCCCATTCCCGACAGCCTGAATCCCTCGCTCAAGGACCCCGATCCCGAGATCTTCCAACTCTTCGCCCATAAGGCGGAGCTGTCGGGCGGAGCCTACCTACCCCTGGGCGGAGCCTTCCGCTATGTCGCCCCGAGATTCTACGCCACCGGCAGCTATGTACCCGCCGACGGCGAGAATCTCTACGGAACAGCCCTGGCCGAGGTAATACCCGCCTTCCGCCTCTCGGACGCTCCCTGGGCCAACCTCGGCATACCCCTCGACCTGGTCTACGAGGATTCCAAGGATGCCCATACCAGCCCTTACTATTCGGCGAACCAGGCCCTCACCGCCAAGGGGGGTCTGCTCTGGCAGTCAACCTACGCCTTGAAGGATGGGCATTCCCTATCTCTCAGCCTCGAGGGGCTGGGAGGGCTCTACATGGGCCAGGCTTTCTCGGCCTCGCCGACAAAGGATCTTTACCTATATTGCTTCGCCCGGGCGGATTGGGCCCGCGGCGACGCGACCTACTACCTCTCGCTCGAGGCTTCCGCCACCGATCCCTTCGCGGCGCTGCCGAAATACTGGTCCTTCGCGATTGTCGGCGGAGTATCCGCCAAACAGCCAGGGCTCATAGCCCCGTAATGACCCGGCAATGCACTGCGCCGGAAGCGTCGAAAAAAGGCCGTGGGGCTAAGATTTTTTTCGACGCCACTGCATTTATTTGCTTGCCGAGTCATTTTTTAGTCCAGGAGGTCTATATTGAATATTGCCTATACATGTGGTATATTGAATCTACCAATTAAAAACCCCCGACTTGGTCGGCAATCTCACCGCAGTCGAGCTGTGTCTCGTATACGCGGGCATCGAGGTGGCCTATGAGTAAATACCTGTATCTCCTGCTAGTTGCCGCTCTGTTGGCGTCCTGTACGCTATTCACCGGAAACGAGAACGCCGGGACGGCTCCCTCCCGCGACGACATCGCCCTTCTCCAAAAATCCTTCATGTCGAGCTACTATGCCGAGCGCACGGGAGCTCCCGCCGGAAGCCCGAGGGCTTTGACGCCCTTCGCGGGGCTCCAGGTTTCGGGATCCAGGGCTACGGTGCCGATCAACAAGCTCACTAATACGGCCTTCGCGAGCCTCGCTCCCCTGTCTCTCGCCAACTATCCCGAGCCGGGACAGACGACCGCCTTCACGGCAGTGCTGGTGGCGGGAACCCCGGTTAGCACCAAGGTCTACGACATCAGCGCTACGACGACCTTCGCGCCAGGCGACATCCGCGCAAAATACGTGGAGGAGTACTTCGTCCAGGACGGCGGCTTGAACGGGGGGACATTCTCCGGCGGAGTCTATGCCGACGGCGTCTGGACTACCGACGACTTCATCGTCAAAAAGAAGGCCGGGGTTTGGGCATTGGCCGATCTCGACGGCCTCGGCTTCTTCACCAAGGACCAGTCGGCCCGGGTGAAGATGCTTCTCACCTTCACCGACGGCAGCACGAGGACCGAGACCATCATTTCCTCTTCGACCACCCTTCCGGTGGCGGGCCCGAAGTTCGCCAAGTCCTCCTTCGATATCAACGGCTCCCTCGACCTGAGCCAGGCCGCCGTTCCGGCCTTAGATAACTCCAACCCCAATGTCATGTTCTCTTCCATCGTGCAATACTACGTGACGCCGAGCAGTAATCCGGCTTTCTGGTTCTGGACCGGCTCGAACAGCCAGACCATCCTGGGCATCCGGTACTACACCGAGGTCGCCGATCCGGCCGGGAGCACCTACATCGCCTACACGACCAGCTACGAGAAGGCCCTCAGCAACCTGTCGACGACGGGCGGGACTTTCACGACGACCCTCCCCACCGTCACCGTGGGCTCCAACTTCTCCACCCTCGCCGAATCCGTGCTCCGGCAGCAGGTCGTCTACGGTCTGACCTCGACACCCTACTACCTCCCCACCGGGGTCGGCGCGATCACGACCAATATAAAAACCCGCGTCGTCAACGTCACGGGCAGCAGCGCCTTCTATCTCTCTCAGCAGAATAGCGACTACGTGAGCCTCTCCATACCCACGGGCAACGCCGACGCCCTGCTGACGGCCAATCCCGCCCTCAACCTGTTCACGCGCACCCAGTCGATCACCCCCTCGGCGGGGCTCCTGCCCTTCGCCGTCGCGACCGCGGACATCTCCGGCCTCGGGGACCTGGCAACGCTCTTCACCTCGATCACCGAGGGTTCTGCGACCACCATCCTGTCCGGCGCCCCGACCTCGACACTGACAGGCGGGAATGCCGTCTCCTATACTTTCGTTGGCCAGCAAGCCGTGGGCTTGACTACCACGAGCACGCTCGACCTCTCGAGCGCGGGCACCGTCGAGGCCTGGGTCTGGATTAAGGCGCTCACCGACACGGCTGGCCTCGTGCACAACGGGGTCAAGGTTGACTTCTCGGACGAGGGCTACTCGCTGCAGGGCTGGGGCAATGGTGGGCAGATCGGCATCATCCTCGACCAGAAAGATCCCAATCCGAGCGGGGCCTACGACTACGTCCTTAGCAGTTCGAATCTCGCGGCCAGCCCTGCTAGCCCCCCTTCTGCAATGGTCTGGTATTATATTGCGGCGACCTGGGACAAGGCCACAAAGAAGATAGTTCTCTACATCAACGGCAGCCAGAGTTCCTCGGGCACGATGAACTTGACGGCTACCGGCGTTCGCCACGACACCGACCAGGTGCTCATCGGCTCCCAGCTGCCGACCAGCTACAGCACGAGCTACGGCTACTTCGGGTTGAACGGGAAAATCGTGGGAGCGAGCGTCACCGCCTCTGCCCTCACGGCCGCTCAGGTTCTCGCTAACTACAATTTGTACAAGTCGGTGGATAAATCGGGCTGGTAGCCTGGATCGTCCCGCGATAGACGAAGCCGCCGGGGCAGCCCGGCGGCTTTTTTATAGCGCGCTGGGCGATGAGAGTCTGGGAATTACTCGGGGCAAATTCAAAGCCCGGCTTATGATATACGCGCGACCCTATTGGATCGAAACCTTGCCTCTCCGGCGACGAAAAGGGGCCGCCCTTTTGGGCAGCCCCTCTAGTCAAGATGATCGACAGGCCCGAGGCTCAATTGTCGATGAAAACCGCGCTAGCCGTAAAGGTTCCGGCGGCGAAGGAACCCTTTGCCTCCACGATCGTCGTACCGGGCGTGATGCCCGCGCTCGCGAAGCCGGCGGGCGGTATCACCGACACGCCGAGTACGGTCAAGGACAGGGGGCTCGCGACAATCGCGCTGACCGGGCCCTTGACGAGGGCCGTGCTTTCCGGCGCCTTTCTCTCGACCTTGGCGGCTACGAACGAGGGGGCCGAAGCCGCGTCGTACAGGCCGCTCACCTCGAGATAATCCCCGACGGCTATCGAGGCTATGCCGAAGTGCGCTACGGGGGCAGCGCCGTTCTCGTCCCTGAAGCGGGTAGTCGCGTCGACGGTGACAGTCACGCCGTTCACGACGATCGTTCCGACAGCCGCCGAGACGGAGGAGACGTTTCCCTGAAGCTCGGCGTTCGACTCTTTTTCCGTCTTCACGCTAGAGGCGACGAGGACCGCGCCGCTCATGCTGCCCTTAACCTCGACCTTGACGCCGTTGGCGACGCCGGCGGGCAGGATGGAATTGCTCGCGCTTACGGCAACTCCCTCCACGGTGAAGGTAGCATCCGTCGAGCCGGCGGCGAAGTCGCTCACGCGGCCGCTCACTTCCCCATTGGACTTGTCGTCCGCGCTGAGGTGGGATTCCGCCTTGATCTTGTCCGCGCTGGTGGTGATAACGGAACCCGAGATGCCCGTGCTCGCGAACCTGAGCTCGACGCTCGATCCGTTGACGATGGACGCGGCCAGGGTCCCGGTAAAGTTCACGGTAAGGGGCGAAGCCCCGTCGGGGGGAGTGAGGGTGAAGGAAGACGCGGATAGGGCGCTGACGATGCCCTTGACCTCGTAATCCTCGGCCGAGGCGGCCTTCTTGTGGACGCGGTCCGCCTTGAGGGTCTTGGTCGAGGTGTCGACCGATCCGCTCACCTCGACGCGGTCTCCGACTACGAGGCCGGCGATGCCGGTTACGCCCTCCCATATGGTGGAAGCGTCGGTTACGACGGTCCGGTTGAACACGGTGAAGGACGTCTTCGCGAGGTCGATCGTCCCGACGGGGCCGTCGAGGTCCGCGGAATACAGCACCTGAAGCGCGGTGCCCTTGCCGGTCGCCGCATCGGCGCTTCCCTTGACTTCCACGACCATGCCGACCTTGAGATCCGCGTCCGACCCGACCCCGCCGTTGATCGTGATCGCCGTCGACGAGGTGTCGTACTCGATGCCGTTGACGAACACGCTGCCCTTCGCCGTGATGACGCCCTTGCCGAAGGTGGGGACGCCCGCGCTTCCGCCGGCGTTCGGCGAGCAGGCGGCGGCTGCGAATGCGATCGCGGCGATAACCGCCAGTAGTTTCCAGGAACTAGTGATGCGTTTCCAAAGTCCGTTCATAGTAACCTCCCGGGATCGGCGCCGAGCAGGACGCATCCTGTCCAGACTCCGTCCATGGCATTAGAATATCTCTATTATGGAATATATAAAGATTAGAATGTTAGAATGTGGTTAAAATGGAAGTCAATCTGCGAATAGCGCTATTCAGCGACGACGACCCTGTCGCGCCCGCCCTGTTTCGCCTTATATAAGCAAGCGTCGGCGAAGGCAAGGAGGGCGTCGCGGCTTTTGCGTGCAGGGGAGTAAAGGAGGGGCCCGGCCCCCTACCGCCCGAACTCCTCGCCCGAAGCCCGCAGGAATACTATGCGGTCGAAGCGCCGAAGGCCTCGGAAGGCGAAGGCCAGGGAGAGCCCGGAGGAGACGAGGCAGGAGGCGAAATAGGGCCAGCCTTGGAGGGCCGCGGCGCTCCCGGTCAGGCACATGGCGAGGGAAAGGCCGAGGTTGACGAGGGCGAAGGCGCCGGCGCTCAGGGCGGCCTCGCGGTAGAGCTCGAGGTAGAAGAGCATGTTCAGGGCCGAGAGGAGGATCAGCTGGAAAAAGCCGCCGACGAGCAGGCGAGCGAAGACCGAGGTCGGGAAGCCGAGGGCCGATGCCGCGAGGGGCGCGACGAGGACGAGGGCGACCGCGACCGCTCCCTGGAAGGCCGACTGCCGCCCGATCGAGCTCGCGGAGCTGCGGATGAGGCGGGCCTTCGCGGCCTCTATCTCCGGCTGGCGGCGATGGCCGAGGTAGGCGACGAAGCGCTTGAGGTCGAGGTTGAAATCGGTCTCGGTCACGATGGTGAAAAAGACGAGGCCTGGGATGAGGGCTAGGTTGGCGTAGTAGAAGGCGGTGTCGTAGCCCGGGTTCACGAAGAATCGCGTCCCTGTCGCCGCGACGCCCCCGAAGGCCGCGAGCACGGCCTTGTCGACCCAGGTAGCGGCGGCGTAGAGGGCTCCGGCGAGGGCTAGGTTGCGGTACTTCGCAGCGTACTCCCAGAGGCGGAGGAAGGCGCGCGGGCAGGGCTCGGTCCCCAGGGCCTCCACCGTGGCGAGGAGGAGGAGGACCGAGGTGAGGGCGTAGCCGGCGGCGAGGGCCAGCACCGCGCCCGCCGCGCCGAGGCGGGGGCCCAGGACGCGGGCGAGGACGTACATCAGTCCCATGCCCAGGGCATAGGCCGCGAGGATGCGGCCGTACTTGCGGATGACCGTGGCGGTCATCATGGCGGCCCAGAGCGCGTTGACGGCCGCGAGGAGGAGGGCGAAGGCGAGGCCGAACACGGCAGCGCCCGGCGCCCCCTTGATCAGGACGAGGGATGCGAGGAGGCCGAGGGGCAGCGATATCAGCGTCGAGGCGAGCGCGTATTTGAGGAGGAGGGTCGCGGCCTCGCCCTTCTTGTTCTCGTAGATGAGGTCGGCCGAGAAGCGGACGAAGACGTACAGGGGCGCCGCGCTCGCGCAGATCGAGATGGCGAGGGCCCAGACCATGGCTCCCGTGAAGGCGAGGGCGATGCCCGGCAGGGCGAGGAAGGGCAGGCGGCCGGCGGCCGCTAGGCTCGCGGCGGAGATCAGCCAAGGCCCGGCGACGACGAGGATGCCGGAAAAGGCCGCTCCCAGCACGCCCCGTATCGTGCGGGTCTCGACGAGCTTACGCAGCTCGAAGCCGATGCCGGCCATCAGGATCCGCCCTCGAAGCTGCCGTACAATTCGCCGTAGCGCGCGAGGAGCTCGCGCTTCTCGTAGGCGGCTACCGTCCTCGCTCGGTTGCGCTCGGCCATCCGGGCCATCTCCTCGGGGTGCTCGAGGACGTATTCGATGCCCTGGGCTATCTTGGCGGCGTCCTTGGAGGGCGCGATGAAGCGGCGGTCTCCCTCGAGGAGCTCGGAGACGTTGCCGACGTCGGTCGCCACGCAGGGTATGCCGGCCGCGTAGGCCTCGAGGATGACGAGGGGCTGGGCCTCCCTGACGCTCGTGAGGACGACGACGTCGAGGTAGGCGTAGTAGTCGAGGACGTTGGCCCTGCCCGTAAAGTCCAGGCGATCCTCGATCCGGAGGTCGGCGGCCAGGCGCAGGCACTCTTTCGCGTAAGCGGGGTCCTCGTCGTCGGGGCCGACGAGGTGGAACATCGTGTTCGGCAGGCGCTCGAGGACGAGTTTGGCGGCTACGATGAAGGTCTTCACGTCCTTGATCGGGACGATGCGCCCCACGAAGCCGACGTGGAAATCCCCGTCCTTCTTGTAGCGCTCGACCGAGTAGCGCGCGACGTCTATGCCGTTGGGGATGACCACCGTACGCTCGGGCGAGGCCCCGAGGCCGAGCTGGTAGCCGCGGTTCTCCTCGAAGAGGGAGGTGCAGAGGTCGGCTCCCTCGTAGCACATGCGGGCGACGCTGTTGTAGAGGCGGATCCAGAGGTCGCGCTGGTAGCCGCGCACGAAGGCGGCCTTGCGGATCTCGATCTCCCTCTCCTTGTGGTAGAGTCCGTGCTCGGTGAGGAGGAAGGGCTTGCCGCGCCTCACCTTGGCGGCGAGGGCGGCGAGGCCGGCGAAGCCCGTCGAGAGGGAGTGGTAGACGTCGGCCTCGGGAGCCCGCGCCGCGAGGACGTTGAAGATGAGGTCGTGGGCGCTCTTCCAGGCCCAGAAATAGTCCGAGTAGGGATAGATGGGATTGCGCGAGAGGTTCTGGGCCTGCACGAAGCGCCAGGCCCCGCCGTCGAGCACCGATTCGCGATGGAGGGCGGCGCCCTCGGGAATGGAGCCGATCAGGCGCTCGAGGTTCGGGGAGCTCCCCGAGAACATGCGCAGGTGCGAGGCGAGTATCCCGCCGATCCGTTCTCGGCGCGACTTCGCGCCGCCTTCGCCCGCGAGGGGATTTCTCGTGAGCACCACGTCGGTTACGCCGACGACGTTGGGCGGGAGCTTGTATCGCGGCTCCTGGTCGGCCTGCGGCGAGAAGGTGAAGAGGACGAACTCGGTCCGGGGCAGGCCGGATATGAGCTCGTGCACCCAGGAGGACACGCCGCCGGTGATGAAGGGGTAGGAGCCCTCGATGACGAGGCAGACTCGCACTTAGGGCTTGTCCTGCCATGAATCGAGGACGGCGAAGAGCCCGTTCTCGAGGCCGAGGGCGACGAGGTCGCGGCCGGCCAGCAGCTCGCGTACCCGGCGCACGTCCTTGCGGGCGTACGCGAGCTCGACAGCCAGGGCCAGCAGCTCTCCGTCGTCCCGGAGGCTCAGCTCGCCCTGCACCTCGGACTCGGCCTGATCGAGGAGGCCCAGGAGGACGAGACAGCGGATGAGCAGCCCGAAGCCGGGCCCGCCGGATCCCGCGTCGGGCCTCTGGCAGAGGATGTAGTAGGCCTCGAGCAGGTAGTAGTTGCGTATGGGGGTGCTCCTGCCGGCGATGAGGGCTTGCTCGTAGAGAGAGCGCGCCAGGCTGACGGCCGCCCCTCCCTCGGCATCGGCTGGACTATAGGCGGGGCGGAGCTCCTCTACCTTGCGGGCCCAGCGGTTCTCGAGGGTGGTAAGGCTCTCGGCGGCGAAGAGGGCGCGCTCCTTGTCCGGGTCGCGGGTCATCGTCGCGAAGATCTCGGCGAGCATCATCGCGTCGCCGAAGGAGAGTTCCCGCTGCGCGAGCACGCGCTCGAGCTCGTCGAGGTCGTAGGGCTCCTCGAAGAGGGGCTTCACCGAAGAGGCCTTGTAGACGACGGCCTCGACGGGTAGGATCCCCGCCTCCGCGGCCACGAGGGCAGCCCTCGGCGTGCGGGGGTTGTAGAGGCTCCGCATCGCGCGGATGTATTCGTAGCCGCTCATCCGCGGGAGCCGCCGTGCTCGACGTAGGCGCCCTTGGAGCGGGCCAGCACCGACTCGGCCTCCGCCAGGAGGCTCTCGGGATCGATGGCCGCCGGGCCGCCGAGGCCCGCGCCGCCCGCGGCGGCGCCGGGGAAGGCGGCGAGGCCGAAGGCTATCTCGACGACGGAGCGCTCGCCTCCGATCCTCCAGGCCCGCTCCCCCGCCAGGCTCGATAGGCCGAGGCAGAAGAGGGATGCGCCGTCGCGGTCCATGTCGGGGAGCAGGAAGGCGAGCTGCCCGTCCGCGCGGGAGTGGAAGGCGAGGGTATGCCGGCCCGCCGAGCCCGCGGCGGCGGCGAATTCCTTGAGCATCTCGAAGGCCTTGAGGCCCGAGTGGGCGAAGACGATATCCGCGAAGCCGAGTATCTCGACGATGACTACCGATACCGAGAGCCGCTTCGCGGCCCGCCTCTCCATCTCCTCGCGCAGGATGCGCAGGAGCTCGCCGTAGCCCGGGAGGCCGGTGACTTCGTTGCGGGGATGGCGCAGCACCCGGTCCCGGAAATCGGATGCATTCCTGATGTAAGAGGAGGCCAGCTCGACCACGATGCCCAGGTTCTTTTCGGTTATCGGATTATAACGATAAAAGGGCATCTCCATCACGTTGAGCACGCCCCAGGGTAGGTCTCCCGCCTTCAGCGGGTAAGCGAGCACGCTCCGCTTGAAGTCGATGTTGGAGAGGCCCAGGTAATCGTCGACGTCGCGGAGGCTGTAGGTCGAGTCGTTGCGGAAGACCCAGCCCTCGATGCTGCCGTCCAGGGGGAGGAAGGCCTCGCTTCCGTCCCCGATCGAGCCGAGGCGGACGAGGCGCTCATTCCTGGGATCGTACTCGTAGATCGCGGCGGAGCCGGCCTGCGAGAAGGCGACGACGGCCTCGAGGAGCCCGGATATCACCTTGTCCATGTCCTGGCTGTCCATCTTCCGTATGCGCGCGTAGAGGGCCGATACGGAATCGCGCTGCCCGGAGACCCGGCGCTCCAGCTCCTCGCTCAGGGAGGACAGGGCCGCGTTCATCTTCTTGAGCTGGACGTTCCGGCGGACAAGGTCGCGGACCCGATGCAGGAGCTTGGACGAGGAGCGGGACGAGGAGTCCCGGAGCCAGCCCGCCGCGAGGACGCAGCCGAGCGTGGCCGCCGCGGGTATCCGGGCCGACTCGAGGAGCGGCCCGAGCTCGACAGGGGCGAGCCGCGCGGAGAGGAGGGCGCCGATGGCCGGCAGGGCGACGGTCCCCAGGGCGGCCCCCGCCAGGGCGAGCGAGCCGGGCACGGAGCCGAGGAGGGCGGCGGCCAGCACCGAGGACAGGGCCTGGGGCAGGAAACCGAGCCCGGCAAAGGAGGGGTCGGCGGGGCTGAGGAAGCCGAGGAGGCAGACCGCGGCCCCGGCGCCGAAGCCCTCGGCCCAGCGCGCTGCTATGGATATTCGCATCCTGCCTATGATCATCGGCAGGAAATCGGGGTCGGTAAAGCCCTACGCGGACTTCTTGTCGCAGACGGCCACTGCCGCGTCGGCGGCGCTCGCGGCGTCGGCGGAGTAGATATCGGCGCCGATCGACTTGCAGAAGGAGTCGGTTATGGGAGCGCCTCCGACCATGATCGTTAGCCCTTCGCGGATGCCGGCCGTGCGGAAGCCCTCGACCACGTTCTTCATCTCGGTCATCGTGGTCGTGAGGAGGGCCGAGCAGCAGACGATGTCGGCCTTGTGCTCCCTCGCGGCGGCGACGAACTTATCGCTCGAGACGTCAACGCCGAGGTCCACCACCTCGAGGCCCTTGCCTTCCATCATCATCCTGACGAGGTTCTTGCCGATGTCGTGGAGATCGCCCTTCACCGTGCCGATGATCACCTTGCCCCGGGCCTTGACGCCGGACGACACGAGGTGGGGCTTGAGGGGCACTAGGCCCGCGTTCATCGCCCGCGCGGCTATGAGGACCTCGGGGACGTAGACTTCGTTGCGCTTGAACTTGCCGCCGATGATGTTCATCCCGGCCATGAGGCCTTCCTCGAGGATGGACCTGGCGGAGAGGCCCTCGTCGAGAGCCTTCTGGACGTTGGCGGCGACTTCGTTCGCGCGACCCTTTTGAAGGAACGCGGAGATATCGTCTAGCGTGGACATGGTGCCCTCCTGGTGGCTCAGCTTCATACCGATGATACCGGCGCGGGGAAGGGCGTCTATAAAACTCTTTCCTCTTTTTGTTCTTTTATGCGATCGGCGACGGCGATTCTCCCTCGTGGATCTCCTGGCTCGACGTGGAGACGCGGCCGCCGGACTCCCTGTACTTGCCCGGCGACACCCCGGTGACGCGCTTGAATACCTTGGTGAAATAGCTCTGGTCCTCGTAGCCGACGAGCCCGGCGATATCCACGAGGGGTATGCCCGAGCCCTTGAGGAGGAGCTTGCTCTTCTCGATCCGGAGGTTATTGAGATAGGCCGTGAAGCGGCAGCCCATCTCCTCGCTGAAGAGCTTCGAGAAGTAGGTGGGGCTGAGGTAGACCGAGCCCGCGACCTCGTCGAGGGTGATCTCTTCAGTATAATGGGCGTTGACGTACTTGAGCGCCTTCTGCATCACGTCCGCGTGCTTCACGTCCTTGAGCTTGAATACGAGGTCGGTGAAGCGCACCATGATCTTGGATAGCCAGTGCGCGATGTCGTCGACACTGCGCATCTTGTTCACCTGGCCCAGGTAGGTGAAGTTGAGGCCGAAGATCTGCTCCATGTCCGCCCCGCCCTCGAGCGCGGCACGCGACAGGAGGACGACGAGCTCGAGCACCCTCGCCTTGATGATGCCGGCGTCCTGGCCGCTCGAGAAGAAGATGAAACCGAGTATCTCGTTGAGTAGGCGCTGGGACTCCGCCTTGTCGCCGCGCGAGATCGCCAGGAGGAGCTCCCTCTCCTTCTCGATCGGGTAGGGCGCCGAGGCCTGCTCGCCGCCGGCCTCCTCCTTCATGCCCCGCATGACCTCCGAGATCCTCGACTGCTGCTCCTCGCGCTCCCGCTGCGGCTCGAGGGGCGAGGTCCAGGCAATCGCCGACGCGACGTCGGCGAGGAGCTCGGCCAGGCTCGAGGCCCGCTGCGGCAGGACTCGCGGCGCGGAATCGAGGGCCGCGCGGAGCTCGGCCTCCTTGCCCCGCGGCACCTTGCCCGAGGCGCGCAGCTCCTCGAAGACCTCGCTCGCCTCGACGACCATCACGGGTCCGCCGATGAGGGCGACCCTCATGATGCCGTCGGGCACCACGGGCGCGGCCCAGAATAGGAGGGAGTGGGGGCAGAGCTGGATGTACTTGCCCCCGAAGCGCTCGGCCTGGTAGGCGACGAAGAGCTGGGCCCTGCGCTCCTCGTCGGCGTCCTTCGCCCCCTCGATGGAGCACACCGGGCAGAGGCCCCCCGAGTCGCCGCCCTCGAGGGCGATCGGTCCGCCCGACGCGTCGAAGGCGGCGAGGACCGCGCCTCCCTCGTCGATGAGGTGGGCGGGCACTCCCGCGGCTCGGCAGTAGTGCTCGAGCTTGCGCAGGGCGAGCTTTAGGTCAAAGCCCCCGTCGCGGGGCTCGGGCGCCGCGCTCACGAGAGCCCCGGGAACATCATGCGCTCGATATAGGCCTCGTTGAAGTCGGGCCGGGACGAGAGCTCGACGTACGCGCAGGCCGCGCGGGCGCGGTCGCAGGCTTCCAGGCGCGAGCGGGAGAGGCAGGCGGCGACGGCGCCGGCCCCCGAGGCGTTGCCCACGACTATCACTCGGTCGGCGAGTTCGGGCGGGAGGAGGCCGATCCGCGCCGCGCTCCTGACGTCGAGGAGGCTGCCGAAGCCCCCCGCCAGGTAGAGCCGGTCCACGTCGCCGGAGCCGACGCCCGCTATTTTTAGGAGGGTGTCTATTCCCGCCGCGATGGCGGCCTTCGCGAGCTGGGCCGCGCGCACGTCGGCCTGGCTGATATAGATGCCGCGCTCCCGATCCAGGAACAGCAGCGGTCCCCCGCTCCCATCTCCGAGGCCCTCGCCGACCAGGGCGGAGAGCCGGGGCGGCAGCGCGCGGGCCTCCTCGGCGTCGACGACCCTGCCGGTGTCGTCCACGAGGCCGCAGTCGAGGAAGGCGGCCAGGGCGTCGATCAGGCCCGAGCCGCAGATGCCAGCGGCGGGCGCGTCGCCTATCGTACCGAAGCGTATCGCGCCGTCCTCGACCCAAACGGAGTCTATGGCCCCGACCACGCCGCCGGTTCCCTTCGCGATGCCCGCGCCCTCGAAGGCGGGGCCGGCCGCCGTGGCGCAGCAGAGGATGCCGTCGGCGCCGCCGAAGGCTATCTCCCCGTTCGTGCCGAGATCGAGGAAGAGGGAGCGGCCCGCCGCCTCGTGAAGCCCGATGGCCGCCAGCCCCGCGACAATGTCCGCGCCCACGTAGGCCGATACCCCCGGCAGGAGGATGGCGGCGCAGCCCTGATGCTGGACGAGCCCCAGCTCCGCGGCGTTCTCGGTGCGCCTGGATAAAAAGGCGGGAGCGAAGGGAGAGCGCGCGATGGCGTCCGGCGGGACGCCGGCGAGCAGGTGGAGCATCGTGGTGTTGCCCGCTATGGCGAAGGAGACGAGGTCGGCGCCCTCCGCTCCGGCGCTCTCGGCGAGCGCCTTCGCCATCGACGCGATCTGGGTCCGTATACGCGATTTGAGCGCCTCCAGGCCGGCGGGGGCAGAGGCCGCCTCGATCCTGGAAATCACGTCGGCGCCGAAGGAGCGCTGGGCGTTGAGCTCGGAGGCCGAGCCCAGGCGCTCACCCGTGGCGAGGTCGACGAGGCGGCAGACGACGGTGGTTGTGCCGAGGTCCACGCCCAGGCCCAGGGCGCGGGCGCCGGGGCGGAGGGGCGCGACGGACAGCACGCCGCCGTCCGCTATCACGGCTCCGAGGGCCGCGCCGCCCCTGCAGTATCGCGCGAGCCCCTGCAGGGCGCCGAGGGCGACCTTGGCGGGCGCCGGCCCGCCCGCGCCTTGTCGGTCGAGCTCCAGGGCCATAGCCTCGAGGAGCCGCGCCTCGTCGTCGGACTGGTCCTCGAGGCTGCACTCCCTCGGGGCGACGGCGACGAGGCGGACGGGCGGGTCGAGCTCCGCGGAGGACTCGGGGCCGCTCGTGACTATATAGGCCTCCCCGCGCTCGCTCAGCTCGATCTCGGCGTCGCCCTCGACGCGGGCGAGGCAGGCGAGCCTGAGGCCGACGCCCAGCTCGGCTGCCGAGAGGAGGCGGGACTCGCGCGCGTCGGGGGCGGAGAGGCGGCCGCCGACCAGCTTGATCCTGCACTTGCCGCAGAGGCCCTTGCCGCCGCAGGGCGCGTCTATGCGGGAAGGCTCGAGCCCGGCGACGGCCTCCAGGACGGAGCTGTCGCCCTCGACCTCCATCTCGTCTATGCGTTTCCCTTCGAGTACCCTGAGGCTGTGCATCATTACGTATTCGTATAATGCACTCCCGATGGAAGCGCAATCGCCAAACGGGCGGATAGCGGGAAACATCGTAGGAAAATCCAATAATTGCCAAGAAAAATATATACCCGATCCTGGAGTGGATGGAGTATGACGCCTCGGATAGCGAGGAGGATCGAATGACCGGTAAGGAATTGCTTGTCCGCACCCTGCGGCACGAGAGGCTCGAGAGGGCGCCTTGGGTCCCCTTCGCCGGCATACACGCGGGAAAGCTGAAAGGCCACGACGCGCGAGCGATGCTCAGCGACGTCGATAAGCTCGTCGAGTCCCTCCTCGAGGTCAACAGGATCTATCGCCCCGACGGCCAGCCGGTGGTCTTCGATCTCCAGCTCGAGGCGGAGGCCCTTGGCTGCGAGCTGCTCTGGGCGGACAAGGCGCCGCCCTCGGTCTCGAGCCATCCCCTCGCCGAGACTCGGGCCATCCCGACGCGCATCCCGGGACCCGGCGAGGCCCGCATCGGCATGGCCATCGAGGCGATGAAGCGCATGAAGTCGGCGGTGGGCGCCGAGACCGCGCTCTACGGCCTGGTGGCGGGACCCTTCACCCTCGCCTCCCACCTGCGCGGGACCGAGCTCTTCATGGACATGATTCTCGAGCCCGACTACGTCCACGCCCTCTTCGAGTACGCGTTCAAGGTAGAGGCCGCCGTAGCCGGCTACTACATCGACGCCGGCATGGACGTGATCGCCGCGGTCGATCCGATGGTGTCGCAGATCTCGCCGGAGCATTTCAACGAATTCCTCGCGAAACCCTACAAAGCCTTCTTCGACGGCATCCGCGCCCGTGGCGTCCTCTCCTCCTTCTTCGTCTGCGGCAACGCCTTCAAGAACATCGAGCCCATGTGCCTTACCGGGCCGGACTGCATCTCGGTGGACGAGAACATCCATCTGGCGGAAGCCAAGAAGATAACTGACCGCCACAACGTCTGCCTAGGCGGCAACATCCAGCTCACGATCGTCATGCTCTTCGGAAGCCAGTCGGACAACATGAAGGCGGTTGTGGACATCGTCGACTCCTGCGGCGGCGAGGGCAACCTCGTGGTATCGCCCGGCTGCGACATGCCCTACGACGTGCCGATAGAGAACGTCATAGCCGCCGGCCAGGCCGCGCGCGAGACGGCCCAGGCGCGGACCATCCTCGAGCATTACAGGGGCGCTGAGATAAAGCTCGAGGTGACCCTGCCCGATTACTCGAGCCTCAAGAAGCCGCTCATGGAGGTCTTCACCCTCGATTCCGCCACCTGCGCGGCCTGCGGCTACATGATGGAGGCCGCGAAGGAGGTGAAGGGCCTGTTCGGCGACGCGATCGACCTGGTCGAGTACAAGTTCACGATCAAGGAGAACATCGCGCGCTGCATGAAGATGGGCGTGGCCAACCTGCCGGCCATCTACCTCGACGGCAAGCTGGCCTTCTCCTCGATAATACCGTCGCGCAAGGAGCTCGAGGACAGAATAAAGGCCCTGCTCTAGGATCCGCATGGCCAAGTACAAGCTGATTTCCTGCAACGTCTTCCAGCGCGAGCTCTGCGTCGCGATCGCGGAAACTCCCAACGTGGTGGATCCCGAGTTCCTCGAGCTGGGCCTTCACGAGAGTCCCGAGCGGCTGCGCGGCCGGCTCCAGGAGAGGATAGACGAGGCGGCCGCGGCTTCCGAGAGGGCCGAGGCGGCCTCCGACAAGTACGACGCGATCCTCCTCGGCTACGGCCTCTGCGGGAACGGCCTATCCGGCGTGGCCGCGCGGGGGCTGCCCCTCGTCCTCGCCCGCGCGCACGATTGCTGCACGATCCTCCTCGGCTCCCGCGCGGAGTTCCTCGCGCGTTTCGGGGACAACTTAAGCGCTTCCTGGAGCTCCGCGGGCTATATCGAGCGCGGCTCCACCTATTTCCGAAGCTCCGACCTGGGCCGCTCCACCGGCATGGCCCTTGAGTACGAGGAGCTGGTCGAGAAATACGGCGAGGAGAACGCGCGCTACGTCTACGACACGATGCACCCGGCCATCGAGGAGAGGGAGCTTCGCTTCATCCAGACGCCCGAGACGGCTGCCCTGGGCTACGCCGGGGCCATGCGGGCCAGGGCGGCCGAGGAGGGCAAGGAATTCGTGCTCCTCGAAGGCTCGTCCCGGCTCCTGCGCGCCCTCGTCGCGGGGGCTTGGCCCGAGGAGGAGTTCCTCGTCGTCCCGCCCGGCGCGAGCATCGCCCCCTTGTACGACCATGACCGCGTCATCGAGGCGAAGCCGGGCCCTGGCGCATGAGGACGTACTTCGTCGGGGGCTTCCTCGGCTCGGGCAAGACCACCGCCATCGCGGGCGCCTGCCGTCGCCTCATCGCGTCCGGGCGGCGGGTAGGCGTGGTCACCAACGACCAGGGCAAGCTCCAGGTCGACGCGCTCTTCATGCGCTCCTCCGGCATTCCCTCCGTCGAGGTGGGGGGCGGCTGCTTCTGCTGCCGCTACGACGACTTCGACGCGCGGCTCGCCTCCCTCGTGGAGAGGGATCGCCCGGACGCCGTCTTCGCCGAGTCCGTCGGCTCCTGCGCCGATATCGTCGCCACGGTCGTCAAGCCCTTCGAGGCCTTCCGCGAGAGCTACGGGGCCAAGTCTGTCTTCTCCGTCTTCGCCGACTCCCGCCTCCTCCTCGCGAGGCTCTCCGGAACCCGCCTTCCCTTCAGCGAGGACGTCGTCTACGTCTTCGACCGCCAGCTCGAGGAGGCCGATCTCATCGTCCTCAACAAGCGCGACCTCCTATCGCCGCCCGACCGCGCGAGGCTGCTCTCCCTCGCCTCTGCGGCCTGGCCGGGCAAGAAGCTCCTCGAGATCAGCGGCTCCTCCGAGGAGGGCGCGGCGGCCTGGCTCGCGGCCATCGAGTCGGCGCGCGGCGGCCGAGATGGTAGGGGGACGGGCGCGCGCGACGGCCCCGCGCTCGAGATCGACTACGAGCGCTACGGCTCGGGAGAGCGCGAGCTTTCCTGGCTCGACGAGCGGCTCCTCATCGAGGACTCGGGCGGGCTCTCGTCCGACGGCGGGCGCTGCAGGCGCGCGGTCCTGGAGTTCGCGCGGGGCCTCGCGGAAGGGCTCCTCGCCTCCGGCCTCGCGCTGGGGCACCTGAAGCTCCATGTCTCCGCGGGGAGCTACGAGGGTAAGATCGGCCTGACGGGCGGGGATTTCCTGGCGGTCGCGACTGCCGCGGAGCTCGGGAGCATGCTCGAGGGCCAGCTGCCGGCCTTCGAGGCGCGGCGCGCGTCGGTGGCGGTCAACGCGCGGGCCCAGGCCGCCCCGGAGGAGCTCTCCGCCCTCGCCTCCATGGCGGCGGAATCGGCGCGCCGCTCCGCCCTCGTCGCGATAGCGGAGGAAGGGCGCTCCGCCTTCCGGCCCGGCAAGCCCGAGCCGAAGCACCGGATGGGCTAGGCCCCCTAGCCCCGCGCTTCCCTCACTGCCTCGGCCGCTATCCTCGACCAGGCCCAGAGCCGCTCGGGGCGATGCGCCACCGTGGAGATGTCCTTCATGATGAGCTCGACGGCGACGCCCTCGGCCGCGGCCGCGTCGAGAGCCAGGTCGATCGCGGCGCGGGCCGCGGTCTCGTCCCACTCCTCGTCGAGGAAGATGGCGGGGTTGGGCTTCACGCTCGCCACCCAGCGGTCCCCGATGCCGGAGAAGATCCGGGCGTAGTCGTTCCAGGGGCTCACCGAGACCTTGCGCAGGTTGGGGATGCGCTCGAGCAGCGCCACCTTGCGGTCCAGCGGCTCGCAGCAGCCGTAGTAGTTGAGTCCCCAGCGGCGCATCCAGGGCAGGTCGTGCTCCATCGCGAATTCCCAGTGCATCTCGGGCGAGACCGAGGCGAGGATCTGCGCGTTGGAGCAGCCCCACATGTTGTTGGCCCGCACGCGCCCGCTTTCGTAGGGCGATCCGGGCAGGGCCGAGGCGTAGCCGTAGCCGCCCGAGCCGATGCGCACGTTCGAGCAGTCGAGGGACAGCAGGTCCTGGGCCTCGAACTGGTCCAGCTCGGTCATCCAGGCGTCCACCATGCGCTGATAGGCCGCGTGGACCATCCCGGGGCGGTCGATCATGTCGATCATCGCCTCCTCGATGCCCCACCAGCGGATCAGGTAGTCCCAGGGCGTGAACCAGATGTGGGTCTGGCCCAGCTTTTTCACCGGTATGACGTCACGATAGAGATCGCACATCGCGTCGTAGACGACGGCAGTCGTCCTCTCAGAGTGCGTGACCCTGGGCATCTGGATCTTCCCGATGTCCTCGCTCTCCTTTATCTGGACGTGGAAGTGCCTCGAGACGATCTCGTTGGCGGAGTCGGTGCTCGCGATGTCCACCTCCTCGACGATCCCGAAGTCGGTGGAGTGGACGGCGAGGGGGCAGTCGAGCCAGGGATTCACGACCATGTCGCCGGGCATGTGCCTCCACTGGTAGATCGTCCGCCTCAAGGAAGTCTCGAGCTCCCGCGCCCAGGCGCCTCGGCATCGCAGGGCGAGCTCGCCGCCAGAGTCCATCTCGTGCCAGGGGATCTCGTTGATCCAGACCATCGGCCTGTCCGGTCTCAGGTCGTTCAGGCTCCTCCACAGCGCGGCGCGCTCGGCGTTGACCGGATCGGCGGCGATCTCGGCGATCTCGCGGCCCAAGCCGCGAAGGTTCTCCCGCTCGTCTGGGGCGAGGTCGATCTCGTCGATGACGAGGGGGGGGGAATAGCTTCCGGGGTCATGGAGCATGGCGATCCTCCTTTACCGATCCTCGGCGCACGAGCTGCTGCTTGACCTTCAGCACGTGGATCTCCTCGGGATTGTGGGCGATGCGGTTGTGCAGCATCTGGGCGGCGATCCTGCCCATGTAGGTGGTGTCGATCCGCATCGTCGTGATCTGGGGCACGAAGCAGAGCGAGTAGTCGAGGGTGTCGCCCGGGGAGATAACCGATATCCGCGAGGGCACGCCGATGCCGAGGCGCCTCAGCATCTCCACGACCCGAACCGCGACGTCGTCGTCGAGGGCGAAGATGGCCGTCATGTCGGGATGCGCGAGGACGAGGGCCTCGATCGCGCGCAGCTGCTCGTCCTCGTCGTCGAGGGGGAGCTTGAGCCGCATCGAGTCGTCGAACTCGAGGCGGTACTCCTCTATGGCCTTCTTGAAGCCGAAGAAGCGGTCGATCGGCAGGACCGGGAGGTCCAGCCTCTCGCAGTCCACGTAGCCGAGGCGGAGGTGGCCGCACTTGACGAGGTAGGATGCGCCTTCGTAGGCGCCCTGGAAGTCGTCGACGCAGACGGTATAGACGCGGTCCTGGTAGGTAGAGTTCATCACGACGACTACGGGTATGCCCGCCGCCTCGAGGAGGAGGATGAGCTCCAGCGAGGCGAAGTGGATGGTGGCCACGCCCACCGCCCCCGAGCAGCGGATCTTGTCCAGGATGACCGCGGTCGTGTCCGTGCGGGAGATCGGCACTAGCAGGGTGTTGAAGCCCACCTGCCTCAGGGTTTTCTCGAACTCGTAGATGATGGGACGTATCAGGTGGAGCACGAAGGACCATTCCGGATCCATGTTGAGGAGGACCGCGATGTCCCTGCTCTCGGCCACGGGGGCCTCTATCCGCTTCTTTTTCTGGAGGTACCCGAGCTCGCGGGCCGCCTCGAAGACTTTTTCCCTCGTGTCCGCGGAGATCCTGCCCTGGTCGGAAAGCGCGAGCGACGCGGTCGTGAGGGAGACCCCGGCTTTTCGCGCGACATCATCGAGCCTGACTTTGGCTGGCATTTATCTCTCCGTTGGTAAAACTTTATCATAATATTCCAATAAATGCAATAATATTATGTCTAGCAGAGATAAAGAAATCCAATTATTAAGCAGTAATTTACTAAAATACGTTGACAGCCCTCAGCAAAGTGCTAGCATTAGGTCCAGAAAGAAAGCCCTAAGGCCTGCGACGCGAGGAGGCTGCGACTCATGAGACGATTCGGACAGGTCATCAAATTGCAGGGCGGCGTGACGGAAGCCTACAAGCGATACCACTCGGCCATTTGGCCCGAGGTCGCCAAGACCATCCGCGACTGCGGCCTCCGGAATTACTCCATCTACCTGAAGGACGGTTTCCTCTTCGCGTATTTCGAGTACGTCGGCTCGGATTTCGAGGCCGACATGGCCAGGATGGGCGAGGATCCGAAGACCCAGGAATGGTGGGCGATCATGAAGCCCATGCAGGATCCCCTTCCCTCCAGGTCGGCGGGGGAGTGGTGGGCGGACATGGAAGAGGTCTTCCACCAGGATTGATTCGCATTTCGCCCTTTGCCTTAAGGAGAGAGTCGTGAAGCTCGAACGGACGGCGAACTGCCTAGCCAAGCTCGATCGCCTGAACAAGGCGCTCCGCCACGAGGAGGGCGATAGGCTCCCCCTGTCGGATTTCTATTGGTCGACCTTCATCTCGCGCTGGAGGAAGGAGCTGGGGCTCGCCGCGGACGCGGACATCTACCGGCACTACGACCTGGATTGGGTATGCGTGACCCCCAACATGGACCCGCACATCAAGAACTTCACGGTCATCAAGGAGACGGAGGAGGACGTTATCCTCAAAACCGGCTTCGAGGCGACCATCCGCAAGAAGCTCGGCACGCAGATGCCCTACTTCGAGAGCTTCGATACAAACGACCTCGAGAAGATGTCCGCCTTCCGCTTCGACGATCCCTGGGACGACCGCCGCTTCTTCAAGCGCGGGGACGACCAGCTCAACGGCATCGGGGACGTGATCAGCCGGGACATCCCCGCCTGGATCGACCGCGTGAAATCCTACTACGAGGACTTCCCGGTCTACGGCTCCATCTGCGAGGGACACGAGTACGTCTGGCGGGTGGTCGGCACCGAGAACGTCCTGATGTGGCTCGGGCTCTACCCCGACGAGCTCGGCGCCTTCGTCAGGCGCATCGGCGAATTCGTCGTCGAGATGACGAAGGCCCAGATCAAGGCCGCCGACGGGATGCTCGCGGGGATGGTGGTTTGGGGCGACGTGGCCTATCGCAACGGCATGCTTTTCTCGCCGGCCATGTGGCGCGAGCACTTCAAGCCCATTGTGGCCGAGCAGATCAGGGTCTGCCACGGCGCGGGCCTGCCCGTCATCTACCACGGCTGCGGCAACGCGAGCGAGATCTACGAGGACTTCATCGAGATCGGGCTCGACTCATACAATCCCCTCGAGGCCAAGTCCGGCCTCGACGTCGTGGAGCTGCGCAAGAAGCACGGCCACAGGATGGGTTTCTGCGGCAACATCGACGCCCTCGCCTGGGCCAACGACAGCCTCCCCGAACTCGAGGCCCAGGTCATGCGCAAGCTGAACGCCGCGAAGGGCGGCGGCTACCTCGTCCAGTCGGACCACTCGGTTCCCAGCAACGTGTCGGCCGAGCGCTACGAGTTCGTGCTCAATCTCCTGCGAAAGCACGGGACCTATCCGCTCGAGCTAGGGAAATGGGACGACCCCGAGCTACCCGGGGGCGGGGCCTGACCTCCCGGGAGCGCGTCCTCGCGGCGATCGCCCATCGCGAGGGCGACCGCGTGCCCGTCGACCTAGGCAGCACGCCGAGCTCCGGCATCTCAGCCCTGGGGTATACCGCGCTCGTGCGCGAGCTGGACTCTCGGGACGGCCTGGCCGGCGGCCCAAACGCGCACGATTCCCGGCCCCGCGTCTACGACGTCGTGCAGGAGCTGGCCCAGCCCGAGGACTGGCTGCTCGATCGCCTCGGCATCGACGTCGTCGACGTCGGCCGCGCCTTCAACGACAAGGACGAGGACTGGGCCGGGCTCGAGATGCCGGACGGCAGCTCCTATCTCTATCCTGCCTGGTTCAAGCCCGTCCGGAAGGGGGACGACTTCTTCGTCTACCACGCCGACGGGACCCTCATCGCCCGGCGGCCCCAGGGCGCGACCTTCTACGACGAGCGCTGCTTCCCCTACGAGGACGGCTACCCGGCGGATTACAGGCTGCTTCCCGCGGCCATGGGCAAGGTGCTCTGGTCCGCCCTGGTCCACTCGCCCTGGGACCGCGCGGGCGAGGGTAGTTTCTGGGCAGACCTGCGCGCGAGGGCCCTCGCCCTCAGGGCCAGGACCGACCGCGCCCTGATGATCGTCGTCGGCTGCAACCTCTTCGAGTGGGGCACCTTCCTCCGCCGCATCGACAATTTCCTCGTCGACCTCCTCATGGACGAGGACCAGGTGACGAGGATGCTGGACGCCCTCATGGAGAGCCACCTCGCGACCCTCGCGAAGGTCTGCGAGGCCGTGGGCGACGTGGCCGACGTCCTGCGCTTCGGCGACGACCTCGGCCACGAGGGCGGCCCGTTCATGGACCCCGAGATCTACCGCCGCGTGTTCAAGCCCAGGCACAGGATCCTCTGCGACTACGTGCACGCCCACAGCTCGATGAAGACCTTCCTCCACTCCTGCGGCTCGATCTACGCGGTCATCCCCGACCTCATCGAGGCGGGCTACGACATCCTCAACCCCGTGCAGACCAGCGCCAGGGACATGGAGCCCGAGCGGCTGAAACGGGAGTTCGGCGCCGATATGACGTTCTGGGGCGGCGGGGTCGAGAACCGCACCGTCCTCAAGGACGGGACACCCGCGGATGTGCGGGCCCAGGTCCTCGAGCGGCTCGCCCTCCTCTCCAGGGACGGGGGCTTCGTGTTCAACACGGTGCACAACATCATGCCGGACGTTCCGGCCCGCAACGTGGTGGCCATGTTCGACGCGGTCGCCGAGTTCAATGGAAAGAGATGAGGAGCTCATTTTGGAAGAACGGGAGATAGGGCTCGCCCTCGAGATGAAGCGCGTGAGCAAGCGCTTCCCGGGCACGATTGCCGTGGACGACGTGAGCTTCGAGGTGTACGCGGGAGAGGTCCACGCCCTGGTGGGCGAGAACGGCGCGGGCAAATCCACCCTAATGAAGATGCTCGCCGGCTCCTTCGACGACTATACGGGGCAAATCTGCATCAACGGCAAGGAGGTCAAGCTCCATTCGCCGACCCAGGCCAAGAAGTACGGCATCGGGATGATCTACCAAGAGCTGAGCCTCGCCAGGCCCATCAGCATCATAGAGAACCTCCTCGCCGGCCGCCTGCCCCGGAAGGGCCCCCTCCTCGACAAGGCGCGAGCGCGATCGCAGGCCAAGGGGCTGCTCGCCCACGTCGGCCTCGACCTCGACCCCGAGCTCCCCATAGAGGACATCAGCCAGCACGAGGCCCAGCTCGTGGAGATCGCGAAGGTCCTCGGCAACGGCCCCTGCATCCTCGTGATGGACGAGCCGACCAGCGCCCTGTCGAGGGAGGAGGTCGAGCGCCTCTTCCAGATCATCGTCCAGCTCAAGAACCGCGGCATCGCCGTCGTCTACATATCCCACCACCTTCCGGAAATCTTCCGGATCGCGGACAGGGTGACCGTCATGCGCGACGGCAAGAAGATCGCGACCAAGCCGATCGGCGAGGTCACCCGCGAGGAGATCGTCCAGATGATGGTCGGCCGCTCGGTCAAGGAATTCTACAAGCGCGACGAGCGCAAGATTGGCGAGACCAGGCTCAAGGTGAGCGGCCTCTCCCGCTTCGGCTTCTTCCACGACGTCTCCTTCGAGGCGAGGCGCGGCGAGACCCTCGGCATCTGCGGCCTCTCGGGCGCGGGCCGCAGCGAGCTCGCGAAGGTGCTCGCCGGCCTGGACAGGGCCGACGAGGGGCGCATCGAGCTCGACGGCGCCGAGGTGAGGAGCGGCACGATGGCCGACGCCCTCTCCCGCGGCATCGCCTACCTCACCGAGGACCGCAAGCACGAGGGCCTGGCCCTGAGGCTCACCGTGGGCGAGAACATCATGGCGCCCATCGTGGACCGGCTCTCCTCGGGCTCGGTCTTCTCGAAGGCCAAGGGCGCGCCCCTGGCCGCCGAGCTGATCGGGGAGCTCGATATCTACCCCCCGGACCCCGAGCGGACGGTGGGCAACCTGTCGGGCGGGAACCAGCAGAAGGTCCTCCTGGCCAAGTGGCTCGCGAGCAAGCCCAAGGTGCTCATCCTCGACGAGCCCACCCGCGGCGTGGACATCGGCGCCAAGATGACCATCCATTCTTCGATAGAGAAGCTCGCGAGGGAGGGCTGCACCGTGCTCCTGATTTCCTCCGACCTGCCAGAGCTCGTCGGCCTCTCCGACCGGGTGATGATAATGCGCAAGGGACACTTCACCAGGGAAATGGGCTTCGGCGAATGCAGCGAGGAAAGCCTCCTGCTCGCCGCGAACGGCGCCCTCGGCGCCGAGGGAGGAGCCTAATGGCGGACGATCGCTCCTTGGGCTCGAGCTCGGTAGGGCGGCTCGTGAGCGCCGCGGGCGTCTACGGCATCGCGGCCTTGTTCCTCGCGGTCGGGGCGCTGCTCCAGGCTACCGGGATCATCCGGGGCTTCCTCACGATCCAGAACATGCTTAACATCGTGGACGCGGCGGCCCTCGTGGGGATCGTCGCCGTCGGCATGGCTTTCGTCACCTATTCCGGCCATTTCGCCGACATGTCCGTCCCGACCACGATGGGCTTCACCGGCTACGTCTGCATCGAGCTGCTGCGCTACGGTTTCATCCCCGCGGTGATCGTAGCCCTGGCCATCGGCCTCCTCATCGGCCTGATGAACGGCTTCGTCGTGGGCAAGCTCAAGGCGAATCCGATCATCTGGACCCTCGCGGTCAACTACGTGACGATGGGCGTCATCAGGCTGATCTGGGTCAACAAGCAGATCTATCCCGACATGCGCGGATCGGGGCAGAAGGCCGTCGAGCTCTTCGATAACATCTACAGGCTGCGCTTCTTCAACCTGATCGGGCTGCCCGTCGTGATGCTCCTCGTCCTGGTCGTCGCGGGCCAGTTCGTGATGACCAAGACCTCCTTCGGCGTGAAGCTGAAGCTCACGGGCTCGAGCCTGCGCGCGGCGAAATTCTCGGGGATAAGCGTCGAGCGCGTCATCACGACCGCCTTCGTGCTCACGGCCCTGACGGCGACGATCGCTGGGCTGGCCGTCACCTCGCTGTCGAGGGTCGGCGCCTGGTACAACGGGGCGGGCTACGACTTCAAGGCGGTCACGGCCATCGTGATAGGCGGCATGACGCTCGCGGGCGGCCGAGGCTCCATCCTCGGGGTGCTCGGCGGCTCCCTGATCATCGGGCTGCTGAACAACGTACTCACCCTCCTGGGAGTCGGCACTTTCTCCCAGGACATGATCCGAGGCGCGATCTTCATCGTGGTCGTCGGGATAAATGCCAAATCCTTGCGGAGCCTGGGGCGCGACGATGCGTAAATTAGGAAAGAACTCCCTCCTCGCCTTCGGGGACAAGTACCGCATCTACATCCTCTTCGCCCTGGTGTTCGCCTTCATGTCCTTGTTCGCGCCGCGCTTCTTCAACGTGTTCAACATCACGTCCATCCTCAAGGTCATCTCGATGAACGCCTGCGTGGCGATCGGCTTCACCGTGGTGATGATCTGCGGCCAGCTCGACCTGTCCATCGGCACTGTGATCACCTTCGCGGGAGTGCTCGCGCTCGGCCTCAAGCCCGCCCTCGGCTACGCGGGCTCGATCGCGGTCGCCGTCGTGGCCGGCGGCCTCGTGGGGGTCTTGAACGGCCTCCTCGTTGCCAAGGCCAAGATCAACTCCTTCATCGTCACCCTCGGCACGATGACAGTCCTGCAAGGCGCGATCTACCAATTCTCGGGAGGCAACTCGATCAGCGTCTCGACGCCGGACGCCTTCGTGATCTCGGATTTCCTCGGGAAGAGCCTCCTCCCCCTCCTGACGCCGCGAATACTCATCAGCCTCGTTCTCGTGCTGGCCATGGAGGCCTACCTGAGGCGCACGCGCTCGGGACGGAACTTCTACCTGGTCGGTGGCAACCGGAACACCGCCTGGCTGGCGGGCATACCCACCGACAAGTACACCGTCGCGGCCTTCGTCCTCTCGGGCGTCGGGGCGGCCATCGGCGGCGTCCTCTCGGTGCTGGAATCCACGGCGGCCACCCTCAAGCTGGGAGAGAACTCCCTCATGTACGTCATATCGGCCACGATCATCGGCGGCACCGCGATGTCGGGGGGCAAGGGCGGCGTCCTGCGCAGCGTCGTCGCCATATTCACGCTCGAGATGCTCTACACTGGCGTCATCCTCTTCGGCCTCGGCAACGAGGTCAAGATCTTCATCGCGGGCCTCATCCTGGCCTACGTCGTCCTCTACGAGGCCTACGCGACCTACAAGCACGAGAATGACCTGGGCCGTAGGCCCGAGCTCATGAAGGAGCTGGAGGCGAGGCGGATGGCCAAGGAAAAGGCCTAAAGCCGAGCCCTCGGGCCGTTGGCCCGCATCGCACGTTGTTCCGTTTCCGGAGCGCCCCGAGAGGGCGCGACCGGTTTGGAGATGCTTTCTAAGGAGGAACTCTGATGAAAAGAGCCGCTATCCTCGCAGTCGCGCTCGCCCTCGTGGCGCTCGTGGCCATGCCCGGCTTCAGCCAGACGGCTGCCCAAAAAGCCAATCTCGCCGCGTCCCTGAAGGTAGACACGAGCGTTCTTAAGTCTGCAGACAACCAGCTCCTGCTGGCCCCGTCGACCGACAATCGCAAGGTGCCGACCAGGCCCGCCGATCCCAGCGCGCTTCCCGAGACCGATCCCCTCCACTGGTACGACATGGAGTGGGCGGGCTGGAACGTGACTCCGACTAACCTGCCCAAGTCCCCGGCCGACGGGGCGATCGGCAAGAAGATCATCTTCATCGTCCACGGCAGCCATCCCTGGACCACCGCCTGCACCAGCGGCGCCAAGAAAGTCGCCGACGCCTACAAGATGAGCTTCAAGGTCCTCGACCCGAACTGGGTCAAGGACGTACAGGACCAGATGATCGACCAGGCCATCAACGAGAAGCCCGACATGATCCTCCTCATCCCGCTCGACGCCAAGGGCGCGGTCCAGCAGGCCCGCAAGATCAACCAAGCGGGGATCCCGCTCCACATGTTCAACACCCTGCCCGACGCCGCCGCGCTCAACTACAGCCTCGGCTGGACCGGGCCGGACGACTTCGGCCAGTTCCGCCTCCTCGCCAAGGCCTGGGCCGACCAGATGCGCAAGCAGAATCCCGGCGCCAAGACCCTCGGCGTAGCCTACGTGCAGCACGCCCCCGGCGGATCGCCCTACTTCGCGCGCTCCTTCGGCCCGATCTCCGAGCTCGCCACCTACGCCCCCGAGGTCAAGACCCTCGAGAAGGCGTCGCCGACCCCGGCGACCTTCGACGCCAACACCACGATGCAGCTCGTCTCCGACTGGCTCACCAAGTACGGCAAGGACCTCAAGGGCATCTGCGCCTCCGACGACTCCGCCCAGTCCCTCGGCATCTTCCAGGCCCTCGAGAAGGCCGGGCGCACCGACGTCGTCGTCGTGGCCGCCGGCAACTCCAAGCAGGGCATGGACCTCGTGAAGGAAGGCAAGCTCTTCGGCATCACCTACCAGACCGCGGAGGGCGACGGCGCCCTGGCCGTCAAGTACGCCGCCGATTGGTTCAACGGGAAGGCGATGCCCCTCCGCCAGAACCTCGCCCAGCACATCATCACCAAGGCGGACGTGGACAAGTTCTACCCGCCCCAGTGGTAATCCGGGACCGACGCATCTGATTCCCGCGGCCGCGGCGCTCGTCGCGGCCGCGTCCAATTCCCGGAGGCTCGCATGGCTCGAAAGGTTTCTTTCGGATCGAGGGCGGTCCTGCTGGTCGGCGGGCCCGCCCTCCTCTCCCTGGCCTCGCTGGCCATCCTCCTCTCGCCTTCCGCTTTCGGCGCCTCGGCCTTCGCGGCGGCGGCCCTGGCCAGCGCCTTGTCGGCGGCCTTCTCCGCCGCCTCCGCCGCCTATCTCGCCCTCGGCCCGGGAAGGGAGCTGCGCGCCCTCGCGGCGGGGATCGGCGAGTCCGCGAGGGGCGAGGCCGACCTCGTCTCCAGGTTGCCCGTGCGCTCCTCGAGCGAGGCCGGGTCGGTGGCCCGGGGCTTCAACGCCTTCACGGCCAAGCTCCACAACGTGGTCAAGCGCATCAAGGAGATCTCCGATCGCAACGCCTCGGGGAGCGAGTCCCTCGCGGCCGAGGCCACCGAGCTCTCCGCGACTATGAACGAGATGTCGGCCTCGATGGATTCCCTCATGGCGAACGGAGCCAGGCTCCGGGACGACATGGAGGAGGCGGAGAAGGAGCTTTCCGCCATCCGCGAGGCGGCCTCGGCCTCCGCGGGCGGAGTGGAGGCCCAGTCAGCCGCCCTCGAGTCGTCCGCCCGCGCCCTGTCGGAGATGTCGAGCTCGGCCGCCGCGGTCGACGCGGAGCTGCGCGAGAGGAGGGCCCAAGCCGAGGACCTGGAAAGGGCGGCCGGGGAGAGCCGCGGCGCCCTAGCGGCGGCGAACGACACCCTCAAGCAGATCGCGGCCTCGGTCGCGAGCGTTCGGCTCGTGGCGGGAGTCATCGAGGACATCACGGAGAGGACCAACCTCCTCGCAATGAACGCCGCCATAGAGGCCGCCCATGCGGGCGATAGGGGCAGGGGCTTCGCCGTCGTGGCCGGCGAGATCCGGAACCTCGCGGTCTCCACGGCGGCCAACACGAAGACCATCGGCGCGTCGCTCGCCGCGGCGGGCTCGCGCGCGGCCGAGGCCTCGGCGCTCGCCGAGCGCTCCGACCGGGCCTTCGCCTCGCTCGGGTCGGGGATCAGCGCCGTGGCCGCGAGCATGGGAGGGATGGGCGAGGGGATCTCCCGCCTGGTCGGCGACGCCTCGCGGCTCGAGGAGCGAGTCGGGGAGCTGCGCGAGTCCGGCGCCTCCCTCCGGTCGAAGGCCAGCGTGGTCGCCGAGCGGGCCGCTTCGGTGTCGCGCATCGTGTCCGGCGCCTCGGGCCTGTCGAGGGAAAACGCGGACGCCATAGCCGAGATGGCGGCTGGCGCCCGACAGATCAATACGTCGATCGCGGAGCTCTCCAGGCTTGGGGTCGAGAACGCGTCGGCCGTGGCCGACCTCGAGGCCGAGGTCGGCCGCTTCAAGACGATGGACACGGATTCGCTGAAAGCCTCGGACGGGCGGGCGCTCGTCGCCTGGACCGCGGTCGCGAAGGCCATCCCGCCACGTCCCGCGAACCCCGAGTCCCTGCCCGAAACAGACGAGCGTAGATGGTACGAGTATGAGTACGCGGGCTGGGGAACGGAGAAGCTGCCCCAGCCCGAGTCGCGGGGGGAGGGCCCCCTCGGCAAGCGCATCGCCTGCGTCCTCGCCGGTGAGCATCCCTATTACGACGCGTTCCGCCGGGGCATGGAGAAGGTGGGCCGGGCCTTCGGGGTGGAGACGGTCTTCAGCCATTCCGGCTTCGATCACGACATCGAGCGTCGCCGCGTCACCGAGGCGGTCCGCTCGAGGCCCGATCTCCTCGTCATCCTTGCGGCGAGCGCCGTGGGAGGGTCCGACAGCGCCGAGATCGCCTATCGCGCCGGCCTTCCCTTGATCTTCGCCAACACGATTCCCGACCCGGGCTGCTTCCGGTACTGCCTCGCCTGGACGGGCCCGGACGACTGGGCGCAGACCAGGGCCCTCGCGCGCCGCTTCGCGGAGCGCGCCGGCGGGAAGGGCGGCTACGCCATCGTGCAGCACGTGCCTGGGTCGAGCGCGTTCTACTCAAGGACCTACGCCTTCGTCACCGAGCTCGCCAAGGCGGCTCCGGGCATGAGGCTCCTCGAGGCCGCCCACAGCCGCTTCGACCGCGGCGAGACGGCCCGGCTCGTCGAAGGCTGGTTGGCGAAGCACGGGGCCGCCCTGGCCGGGGTGTACGCGGCGGACGACGGGGACACCGCCCTGGGCATCGCGGACGCCATCGGGAGGACGGGCAGGCGCGACCTGATCGTCTCGGCGGCGGGAGCCTGCTCGATCGGCCTGGGCCTGGTCGGCAAGGGCATCCTGGACTCCATCCACTACCAGCCGCCCGAGGGGGACGGAGCCCTCGCGATGAAGGCCGCGGTAGACTGGTTCAGCGGCCTCGAGCTCCCTCCCATGATCTACCTGCCCTATGACATCGTGACAAAGGAAAACCTCAGCGCCTTCCTGCCCGCGCAATGGTAGGCTTGGGCCGTGGCGTATATGATCGAGCCATGGCGAATGCGGAGTTGAGCGGCAGCCGGCGTATCCTCGAGACCCTCGCCGGAGGCTGGACGGACTCTCGCGCCTTCATGCCCATCTCGATGAGCCTAGCCGCCGACGAGATCGGCGCCCGATACCGCGACTACGCGACCGACTGGCGGGTCCAGGCGCGCGGCCAGCTCGCATTCGCCGAGGCCTTCGGCGCGGACCACCTGTCCGTGATCTCGGACCCGGCGGTCGAGGCCTCGGACCTCGGGGCGGCCGTCATCGCGCCGGAGGACCAGCCCGCCTCCCTCGACGACGCGCGTTCCCTCCTCGAGGACAAGTCGGCGCTGCTGAGCCTGCGGCGGCCCGACCCCGCCTCGGGCCGCCGCATGTCCAACCGCCTCGAGGCGGTCGCGCTTCATGATGGACTTCTACGACGACCCCGCATTCGCTAGCGAGCTCCTCGACTTCGCGGCCGAGATGGAGATAGCCTTCGCCCTCGCCCAGGTCGCCGCCGGGGCGGGCCTCGTCGGAGTGGGCGACGCCGCATCCTCCCTCATCGGCCCCGGGCTCTTCGGCGAGTTCGTCCTCGAGCGGCACCGGCGTTACGTGGCTGCCATCCACGGCGCCGGCGCCCTCGCCCGGCTCCACATCTGCGGCAACTCCGGGCCCCTCCTGCCGATGACGAAGGATCTCGGCTACGACCTGATCGACGTGGACTCGATGGTCGACCTCGCCGCCGCGAGGGAGGCCGCGGGACCGGCGCAGGCCTTCAGCGGCAACCTCGACCCGGTGCGCGCCGTGCGCGACGGCAGCCCGGCCACGATAGCGGCCGCCCTCGACGGGCTGTCCTCGGCGGCGGGCCGCGCCTGGATCGTGGGCGCGGGCTGCGAGATTCCCCGAGGCACGCCGAGGGCCAACATACTCGCCATGAGGGACTTCGCCCGCGGCCCTTCGGCCCTCAGCCCCGCCAATACTTGTCGATCTGCTCGCGCAGGATCCGCACCATGAGGCGGGCCTTCTCGGGGCGGCCGCCCAGGCTATAGATGTCGCGGAAGGAGAATTCCAGGACGCAGCCCCGGGCATGGCCCAGCGTCTCCCTGAAGGCGGCGGCGAGGGCCTCCTCGTCCAGCGGGCCCTCCTGGCCGATGGCCAGAGGATTGGGCTTGCGATGGAAGATGGTCCGGCCGCCCCGCAGCGCCTCGCCCATGAAGGCCTCGTCGCACCAGGGCGAGATCGAAAGCTTCCGGAGGTTCGGCAAGGTGGAGAGGTAGTCCTTCCAGATCGGGTGCACGGGCTCGCAGCAACCGTAGGACAGCAGGCCGAAGCGCTCGGCGATGCGGCGATAGTAGGGGAATATGAACTCGCCGTACATGGAGGGAGAGATGGCCACCGTCTCCTGGGAGTCCATGAAGCCCCACAGGTCGGCCAAGGCGACGGGGTCCCCTTCCTTCCAGCCCTGGCGCGGGAGCTCGCTGGTGAAGGCGCTCGAGCCCTGGGCCAGCCAGTCGTGGCCGTTGTTGAGGAACCACAGGCCGTCCCGCTCCTGCTCGAGGAGCCACGCCAGGTGGTCGGCGCTCATCCTGTCCATGACTGCGTGGAAGGCCTCGGGGCAGTCCATCATGGCGAGGAACATCGCCTCCATCCCCATGAAGTGGACGAGGTCCTGGGTCAAGCAGACTCCGGGAGAGCCGTTGGCCAGGCGGACCGGCAGGAGGTCGCCGATCTGCTCCTCGACGAAGGCCTTCCACGCGAGGGTTCCCTCCCGGTCCACGCCTCGCACCGTGGCGCCCAGGGAGGGCAGGTCCGCGGCCAGGTCGGCGATCGGGTGCTTGTGCTGGTAGCCCAGGTCGCGGCCGGCGGAATCTATCGCGTGGACCGTCTCTTTCTCCAGCCCGAATAGCTTGAAGGTCCGTCGCCACTCGATGTCGAAGCAGGGGCTGACCACGCGGTCGTCGTCGATCCTCTCGTGGTTTAGGATCATGCGCTGGATCTGCAGCTCGATAGCCGCGGCGGCCTCGGACCGGCAGCGCAGGGGAGGGAGGATGTCCCGCTCGAAAGTCCAGGGTTCGACCTGCAGCATGGGCCTGTCGCTGCGGAGCTCGTTGTGGCGGTACCACAGGGCCCTGCGTTCGGCCATGATCGGCAGGGACGCGTAGTCGGCCTGCTTCCGGGCGAGCTCACGTAAAATATTGCGTTCTTCCGAAGTGATGATAAGATTGGTCATCGTAGCCCCCGATGCATGATGCCTCGCTATTCTCATTATGGCCATTCGACGCATTGCGCTCTGAGATACGAAATATTGCTATACCCGGGAGGAGGCAATGTTGATAGACCCTTCAGTCTGGCAATCGACCTTCATACCGGCCGACGTCCTGGCCAAGGTCGCCGACGACTGCTTCCTGCGGCAGCTCGTGGTCTGCAGGGCCGGGTATTATCCCCGGGCGCGGGGGCACTTCATCGAGCGTCCCGGGATCGACGAGCACATCCTGATCCATTGCCTCGCAGGCGCAGGCTGGGTCGAGGTGGAGGGCAGGCGGTCGCCGGTCGGGCCCGGCGGCCTGGCCCTCTGTCCCTCCGGCCTGGCGCACGCCTACGGCGCCGAGGCGATAGAGCCCTGGACCATACGCTGGGCGCATTTCAAGGGGGAGGGCTGCGCCGAGCTGCTGGGGCGCCTGGGCTTCTCGCCCGCCGCCCCGGTCCGGCAGGTCGGCCTCCCGGCGGCCGCGGTAGCCGCCCTGCGCGACTGCTGCCGCATCCTCGGGGCCGGCTATAGCTATCCCCTGCTCCTCCAGGCCTCGCTCGCCCTCGCCGCCTTCCTGGCCGCCTTAATGGCGCGCGACGCCGGTCCCTCGCCGGACGACGCCGGCCGCGCGGCCGGGCGCGGGGGCTTCGACGCCGGCGCCGTCATCCGCCTCATGCTCGATCGCCTGGACGAGGCCCTGAGCCTAGATAGCCTGGCCGAGCTGGCCGGCTACTCCCGCTATCATTTTTGCCGGGCCTTCCGCGAGCGGACCGGCTATCCGCCGATGGAGTATTTTGCCCGCCTGAAGATCCAACGCGCCTGCGAGCTCTTGGAGACCACCGCCCAGAGCGGCCGCGAGATCAGCGAGGCCCTGGGCTACGCGACTCCCTTTTACTTCTCGGCCGTCTTCAAGCGGATCACGGGCCAGTCGCCCACGGAGTACCGGGACCTGCACCTGGAGCGAGCCGCCTACCTCGCCCCTATGGAGACGTAGCCTCTTTCTTCGGGACCATCGTAGATCTGGCGCGGCCGCATGAGCTTCTGCTCCGGGTCGTCGAAAGCCTCGAGCCAGTGCGCGAGCCAGCCGCAGGTCCGCGGGACCGCGAACATCACCGTGAAGAGGCTGGCCGGCAGGTTCATCGCGCGATAGATGAGGCCCGAGTAGAAGTCCACGTTGGGGTAGAGCTTGCGCGAGACGAAGTACTCGTCCTCGAGGGCTATGCGCTCGAGCTCCAGGGCCACGTCGAGGAGGACGTTGCTGCCCGTCACGCGGAAGACCTCCTCGGCCGTCTTCTTGATGATGCGGCAGCGCGGGTCGTAGTTCTTGTAGATGCGGTGGCCGAAGCCCATCAGCCTGCACTCGCCCTTCTTCACCCGCTCGATGAACTCGGGCACCCTCTCGGGCTTGCCGATCAGCTCGAGCTGGGAGAGCACGGCCTCGTTGGCCGCGCCGTGCAAGGGGCCGTAGAGGGCGGCCGCCGCGCCCGCGAGGGCCGAGTAGGGGTCGCCCTGGGCCGAGCCGATGACCCGCATCGCGGTCGTGCCGGCGTTCTGCTCGTGGTCGGCGTGCAAGACGAAGAGCACGTTGAGCGCCTTCTCCAGCACGGGGTTGGGCTCGTACTTCACCTCCGTCATCTTGAACATCATGTTGAGGAAGTTGCCGACGTAGGACAGGCTGTCGTCGGGCCCGTTGAAGGGCCAGCCCTGGTTGTGGCGGTAGGCGAAGGCCGCGATCGTCGCGACCTTCGCGATGATGCGCTCGACCTGGAGGCGGCGGTTGGCGGGGTCCATCACGTCGCGCGAATCCGGGTAGAGGGTGGCGAGGGAGGCCACGGAGCTGATGAATAGGCTCATCGGGTGGGCGTCGTAGCGGAAGGTCTCGATGAGGTTCTGGATGTTCGTGTGCAGCATCGTGTGGTGGCGGATGTCCCGCTCCCAGTTCGCGAGCTGCGGCGCCGTGGGGAGCCTCCCGAAGATCACGAGGTAGGCGGTCTCCAGGTAGCCCGCGTTCTTCGCGAGGGTCTCTATCGGGTAGCCCCTGTACCTGAGTATCCCCTTCTCGCCGTCGACGTAGGTGATGGAGCTGCGCGTCGAGGCCGTATTGGCGAAACCGGGGTCGTAGGACATGAGGCCGAAGTCGTCTTCTCCCGTACGGATCTTGCGGAGGTCCATGGCCCTGACGGTGCCGTCCGCGAGGGGCAGCTCGTAGCTTAGGCCGGTGCGGTTGTCGACGACGCTGAGGCTGTCCTTGGGCATGCTGCGCTCTCCTCTAGGCCCGGGCCGCGGCCAGCCGCGCCGCGGCCTTGTCGATGAATCCCTCGGTGGTCTCGTAGCCCGCGGGACTCGGCTCCACCAGCGCGACGAGATCCTTGGTCACGATCCCATCCTCGACGAGGCCGATCACCGCGCGCTCGAGCCCGTCGGCGAAGCGAACCACGCCGGGAGTCGCGTCCAGCTCGCCGCGCTTGCGCAGCGCGCCCGACCAGGCGAAGATCGAGGCGATCGGGTTGGTGCTGGTCGGATTGCCCTTGAGGTGCTCGTAATAGTGCCGCCTCACGGTCCCGTGGGCGGCCTCGTACTCGAAGGCCCCGCCGGGCGACACCAGCACCGAGGTCATCATGCCCAGGGACCCGAAGCCCGAGGCGAGCATATCGGAGAACACGTCCCCGTCGTAGTTGGTGCAGGCCCATAGGAAGCCGCCGGGGTGCTTGATCACCTGGGCCACGGCGTCGTCGATGAGGAGGTAGCGATAGCTTATCCCTGCGTCGCGCAACTCGGAGGCCCGCGCCGCGGCCTCCGCTGCGAAGACGTCCTTGAACCGGGCGTGGTAGGTCTTGCTAATCGTGTCCTTGGCGGCGAACCAGAGGTCTATCCTCTCCGACAGGGCGTAGGCGAAGCAGGCCTTGGCGAAGGACATGATCGAGGCGTCGGTATTGTGCATGCCCATGAGGACGCCGGGGCCCGAGTACTCGTGCACGGCGAGCCTCGTCGGCGCGCCGCCGCCGGCCGGGGTGTAGACGAGCTCGGCGAGGCCGGGACCGGGGACCGCGAAGTCCACCGCCTTGTATAGGTCGCCGTAGGCGTGGCGGCCGATCGTTATCGGCTTCCGCCACGCGTTGACCGCCGGCTCGATGTTGCGGACGGTGATCGGCTTGCGGAAGACCGTGCCGTCGAGGATTCCGCGCAGGGTGCCGTTGGGCGAGGGCCAAGCCTTCTTGAGGGAATACTCGCCGACCCTCTCCGCGTCCGGGGTGATCGTGGCGCACTTCACGCCGACGCCGAGCCTCGCTATCGCCTTCGCCGCCGCGACGGTCACCGCGTCGTCCGTGCGGTCGCGCTCTTTCACGCCGAGGTCGTAGTACTCGAGCTTGATGTCGAGGTGCGGCAGGATGAGCCTATCCTTGATGAGGGCCCAGATGACGCGGGTCATCTCGTCGCCGTCGAGCTCTACGAGGGCGGTCTTCACCGATATCTTCATTACGCATCCTCCTTGGCGCGGGCCGAGGCGGCGGCCGCCAGGGCGCCGCCCGCGACGATTATGGCCCTCTGGCGGCCGGTAAGGTCGCAGATCGCGTCGAACTCCAGGCCCTTGGTCGCGTCCCTGACGCGGATCTTGCGCGCGCCCGCGGCCACCTGGGCGCGCAAGCCGGGGATCTCGAGCGCGTCGCCCTGCTCGACCGCCGCGTAGTCGCCGTCGCTCGCGAAGGCGAGGGGCAGCACCCCGAAGTTGACCAGGTTGGCCGCGTGTATGCGCTCGAATGATTTCGCGATGACGGCGCGTACGCCGAGGGCGGCGGGGCAGATGGCCGCGTGCTCGCGCGAGGAGCCCTGGCCGTACGAGAGCCCGGCCACTATCACGTTGTGCGATCCCGCGTCGCGGGAGGCGGCCGCCCTCGACGCGAAGGACGGGTCGACTCCCTCGAATACGAAGGCGGAGTAGGCGGCGATGTTGCTGCGGTACTTCATCCTGGCTCCCGCCGGCATGATGTGGTCGGTGGTCACCTTGTCGCCCAGCTTGATGGACGCGACGCCCTTCAGGTTCTCGGGCAGGGGGACGGTGACGGGCGGCCCGCCGATATTAGGCCCGCGCAGGATGACCGCCTTGGCGCGCTCCTTAGGGTCGAGGGGGGCGACGATCATGCCGTCGTCGAGGAGGAAGGCCCCGGGCACGGGAGGCGAGGGAGGCCGGACGCCCAGCTCGGCCTCGAGGTCCAGCCCGCTCGCGATGCGGCCGAGCAGGGCGGATGCCGCCGCGGTCTCCGGGCTGACGAGGTAGACGCGGGCGTCGGCCGTGCCCGAGCGGCCCTCGAAGTTGCGGTTGGAGCTGCGCAAGGACACGGCGCCGCTCGCGGGCGCCTGGCCGTTCCCGATGCAGAAGGAGCAGGAGCTCTCCACGAGGCGCGCGCCCGCGGCTATGAAGTCCGCGAGGTAGCCGTCCCTCTCGATGTTCATCAATACCTGGCGCGAGCCGGGAGTGACGACGAGGCTCACGTCGGGGGGGAGAGCGCGCCCGCGGAGCATCAGCGCCACGGTAGCGAGGTCCTTGTACGAGGAGTTGGTGCAGGAGCCTATGCAGACCTGGTCGACCTTTACGTCCTTGAGGCCGCGCACGGGCACCACGTTGCCCGGCGAGTGCGGGGCGGCCGCGAGGGGCTCGAGGGCTCCCAAGTCTATCTCGACCTCCATCGCGTACTCGGCGTCTGGGTCGGGCCCGAGGCTCGCCCAGCCGGACTCGCGTCCCTGCGAGCGCAGGTACAGGCGGGTGGCCTCGTCGCTCGGGAAGATCGATGTGGTGACGCCGCACTCGGCGCCCATATTCGCCACCGTCGCGCGCTCGGGCACCGAGAGGCCGGCGAGGCCGGGGCCCGCGTACTCGAAGACCCTGCCCACGTTGCCCTTGGTGCCGAAGATCTCGAGCATCTTGAGCACGAGGTCCTTGGCGGAGACCCAGGGTCCGAGGGCGCCCTTGAGCGCGACGCGCACCACCTCGGGGCAGGGCAGGAAGAAGGGAGAGCCGCCCAGGGCGAGGGCCACGTCCAGGCCGCCCGCGCCTATGGCTATCATCCCGAGACCCCCGCCCGTCGGCGTATGGCTGTCCGAACCCAGCAGGGTCGCCCCGGGCAGGCCGAAGCGCTCGAGATGGACCTGGTGGCAGATGCCATTGCCGGCCCGCGACAGGCGAATGCCGAACCTGCGCGCGACCGAGAGGAGGTAGCGATGGTCGTCCGCGTTCTCGAAGCCCATTTGCAGGGTATTATGGTCGATATAACTGACCGAGAGATCGGTGGCGAGGCTCGCCGCGCCCATGGCCTCGAACTGGAGATAGGCCATCGTGCCCGTCGCGTCCTGGGTCAGGGTCTGGTCGATGCGGATCCCTATCTCGCCGCCGGCCTTCCACTCTCCCTCGACCAGATGGGACTCGAGAATCTTGCGCGTAAGGCTCTTGCCCATTCTGCCTCCGATCAGTCTTTCACAGACTATTCATACCAATTTACTGCATAAAAATGCAAGACGGAGCTCGCGTCGAAGAGGCCTCGCGCGCATGATATATCAGCAGGCGGCCGAAGAATTCGGAATCGACGATATTATCCGGCCTCACCCAATAAATGGGAGGCCTGGCGCGTCTAATCATTGGTATCGCGGACGAGGCATCGACGCAAGCGATGAGCGGCGCGCTAAAGGGAGATTCTAGGGCTGATGGGATCGATCGGCGCGCGGGTTTCGAAGGGCGAGGACATTCTCTATCGCGCCCTCCTGTCGATGGATAGGAGGATCTGGCGCCTGGCCTATTCTTATGTCCGGAACGTAGAGGATGCCCAGGACCTCTCCCAGGACATAAGGCTGAAGGTACTGGAGAAAGGCGGGGGCTTCCTCGGGGACTCGAGCGCGGAGACCTGGATCTTCCGGGTGGCGATCAATGCCTGCCGCGACTATGCGAGGAAAGGCGCGCGGCGATCGGCGAGCGAGGTCGAGCTTGTGGAAGAGCTCCATTCCCCGGGCGAGGATCGCGCGATGGCGATCGCCCTCGGGATCGCGATGGAGGGGCTGCCGCCGCGGCAGCGGCAGCTGCTTTCGCTCAGGGAGTTCGGGGGCCTTGCCTATCGAGAGATCGCCCAGGTCCTGGGGCTCTCCATAGGCTCGGTGGAATCGGGGATTTTCGACGCCCGCAGGAGCCTGGCGGTCAGGCTCGGCGTCGCCGAGGGGGGAATGGATGGAACGGAGTCCGGATAGGACGAAGTGCGGGCTCGACCGTTATATACGCGCCCTCGCGGCAGAGGCGGACGCGGCCTATCCGGAGCCTAGGCCGCTGGGCCTCACGCTGCGCTTCGGCTTCGGCGCCGCAGCGGCCGCTCTCCTCCTGTGCGGAGGGGCGACCTGGCTAGCGTCGCGCATCGGCGAGCTCGCGGGACTCATCGGCGAGCTTTTTATCTTGTTTGCATGAAGCGAGGCTACTAATGAGACGACAGAGCGGGGGCCGCGCGGCCATCATCATCAGCCTCGTCTTCGCGCTGGGAGTCCTGGTCGGTTCGGCGGGGACGATAGGCCTCGAGGCGGCCAAGGTGCGGCAGCTCGTGATCGCCCAGCTCGAGGGAAAGCCCGCTGCGAACGGCGCCGCGCGAATTTCCAGGGGAATCGAGCGCCTCGTCTCGAGGGAGCTGTCCCTCGGCGCGAAGCAGAGGGCCTCGCTGGCGGACGCGCTCCAAGGGCGAATGGCGGAGATAGAGAAGGCGAGGTCCTCCATGGGCGCAGACGCTCGGGCCATCGCCTGGGAGGTTTACGCCGAGGTAAAAGAGGGTTTATCGGTGGCGCAGCGGGAGAAGGCTGAATCCATCCTCCGCTAATGAGAACACAGAAATTGGAGGCAACGACATGAAACGAAGAAACTTCCTGCGGTTCGCGCCCTGCGCGGCTCTCTTGCTCCTCCTGGCGGCATCCTGCTCGACCTCGAGCTCGGGTACCGAAGGCGACGACACGATGGCGACCGACGAGGTCGCGGCATCCATGGGCAGCGCGGAGGCGGGCGCCTCCTACGTGGCGGCGAGCGATATAGCGGAGTTGACCGGAGTCTCGGCCGCGAAATCCGTCGTCTCGGCCCGCGGCACGGTGACGATCGTCGCGGGGACGAGGACGATTACGGCGACCTATTACGATCAGCTGGACGGAAAGGGTACGGTCCTCGGGACGACCACGTCCCCGGCGCCTGGTACTATCCCGGTAGGGACGCTTTCGGCGAAGATCGCGTCGACCCGGCCGTACACGGTTGCGGGAGCCCGGGGCAATAGTACGGTAGCCGTCGACTCTTCGATCGTCGTGAATAATCCTCGCTCGACGACCGGTACCTGGTCGATAAGCGGCACGATAATCGTAAGCCGCGACATCGCTCTCGCGAACGGCAACGAGGTGGCGACCGCGACTACCCACACGCTGAACTACAGCGTATCGGCTTCGAACGGCTCCATCCAGAAGGGAGGCACCGCGTCCACGACCGCTACCATCAAGGTCAACAGCGGGCGGAGTTTTTCCAGAAGCTACAGCTGGGTCTTTAGCGGAGACGGCTCTGCAATGCTGACGACGCAGAACGGCTCTATTGTCACTGTCACGGTGGGGTGACGGGCGTGAACAGGCCCCCTGAGAGCCGACGCTTCAGGGGGCCTGGCTAATCGGCGAGCCTCGAGGGATCCGACTAGGAATACAGACGAGCGCCTTATCCCTGCCCCGGCACCGACTGTATCAGCGCGCTCCGTTTCCCCGCCGCCATTCTCCCGGCGAGCTCCCTTCCGCTTCTCTGAACGCAGCGTGGAATCGACCGATCGAGGAGAAGCCCGAGTCCTCGGCGACGCGCTCGACGGTATCGCCCGTGTCGCGCAGGAGCCGCTTCGCGCGGGCGAGCTTCGACCTCAGGATCTCTTCATGCAGGCTCCTGCCCATCGCCCTGCGGAAACGGATCTCGAGCGAGCGCCTCGACGCGGAGACCACGGCGAGGACGTCGGAGACATCGATGCCCTCGAAGGCATGGGCGCGTATGAAGCTGACCGCCCGCGCGACGAGCTCGTCCTCGCAGGCGAAGATCCGCGTCGA
>JANXYQ010000012.1 GCA_025355995.1 Spirochaetaceae bacterium | reverse complement strand
GGTGCGCCCGCGCCGCAGGCGCGGGCGCCGGGCCGAGAGGCGGGCCTGGCGCTGGCCCGCGCCCTGTTGGCGGGCTACGAGGCCTCCGACGCGTCCTGGCATTACGAGCACGGCCTCTTCCTGGGGGCCGCGCGCGAGGCGGGGGACGCCTGGGGAGACGAGACCCTGTCCCGCCGCTCGCGAGGCATCGTCTCGTCGCTCGTGGCGGCGGACGGGACGATCCGCGGCTATCGCGCGGACGAGTACAATCTCGACATGATCAACTCGGGGAGGAACGTCCTGGCCCTCTACGCCGAAACCGGCGAACCGCGCCTCCGGGCCGCGGTAGAGCTCCTGGCGAGCCAGCTGCGAGCGCAGCCGAGGACCCCCTCGGGGGGACTCTGGCACAAGCTCATCTATCCGAACCAGATGTGGCTCGACGGCCTCTACATGGCCCAGCCCTTCGCCGCGCGCTACGCCGCGGCCTTCGGGGACGAGACCCTGCTGGCGGACTGCGTGGCCCAGTTCGCCTTGATCGCCGGGAAGGCGCGCGACCCTCGCACGGGGCTGCTCCGCCACGCCTGGGACGAGAGGCGCAGCCAGCTCTGGGCCGATCCCGAGACCGGCCGCTCGCTGCACAGCTGGGGCAGGGCCGTGGGCTGGTTCGCCATGGCCCTCGTCGACGTGATAGAGGTCCTCCCCGCGGGCCACGCAGGTCGAGGCAGCCTCGGCGCGATCCTCTCGGAGCTAGCGGACGCGTCGGCCGAATTCCGGGACCCGTCGACCGGCCTCTGGCACCAGGTCCTCGACCAAGGGAACCGGCCCGGCAATTATCTGGAGGCGTCCGTATCCTCGATGCTCCCCTATGCCTTCCTGAAGGGCGTCCGCCTCGGGCTACTCGACGGCTCCAGCTTCGCGCCGATCGCGTGCCGCGCCTACGAGGCCTGCTGCGAGCGCTTCCTGCGAGTCGGCGAGAGCGGCTCGCCCGTCCTCGAAGGGACCTGCGCGGTGGCGGGCCTCGGCGGCTCTCCCTACCGGGACGGCAGTTTCGAGTACTACGCGGGGGAGGCGGCGAGGCCGAACGATTTCAAAGGAGTCGGTCCCTTCATCCTGGCCTCCGTCGAGTACGACCGGCGAGGCTCGCTCCCTAGATGAGCCCGGTCGACAGGGGCGCCTCCGCCAAGGATTTCGGCGCGTTAGGCGATGGAGTCTCCCTCGACGGCCCCGCAATCCAGGCGGCCCTCGACGCCGCCGGCGCGGCCGGGGGAGGGCTGGTGTTCCTCCCTCCGGGCGGCTACGTGTCGGGTTCCCTCGCGCTGCGGGACGGCGTTTGCCTGCGCCTCGAGCGGGGAGCCGTCCTCCTCGGGAGCCGCGACCCGCGAGACTACCCCCTCGCCGATTCGAGGTGGGAGGGGCGAACGAGGCTCTCCCACTCTCCCCTCGTCGGGGCCGCCGGCGCCAGGAATGTCGCGGTGACCGGCGGGGGGACGATCGACGGGCGAGGCGAGGAATGGTGGAGGCTCTTCCGCGACGGGGCCCTGGACCATCCGCGACCGCGGCTGCTCTGCTTCGACGGCTGCGAGGGAGTCCTCCTCGAAGGCTTCGAGGCCAGGAACTCGCCGAGCTGGACGATACACCCGCTTCGCTCCCGCGGGGTCGACATCCGCGACCTCAGGATAATCAACCCGCCCGACTCCCCCAACACCGACGGCATCGACCCCGAGTCCTGCGCTTCTGTCCGGATCGCCGATTGCTTCGTGAGCGTCGGCGACGACTGCATCGCGATCAAGGCGGGAGCCGAGGGGGAAGGAGCCGAGTCCTGCCGGCCCTGCGAGGGCGTGACGGTCACCGGCTGCGTCCTCGAGCGGGGGCATGGGGCCGTGGTGATCGGCAGCGAGATGTCCGGGGGAGTCAGGGACGTCTCCGTCTCGGACTGCGTCTTCCGGGGCACCGACCGGGGATTCAGGGTGAAGACGAGGCGCGGGAGGGGAGGAACCGTCGAGCGCATCAGGGTCTCCGGGATCCTGATGGAGGATTGCCTCGTGCCTTTCGCGATCAACTCCCATTACGGCTGCGGCGCCTGGGACGATCCCGAGATAGCCGACCTCGGCGCGCGCGAGGCCGGGGAGGGCACTCCTAGCCTCGAGGGACTCTCCTTCGCCTCGATACGGGCGACCGGGGCGAGCGTCGCGGCGGCTTGGATCGACGGGCTCGCCGAGCGCCCGATTCGCTCGCTCTCCTTCGCGGACGTGTCGATAGAGCTCGGCGGCGGCGCCGAGCCGGCGGTTCCCGAGATGTCCGCGGGAGTCCCCCGCTTGGCGCGCGCGGGTTTCAGGGCGTATAACGTGCGAGGCATGAGATTGGATAACCTGAGCATTCGAGGGCAGCGCGGCCCGGCCTACGTCCTGCGCCGCTGCTCGGAGCTCTCCTACGCCCGCTGCTCGCCCTCGCCGGGGGCCGCGGCGGCCCTGGGGCTCGCGGCCCGCGCGGCGAGGCGGGCGACGTGGCGCTGATAGGCGCGAGGGCCCACGACCTGGGCCGGGGGAACGCCGCCTTCATCGCGGATGCGGCGGTCCTGCGGGGCGCGGCCTGCCTCCAGCTCGCTCCCGCGAAGGCCCTCTCCGATTGCCCGCTTCCTCCCGCGCAGATGGAAGGCACCTGGGCCCGCGCGGCCGCGGCCGCGTTCGCGGCGCGCGGCGTCTCCGTGGCCGTGCTCGGCTGCTACGTCGATATCTGCTCTCCCGACGCCGCCGCGCGGCGCGAGGCCTCCGGGAGGCTCACGCACAACCTCCTGCTCGCCCGTGACTTCGGGAGCGGCGTCGTGGCTACCGAGACCCCCCTCTCCGGGGGCGAGCCGCGCGAGGCCCTCGTCTTCCTCCGAGCCGCGCTCGCGGAGCTCCTGCCCATCGCGGAGCGTGCCGGCGTGCTCCTCTGCATCGAGCCCGTCTGGGGCCATGCCGTCGATTCGCCGCGCGTCATGGCCGAGCTCTTGGGAGACCTGGGCTCGAGCGCCTTCGGGGTGATCCTCGATCCGGTCAACCTCGTCGATCCCGGGTCCGGCGCGGAGCCGGCCGCGGCGGCGCTCGAGGCCCTCGAGCGGTTCGGCGGCAGGGTGGCGGCCGTGCACGCGAAGGACTTCGCCATGCTGGGCGGGGCCAAAGTCCCCGCGGTCCCCGGAGAGGGCCTGATGGACTGGGAGAGGGTCGCGAGGGCGGCCGCGCGGATCGCGCCCGTCGCGCCCTTCATCCTCGAGGAGCAGGACGCTCCGGGCTTCTCGGCCGGGCTCTCCCTCCTCAGGTCGATCCTCGATACTCCTGGGGGCTCATCCCCACGATTTTCTTGAAGACCCGCGAGAAGTAAGCCTTGTCGGGGAAGCCGACCCGCGCCCCGATGGAGGCGACGCTCTCGGTGCCGGTGGCGAGGAGTCCCTTGGCGCGCTCGATCCTCAGGCGCGTCAGGTATTCCCAGGGGCCGATGCCGAGCTCACGCCGGAAGACCCTGGAGAGATGGTCCTCGCTGGCGTTGACGGCCTCGGCTATCCGCCAACGGGTGAGGTCCTCGGCGTAGCGCTCGTTGATGAAGGCGACGGCGCGCTTGGCGATGCCGCTCGCCGCCCCGGGCCCGCGCCCTCCCCCCGAGGCGGCCCTCTCGGCCTCCGCCGCGGCGCCTTCGCTCGTCAACACTCCCTTGTTCCTGAGCACCACGCGCGAGCTCGCCCCGAGGGCCAAGACGTCGTCCATCGTGATGACCTTCGACGTGAGCAGGATGGCCGGTACCGATCGGAGGGCTTCGTCCGCCCTCATCCGCTGGACGAGCTCGATGCCGGAGAGGCCCGGCATGGCGACGTCGAGCACCGCGAGCATGGGGTCGCAGCCGCGCAGGAGCTCCCAGGCCGCGATCCCGTCGGCGGCCGCGTCGATGCGAGCGCCGGGGAAGGAGCGGGAGAGCAGCTTGACGAGCCTTCGCAGGGCCTCCTCGTCGTCGTCGGCCGCGACGATGGTTCCAGTCGCCTCGGGGGCTAGGCCGAGGGACAGGGCGAGCGCCTCCTCGAGGCGAGGAGTCCCCGCGGCCTTGTCCACGAAGCCCGCGGCGGCCTCCTCGGCGCCGTAGAGGAGGAAGGGCAGGGAGGCGAGCCTGGGCTTGCTCCTGATCCGCCGGAATACGGCGCGCTCCTCCGCGGTCGAGGAGGCCGAGTCCCAGGCTATCGCCGCGGGGTCGAGGCGATCGAGGGCGCCGCCCTCGGCCTCCCCGGCGCCGACGCGGCGAAGGGGGAGTCCCAAGGCGTCCGCGGCGGCGGCTATCTCGGGGAGGACGTCCGCGGACGAGGAGAGGAGGAGGACACAGGCCTCGCCTTTAGGGGCGGGGGCATTCCCCGCGGCCGCGGCGAGGCTCCTCGCGTCGGGGAGCGGAAGGGAGAGGGCGAAGGCCGCCCCTCCCCCCGGCGGGCATTCGGCCTCGAGGGAGCCGAAGTGGAGGAGGGCGAGATGCCTCGCTATGCTCAGGCCGAGTCCGACGCCCCCGCTTCCGCCCCTCGGCGCTCCGCGCGGAGGCGAGGAGACGAAGGGCTCGAAGAGCCGCGGCAGCCTTTCGGGCGCTATTCCCGGACCCGTGTCGACGACCTTGATGATGAGTCGGGCGCCTTCCGCGCGCGCCGACAGGGTGACGCTTCCGGCCTCCGTGAATTTATCGGCGTTGGATAGGAGGTTGATCAGGATCTGCCGAAGCCGGAAGGGATCGGCCAGCACGAGCGGCAGGCGATCCGGGATATCGAGCCGCCACGCGACCTCCCCGCTCGCCCGGGAGGAGAATAGGCCGAAGGCCTCGCGCAGGGCGGCGCCGGGGTCGGTGGGGACGCGCTCGATGTCCAGCTCCTCGATCTCCGCGCGGGAGAAGTCGAGGAGGTCGCCCACTAACCTCCTTTCGTGCTCCGCGCCGCTTATTATGCGCTCCAAGTCGGCGGCAGCCTCGCTTCCCGATCCCGGGCACCAGGAAGCCGAGAGCCGAGCGGCCCCGCGAAGGATCATGTCGATGGGAGCCCGCAGCTCGTGCGTGACGTTGGTCAGCAGCCTGGACTTTATGCCGTCCGCGCGCTCCGCGAGGGCTCGGGACTCCTCGGCCCGCTCGAAGAGGTGGAGGCTCCGGAGCGCGTTGCTCACCGAATCCCTGAGCCTCTCGTAGGTGGGGCCGGCGGCGTCCCCGATCTCGAAAAGCGCGTAGCCGATCGAGCTGTCTCGAAAGAAGAGGGGCTCCACGACGTAGGAGAGCCTTCGCCCGGGGAAGGCCCCGCGCGGCAGTAGGTCGGCGGCGGGGAAGGCCTCGCCCGGGGATTCCAGCCTCTCGCCGTCCCGGAAGCCCGCCGCGAGGCGCGCCGCCCAGGCGCCCTCGTAGCGGCAGATGTAGGCGCTTCGGATGCCGAGCGCGGGGAGGCCGCGCCGGAGTATCTCCCCAATCCGCCCCGCGTCGTGCGCCATGAGGAGCTCGTGGTCGAGCTCGCGGAGCAGGAGGTCGATCCTGTCCCTCTCCCAGGCCCTAAATGCCTGGGCCCGCTCGGCGGCCTCTGCGACGAGCACCCGGGCGAGGCCGGCCGCCTCCTCCATCTCATCGCGGTCCGCGCCTACCGTTCGGCGCAGGGCCGAGCGCCGGAGCCTCGATATCGCCCCCTGCCACGGGAAGAGGTCCATGCCTGCCCTCGTCGCCCTCTCGAGCACTCGGCCGAGCAGGTCGAGGAAGCGGCCTTCCCGGCCCTCGCCAGCCCCTCCCTCCCAGGCCTCGACCAGGGGGAAGACCCAATCCCGAGCGAGATCCGCCCCTAGGCCGAGCTCGGCGGCTATCTCGTCCCCGAGGGCGGGCCCGGCTTCGCCGCCGGGAGGAGGCCCCGCCCCGGGTCGGCAGCCGCAGGAGCGCCTGATCAGGAGCCGCGCCTCGAGCCTCCGGGAAGGGGGAGGGGCCTTATTCTCCACGAGGTCTAGCAGGCTTCGGAGGCCCATCGCGCCCAGCTCGGCGAAGGGGCAGTCTACGGTCGTGAGGGGTGGGGCGGCGATGCGGCTCTCGACGCCGTTGTTCATGCCCATGACCGCCACGTCCTCCGGGACCCGGAAGCCCCGCGACTGCAGCTCGCGCATGAAGGCCAGGGCCATGAGGTCGCTCGAGGCCAGCACCGCGTCGAAGTCCCGGCCGGGCCGGAGCCTCCTGCCGTCGAGGAGCTCCCGGGCGGCCTCGCCGCCGGAGTCCCAGGGAAGGGGCGGCGACGAGAGCCGGGGATCGGCTTCGATCGAGAGCTCCCGAAGGGTATCCTCGAAGGCCCGGCGCCTCTCCTCCGCCCCCGGATGCCCCGCCGGGCCGCGGATGAAGGCGAGCCTTCGGTATCCGTGCTCGCGGGCGGCGTGGAGGACGGCCTCGCGCATGCCCCCGTAATAGTCGAAGGTGACGATCGGGACGCCGCTGACGCCCGAGGAGAGGCTCGCGACGGGCCTGTCGCGGTAGCTGTCGACGAATCCGTCGAGGGCCGGTCCCGTCTCCGCGGCGCCGCAGAGGGAGGAGGCCCATATAAGGGTCCCGTCGAGGGGCGCGAGCGCGGCGAGATCGTAAATGGCGTTACGCGAGGCCTCGTAGCCCTCGCGCAGGCCTAGGCGGCCGCCGGGGAAGCAGAACAGGTTGACGTCGGCGCGCTCCGCCTCGCGGGCGACGCCGGGCCAGGCGGCCAAGCTCGCGCCGGTATGGAGGCTTGCGAGGATGAGCCCGACGCTCGTCCGCCCGTTCAGCCCCTTCGGCGATCGGCTATCCTCGCTCACGCGGCCATTATATCATTGACTATCGGGCCGACCACTGGCAAAATGAAACGGGAGTCCGAAATGCCAGCGAAGAAAAAGGCGGCGCAGCCCGCGGTTCCCGTGGTCAGCGCGGCCGCTCGGGCCCTCGCCGTGCTCGAGAGCCTGTCCCGCAAGCGCTCCGTCGGCCTTGAGGAGCTGTCGCGCGAGATGGGCTTGGCGAAGCCGACCGTCTATCGCTTCCTCCTGACGCTCCAGTCGCTCGGCTACGCGCGGCGCGACCAGGGAGAGCGCTGGGCCATGACTCTGAAGACCTTCAACGTCGGCTCGCGGGCCCTCGACCATCTGGACCTGCATTCGGCCGCCCGCCCGATCGCCGAGGAACTGGCCGCCGAGCTCGGCGAGACGGTCCACATGGGTGTGCTGGAAGGCGATTCGGCGGTGTACGTCCTGAAGATAGAGTCCAAGTACACGATACGGATGTTCTCTAGGGTCGGCAGGCGCATCCCGCTGCACTGCACGGCTATCGGCAAGGTCCTCCTCGCCTGGTCGAGCCCCGAGGATCGCGGGGCGGCGCTCGAGAAGGCTAGCCTCGCGGCCTTCACGCCGGGCACGATTACGACCCTCGAGGGGCTCGAGGCCGAGCTCGCCCGCATCAAGGAACGGGGCTTCGCCCGCGACGCCGAGGAGCACGAGTCGGGAATCAGGTGCCTGGGCGCGCCCATCTTCGACCGCGACGGCGCGGTGGCGGCTGCCCTATCGGCTTCCTGGCCGCTTTTCCGCTACGAGGAATCCGAGGAGGGAGAGAGGGCGGGCGCCGTCATGGCGGCCGCGGCCAGGGTCTCCGCCCTCCTCGGCTACGAACCGCGTTGATACCATCAGGAGGGAATAGAGCATGAAGACGATCGAGAAGTACTCCATCGGAACCGGCGACCGCTTCGGCCGCCAGGGCCTCGCGCAGATAGCCGCCTTCAAGAAGGCCAGGGATAAGGGCGTATCCGCCGCCATCGTGTGGAACAAGAGCAACCGGGAGCACAACCTCATAGGGACCCAGCCCGCGGACCAGCGAGCTGCCGCCGATCGCGCCATCAAGGAATCGGGCTGGGACGGCTCCTATCATGTGGACGCCGACCACGTCGGCCTGGCGACGGTGGACCGGTTCGCTCCCCACTGCGACTTCTTCACCCTCGACGTGGCCGATTTCATCGGCAAGGCAGCCGATCCGGGCCTTGTCGAGGCCTTCCTGAAGAAGCATGCGGACCTGCCCTCCGCGAAAGGCCTGCCCGCCGCCCTCGACGCCGCCGCCATGCGCGCGGCCGCCGTACGCTATCTCTTCGCCGTGGGCGAGGCGGCCAAGACCTACCGCCGCGTCCGCGACCTCAGGGGCCTGGGTCCCCGAGGCGAGGACGATTTCGTCACCGAGGTCTCCATGGACGAGACCGAGACGCCCCAGAGCCCGGCCGAGCTCGCCGTGATCCTAGCCGCCCTCGCCGACGAGGGAGTCCCCGTGCAGACGATCGCGCCCAAGTTCTCGGGCCGCTTCAACAAGGGCGTCGACTACGTCGGGGACGTCGGAGCCTTCCTCAAGGAGTTCGACGCCGACGTCCGCGTCGCCCTCTGGGCCTCGACCGCCTTCGGCCTACCCAAGAGCCTCAAGCTCTCGGTCCACTCGGGAAGCGACAAGTTCAGCCTCTATAAGGGCATCGGCGCCATCATAAGGAAGGAAGGCGCGGGGCTCCACCTCAAGACCGCCGGCACGACCTGGCTCGAGGAGATCGTCGGCCTCGCCGAGTCGGGCGGCGACGGCCTCGCGATGGCCAAGGAAGTGTATAGGGCCGCCTACGACGACATCGACGAGGTAGTGGCGCCCTACGCCACCGTCGTCGACATCGACAGGGGCAAGCTGCCCTCTCCCGACGCCGTCGACAAGTGGGAGGGCCCCGCCCTCGTAGCCGCCCTCCGACACGTCCAGTCCGATCCCCGCTTCAATCCGAGCATGAGGCAGCTCGTGCACGTGGGCTTCAGGGTCGCCGCCAAGATGGGCGGTCGCTACCTGGACGCCCTCGCCAAGCACGAGGCTTCGGTTTCGCGCAACGTTACCCTGAACCTGTTCGAGCGGCATCTCGCGCCGCTCTTCATCGCGTAATGGAGGGTCCGATGTCGTATCTCGAAGAGATGTTCTCCCTAAGGGGCAAGCGAGTCGTCGTCACCGGGGGCGCGGGCGGCATACCCGCCGAGCTCGCGATAGGGCTGGCCAAGGCCGGGGCCGACGTATGCCTCTGGGGGCGAGGCACCAACCACCCCATGTCCGAGGCCGCGAAGGCCGTCCGCGAGGCCGCGGGCTCCGGCGAGGCCGCGGGCTCCGGCGAGGCCGGCGCGCCGGCGGGACGGGTCGAGTCGGTCACCATCGATACGGCGGACTCGGGAGCCTGCGAGTCGGCGATCGCGGAGACCGAGAGGCTGATAGGGGCGCCCAACGTCCTCGTGAACGGCGTCGGGGGCAATCGGGGCAAGGCTCCGTTCGCGGAGATGGACGAGAAGGTATTCATGGAGGTCGTGGAGCTCAACCTCATGGCCGGGCTCGTGACGCCGACGAGGGCCTTCGCCCGCTATTGGATCGCCAATGAGGTCAAGGGCGCCGTCATCAACATGTCGTCGATGACGAGCTACAAGCCCCTCTCCGGCACCTGGGCCTACGGGGCGGCGAAGTCCGGCGTCCTCAACCTCACCGAGGGCCTCGCCAAGGAGCTGGCCCCCCACGGGATCCGCGTCAACGGCATCGCCCCGGGCTTCTTCATCGGCAACCAGAACAAGGCCCTCCTCATCGACGAGAAGACGGGCGACCTCACCCCGCGCGGCAAGGCCATCATCTCCCGCACGCCCTTCGGCCGCTTCGGCGAGAAATCCGAGCTCCGCGGCGCGGTCATCTTCCTTATTAGCGACGCGGCGAGCGGCTTCGTTACCGGGGTCACGATCCCGATCGACGGCGGCTACCTGACCGACAACATCTGATCGGAAGGCCGGGCCAGGCGAGCATGCGCTTCCCTAGGATCGGGATCAGGGGAAAGATCCTCCTGTCCTACGGCCTGACGCTCGCCCTCGTCGTGGCGGTCGAGGTACTCGCCCAGGACGCCGCGTCCAGGTCCGGCCGCGAATTCGAGGAGAGGCTTGCCCGCTACTACTCGATCCAGGGCCTGCGCGCGGCCCTCGCGGATTTTCGGGCGATGGGCGAGCGCTATCTGCGCGAGCGTCAGGGCGATCAGCTGACGGCCCTCGAGTCCTCGCTCGACGATATCGTCCGGGACGCGCAGGCGCTCTCGCCCGTTCCCGACGAGCCGCAGGAGGCTTTCTTCGAGGGCCGCGCCGCTCGGCGCGGTATAGAGGCCTGGGCGCCGGCGGCGCGGGCCGCGCTCGCGGGGCGCGGCCCCGAGAAGCCGGAGGCCTTCGAGGAATACGCCCGGGCGGACAGGATAGCGGCCTATGTGGACGGCTACCTGGGCCGCCTCCTCTCCATCTCCATGGCCTCGGGCACCGCCCGCTATGGCGAGAGCCTGAGCCGCGCGGCGGAGAGCAGGAGGCTGGCCCTCATGGGGCTGGCGGTCGCGGGCGCCCTCGCCCTCATCTTCGCGGCCCTCTTCGCCCAATCCATTGCGGCGCCCGTCAGGCGGCTCGCCGAGGCCGCGGACCGAATGGCCTCGGGCGACCTCGACGTCGATCCCGTCACCGTCGGGACGCGGGACGAGGTCGCCGTCCTGGCCCGCGACTTCAATTCCATGAGCGCCAATATCCGCGCCCTCGTAGAGGGCTTGAAGGAGAAGGCGGACCTGGAGAGGCAGCTCCACGCCGAGACGCTGGAGCGGATCTCCATGGGGCGCGCCCTGCGGGAGGCGCAATTCATGAACCTCCAGGACCAGATCCGGCCGCATTTCCTGTTCAACGCCCTGAATACGATATCCCGCAGCGCCCTCCTCGAGGGGGCGCCCGAGACCGAGCTCCTCGCCCGCAGCCTCGGCAAGCTCATGCGCTATTCCCTCTCCGACCGAGGCTCCTTCGTAACGGTGGGCGAGGAGCTCGCAGTCCTGCGCGACTACCTCGCGTTCCAATCCATCCGCTTCGGCGCGCGGCTCGCGTGGGAAGTCCGCTCCGAGCCCGAGGCGGAATCGCTCAACGTGCCCAGATTCACGCTCCAGCCCCTCGTCGAGAACGCGGTCAGGCACGGGATCGAGCCCAAGGTCGACGGCGGCCGCGTCGTAGTCTCGGCGCGGAGGCTGCGGGATCGCGTGCGCCTCGTGGTGGCGGACAGCGGGGCGGGGATGGACGCCGCGATGCTGGGACAGATCCGAGCCGCCGCGGCGGGCGAGGCGCCCCCCGCGGCCGTCCCCGGCGAGGGCAGCCCGGGCATCGGGATGGCCAACCTCGAGCTGCGGCTGGCCTACCGCTACGGGGGCCGGGCGCGGCTCGCCATCTCGTCGCGGCCGGGGCGCGGGACAGTGATCCGCATCTCGCTTCCCGCCGCCGGGGCGCCGGAGAGGAAGGACGATGCGCTATAGGATCCTCATCGCGGACGACGAGGAGCTGGAGCGCCGGGCGCTCAGGCACATACTCGGCGGCGAGGGCATGCCCGAGCTCGAGATCATCGAAGCCTCGAACGGCCTCGACGCCCTCGAGCGGGTCGGAGAGGGAAGGCTGGACGGGGCCTTCCTGGACATCAAGATGCCGGGCATGGACGGCATCGAAGCCGCGCGCCTACTGCGCGAGGCCCGACCTCGCCTTCCCATAGTCTTCCTGACGGCCCACGACAGCTTCGAGTATGCGCGCAGCGCCCTCAGGCTCGGCGTCGAGGACTTCCTCCTCAAGCCCGCCTCGGCGGGGGAGGTAGCCGCCGCCCTGTTCCGCTCGCTCGGCTCCGAGGCCGGCGATGGCGGGGCTGGAGCGGCGAGCGAGGCCGAGGCGAGGCTCGAGGGAGCCGTCGCCTTCATGGCCGATGAGCTTCGCGCGGAGCTCCGCGCCGGCGTCGTCGACGAGGACCGCGCGCGACGCTTCTTGGGCCTTTCCGGGAAGCCGGGCGGCGTCAGGGCGGTGGTCGCCCTCAAGTGCGAGGCCTTCGGGGCGCGCGGCGTGGGCATCCTCGAGGCCGCCTCCTCCCTTGCAGAACGACTGCTCTCCTCGGAGAGGTGCACGGCGGTGGCGGCCGCCGGCCCGGAGATCGCGCTGTGCGCGCTACTGGGCCTCCCCTCGGAGGCCGAGCCCGACGATGAGCTTCGCGGCAGGCTCGAGGGGCTCATCGAGTCCGGCCGCGCCGAGCTGGGCGCCTCCCTCGCCGCAGGAGCCGCCGCTTCCCTCCCCGGAGCCGGCTCGGCGGCGGCGTCGGAGCTCGCCCAAGCCGCCCTGCGCGCCGCCGCCCTCGCGGGCGGGGCGAGGCCGATCATCCTCCTCACGCTCTCCTCGTCCGGGGCGGGGAGCCGGCCCGGCGACGTCGAGGGGGCGGGGGCCGGGCGCCGAACGGCCTTTCGCGCGCTCGAGCTGCTCGACTCCAGGCTCGCGGAGGAGCTCTCCCTCGAGTCCGTCGCGGCGGAGCTCGGCGTCTCGCCTTCCCACCTTTCCAGGCTCCTCGCCCGCCACGCGGGCATGGGCTTCGCCGACTGCCTCGCGCGCCTGCGAGTCGAGCGGGCAAAGGCCTATCTCCTCTCGCCCGCCGTATCGGTCAAGGAGGCCGCCACACTGGTCGGCTTCCGGGACCCCGCGTATTTCGCCCGCGTATTCCGCCGCTTCGAGGGAGAGAGCCCCGTCGCCTTCCGATCGCGGCGGGACAATGGAGGAGAGCGATGAGATCGCGCAAGGCTTGTTTTTCCGTCACCGCGGCCATGGCCCTCGCCGCGGCCCTCGCCGCCGGCGCGCCGGCCCCTCAGCCCATCGAGCTCAGGCTCGCCGAGCTCCACCCGGCCGACCACCCGACGGCGCAGGCCGACTATGAATTCGCGAGGCTGGTGCGAGAGCGCTCGGGCGGGCGGATACTCGTCTCGGTATACCCCGACTCGGTCTTGGGCCAGGAGGTGGCCGTGCTGGAGCAGCTCCAGTTCGGGGCGATCGACATCGCGCGCGTCTCCCTCTCGGCGGTATCCGTATACGTGCCCCGGCTCGGCGCCTTGCAGATGCCCTACCTGTACGAGGACGAGGGGCACATGTGGCGGGTCCTGAAGGGCGACCTCGGCCGGGAGCTCCTCGCGAGCGTGTCCCAGGCGGGCTTCGTCGGCCTGGGCTGGTTCGAGGCCGGGGCGAGGAGCTTCTACACCGCTCGCAAGCAGGTGCTGGTCCCCGCGGACCTCAAGGGAATGAGGATACGCGTCCAGGAGGGCGGGGTCATGGCGGACGTCGTGTCCGCCTTCGGCGGCATCGCCGTGCCCAAGGCCTTCGGCGAGGTGTATAGCGCGATCCAGTCCGGCGAGATCGGCGGGGCCGAGAACAACGCCTCGACCTACTACACCTCGAATCATTATAAGATCGCGCCCTTCTTCACCCTCACCGAGCACGCTCGGGTACCGGAGATCGTCGTCGGCTCCGCGGTCGGGTTCGCGTCCCTGACCGCCGCCGATCGCGCTCTCCTGGCCGAGGCGGCCATGGATACCATCGATTTCCAGCGCGCGGCCTGGGAGCGTTACGAAAAAGTAGCCGCGGAACGCATCCGCGAGGCGGGGGTGAAGATCGTCAAGATAGCCGACCTCCGCCCATGGCGGAACCTGGTCTCCGGGGTCTACGCCAAGCAGCCCGCCGATATCAGGGCCATTATCGAGCGTGTCCGGTCCTTCGAATGAGGCAGGGGGAGCATAGGAATACCGGGGAAAGCATGATCTTACCTGGCCGCCCTCGACGGAAGGGCTCTAGAATCGGATCGGGCGCTCTCGGCGCCCGCAGTTGGAATCCTTTAGGAGGCGTCCATGAATCTGAAGCGCAGCGTAATAGTCGCCCTCGTCCTCACGGCCTTCGTGTTCAGCGTCAGCGCGCAGAAGGTGCTCAAGCTCGCTGAGATCCATCCCCAGGGCTATCCGACGGAGCTCGCGGACGAGGAATTCGCGAAGCTCGTCGCCAAGTACACGAATGGCCAGTTCAAGGTCGACATCTTCCCGGGCGGATCGATCTCCGGCGACGAGAAGGTAGTAATCGAGCAGGTCAAGATCAACGCGGTGTCGATCGCCCGCGTCAGCTCGGGCGCCCTCGGCTCCTTCAACGCCCAGCTCAACGTCTTCAGCCTGCCCTACCTCTTCGACTCCTCCGACCACATGTGGAACTTCCTCCTCAGCCCCTACGGTCAGAAGATGCTCGCCGACCTCGCACCCTCCGGCTTCGTCGGCCTCTGCTGGTACGACGGCGGGTCCAGGTCCTTCTACGCCAACTACCCGCTCAACACCATCGCCGACCTCAAGGGCAAGAAGTTCAGGGTCATGCCCAACAATCTCCTCGTCAAGATGGTCGAGGCCATGGGCGCCTCCGCCGTGCCGATGGCCGCGGGCCAGGTCTTCAGCGCCATCCAGACCGGAGTCATCGACGGCGCCGAGAACAACGCGCCCTCCTACGTCATGTCCTTCAACCACTACCAGGTGGCCAAGTACTACATGCTCGACGAGCACCTCCGCCTGCCCGAGGTCCTCTTCATGAACAAGGGCGCCTGGGACAAGCTCTCCAAGGACGACCAGGCCGCCTTCCGCAAGGCCGCCTCCGAGACAGTCGCCTTCCAGCGCAAGGCCTGGAACGATTACGACGTCAAGGCCATGGCGGCGGGCAAGGCCGGCGGGTCGATCGTCGTCGAAGTAAAGGACAAGACCCCCTTCAAGAACGCCGTGAAGGACCTCGTCGCTACCGAGGGCCCGGCCTTCGCCGAGACGCTCAAGGCGATCGACGCGGCCAGGATCAAGAAGTAGGCGCGTCGAGATATCGATAATGCGAGAATGATCGCGGGGGCGCGGAAACGCGCCTCCGCCATCCCCCTTTCCCGAAAGGAGCTTCAAGTGGCCGACAAGAAAGACGGCATTAAGAAGTTCTTCCTTACGATCGACAAAATCGTAGAAGGCTTCTGCATCGTCCTCCTCGTGTCGATGATCGTAATCGTCTTTACGGCGGTCATCACGCGCAAATTTTTCCATTTCATGTTCGCTTGGTCCGAGGAGGTCACCCTCCTCTGCCTCACGTGGTTCACCTTCATCGGCATCGCGATCGGCTTCCGCGAGCGCCTCCACATCGCCATGGACCTGTTCGAGAAGCTCCCGAAGAAGTTATTGAACGTCCTCGACAAGTTCGTCGACGTCGTGACCTTCCTCTTCGGCCTCTACCTCGTCGTCTACGGCTGGGACTTCACTATGGCGATGAGGGGCTCGGTCCTCGCGGCCACCCAGCTGCCCAACGTAGTCCAGTACATAGTGATGCCCATCACCGGAGTCCTCACCTGCGTCTACTCTATCCTGCAGCTCCTAGGGCACGACCTTCGCCGCTACAACGTCATCGAAGAGGGGAACAAGCAAGATGCAGATAAACCCGAGTGACACCGTCGCCATCTGGATCCTCTGTATCAGCTTCCTCGTATTCCTCGTCCTGAGGTTCCCCGTCGCCCTGGTCCTGGCCCTTTCGTCCATCGCGACCCTCCTGTACCTCCAGGTCCCCATCGTAGTCGTAGCGCAGCAGACGCTGCAGGGGATCAACCAATTCTCCCTCCTCGCCATTCCCTTCTTCATAATGACCGGGCAGCTGCTGGGGGCAGGAGGGCTGGCTAACCGTATCATCGATTCCGCCAACCTCTTCGTGGGGCGCCTTCCCGGCGGCCTCTCGATAGTTAACTCGGTAGCCTGCATGTTCTTCGGCAACCTCTCGGGCTCCGCCGTCGCCGATACCTCGGCCATCGGCTCGGTCATGATCCCCATTATGATCAAGAAGGGCTATTCGCCCGAATACGCGGTCGGGGTCACGATTTCCTCGGCCATCCAGGGCGTAGTCGTACCGCCGAGCCACAACCTGGTGCTTTATTCCATAGTCGCGTCGGGGGTCGTCGGGGGAATCTCGGTGGCCAAGCTCTTCGCCGCCGGCATCGTGCCGGGCGTCCTCCTCCTCATCACGCTCTGCATAGTGGGCGTCATCATCAGCATGAGGCGAGGCTATCCCAGGGGCGACCCGGTAGATCGCAAGAAGATACCTTCGATACTCTTCCACGGCTTCCTCTCCTTCACGCCGGGGCTCATCATCCTCGGCTCTATCCTGACCGGCCTCGCCACGGCCACCGAGGCGGGCGCCCTCGCCGTCGTCTACTCCTTCTGCCTGGGGTTCTTCGTCTATCGCGAGATCAAGCCCAAGGACCTCTGGCCCGTCCTCGTGAAGACCTTCCGCACCGTACTCATGGTCTTCTTCCTGATCGGGGCCTCCGGGGCCTTCGGCTACGCGATGACCATCCTCCGCCTCCCCGACCTCATCACGCAGGGCTTCCTCCAGATTTCCCACACGCCCTGGGTGATACTGCTCATGATCAACATCCTCCTCCTCATCCTCGGCGGGCCGATGGACATGGCGCCGATGATCGTCCTCCTCACGCCGATCCTCCTCCCGGTCTGCGTCAAGCTCGGCATGGATCCCATCCAATTCGGGCTCGTCCTCATCTTCAACGCGGGCATGGGCTTGCTGACTCCGCCGGTCGGGACGGTCCTGTTCCTGGGCTGCGCGATCGGCAAGGTGTCGGTCAACGCGGGCACGAAGGCCATGATGCCCTTCTTCATCGCGATGATCGTCGTCCTCTTGCTGATCACCTACGTCCCGGCCTTCACGATGTGGCTACCGCGCTTCATCTATTGAGCCGCGCGGCATGCTAGAATGCGCGGGGGTACTTCGATGAGGAAGATCGTCACTTTCGGGGAGCTCATGCTCCGGCTCAAATCGCCGGGGCACGAGCGCCTCTTCCAGTCGCCCGCCCTCGAGGCGACCTTCGGGGGCGGCGAAGCCAACGTCGCGGTCTCGCTCTCGATCCTCGGCCTCGGCGCCGCCTTCGTGGGCGCTCTCTCCTCGGACGCGGTCGGGGACGCCGCGCTGCGGGCCTTGCGCGCCCATGGCGTCGACGTCTCCGGCGTCCGCAGGACGGCCGAGAGGACGGGCATCTACTTCCTGGAAACCGGCGCCGACCAACGCGCCTCGCAAGTCGTCTACGACCGCGCCGGCAGCGCGGCCGCCGCGATGAAGCGCGGCGACTTCGATTGGAAGCGCATTCTCGCAGGGGCGGATTGGTTCCATGTCACGGGCATCACCCCGGCCCTCTCCCGCGCGGCGGCCGACGCGGCGATAGAGGCCGCCTCGGCCGCCCGGGCCGCGGGCGCGACGGTCTCCCTGGACCTCAATTACCGGAGGAAGCTCTGGAACTACGGCGCGAAGGCGCCGGAGGTGATGGCCGAGCTGGCCGCGCTCGCCGACGTGCTGATCGCCAACGAGGAGGACCTCCAGCTGGGCCTCGGCATCGAGCCGGAAGGCGCCGCCCCGGCGGATCCCTCCAAGGGCCGCGTCGGGACCGAGGCCTACCGCGCCTTGGCCGAGAGGGCCAAGGCCCGCTTCCCCAATCTCGGCATCGTGGCGGTGACCCTGCGAGAGAGCAGGTCGGCCGACCGCAACGGCTGGTCCGCCGTGCTGCACGGCCGCTCGGGCTTCCGCTCGTCGCGCGCCTACGAGCTGGAGGATATCGTGGACAGGGTCGGCGGCGGCGACTCCTTCGCGGCGGGCCTCATCTACGGCCTTCTCGAGTACGGCGACGAGGCTCGCGCCCTCGAGTTCGCCGTCGCGGCCTCGGCCCTGAAGCATTCGATCCCCGGCGATTTCAACCTCGCGACCCTGGGAGAGATAGAGCGGCTCGCCGCGGGCGAGGGCTCGGGCCGCGTAAGCAGGTAGAGGAGGCCGACATGGAGAGTCTATTCTTCCCCGACGGGGACATCGAGAGCGAGACCGTGGATCCGGGCAAGGTGACGAGGAAGGTTCGAGCCCGAGGCGGCAAGCTCATGCTCGTGGAAGTGTCCTTCGCCTCGGGCGGCGTCGGGGCCGAGCACGAGCATCCCCACGATCAGGCGACCTACTGCCTCGCGGGGGAGTTTCGCTTCGCGATCGGCGCCGAGACGCGGACCCTCCTTCCCGGCGACTCCGTCTTCATCCCCGGCGGCCGGCGGCATGGCACTCTCTGCGTGTCCGAGGGCAGGCTCCTCGATACCTTCTCGCCGCAGCGCGAGGATTTCCTCAAGAAATAGCAAGGAGCGAACGCGATGGAACTCGACATGCGATACGGCAACCACCCAGAGGACGTCAGGAGATACGACACCGCAGGCTTGCGGGAGCACTTCCTCGTCGAGAAGCCATTCTCGCCGGGAGAGCTCGAGCTGACCTATACCCATGTCGACCGCGTCATCTTCGGCGGGGCGATGCCCGCGGCGGGCCGACTCGAGCTGGTCGGCGGGAAGGAGCTCGGGACTGAGCGCTTCCTCGACCGCCGCGAGCTCGGCGTCATCAACATCGGCGCGCCCGGGCGAATCCTGCTGGACGGGAAGCCCGTCGAGCTCGCCAAGGGCGACGGCATCTACGTCGGCATGGGCACGGCGAGCGTCGCCTTCGAGAGCGCCGATCCGGCCGACCCCGCGAAGTTCTACATCGTGAGCGCGCCGGCGCACCAGGCTTTCCCCACCGTGAAGATCGAGCGGTCGAAGGCCAATCCCCGCAAGCTCGGCGCTCCGGAATCGTGCAACGTGCGCACGATCTACCAGTACGTCCATCCCGCGGTCTGCAAGAGCTGCCAGCTCGTAATGGGCATGACCGAGCTCGAGCCGGGCAGCGTCTGGAACACCTGGCCTCCCCACACCCACGAGCGTCGCATGGAGGTCTACCTCTATTTCAACATGGCTCCGGCCACGCGCGTCTTCCACATGCACGGCCGACCCGACGAGACCAGGCATATCGTCATGGCCAACGAGCAGGCGGTGATCTCTCCCTCCTGGTCCATACACTCGGGCGTAGGCACCGGAGCCTACACCTTCATCTGGGCCATGGCCGGCGAGAACCAGAATTTCGACGACATGGACAACCTCGCATCGCCCGATATCCGCTGACAAGGAGAACCGACATGGCAGGCATACTCGATTCCTTCAAGCTCGAGGGGAAGCTCGCGATAGTAACCGGCTCGGAGCGCGGCCTCGGCCAGGCCTACGCCGTGGCGCTGGCACAGGCCGGCGCCGACATACTCGGCGTCACTTACGCCGACGAGGCCGACGAGACCGCCGCCGCGGTCAAGTCCGCCGGCCGGCGCTACGTCCACCTCAAGGCTAACCTCATGAGCCTCGAGCCCATTCCCGGAATCGTCGCGATCGCGCTCAAGGAGTTCGGCCGCATCGATATCCTCGTCAACAACGCGGGGACGATCCTGCGCAACGACGCCGTATCCTTCACCGAGAGGGAATGGGACGACGTCATGAACCTCAACCTGAAGACGGTCTTCTTCCTCTCGCAGGCCGTGGCCAAGGTCATGATCGACAAGGGCAGGGGCGGGAAGATCGTCAACGTCGCCTCGATGCTCTCCTTCCAGGGAGGAATCCGCGTGCCCTCCTACACCGCGTCCAAGAGCGGGATCAAGGGCATCACGATGTCGATGGCAAACGAGTGGGCCAAGAACGGCATCCAGGTCAACGCGGTCGCGCCCGGCTACATCGAGACGATGAACACCGCGCCCATTCGGGCCGACGAGGGGCGCATGAACTCGATCACGGAGCGCATCCCGGCCGGGCGCTGGGGCGTTCCGGCGGACGTGGCGGGCGCGGTCGTCTTCCTCGCCTCCCCGGCCTCGGACTACGTGAACGGCTACACCCTGGCCGTCGACGGCGGCTGGCTGGCGCGGTAGGCAGACGGATATGGCGAAGTTCATGGGCGGCGATTTCCTCCTCCCGGACAAGAGCTCGCGGCGTCTCTTCCACGATTACGCCGAGGGGATGCCCATCATCGACTACCATTGCCACCTCCCCCCGGCGGACATCGCCTCCGACGCGCGCTTCTCCAGCATCGCGCAGGCTTGGCTCGGCGGCGACCATTACAAGTGGAGGGCGATGAGGGCGAACGGCGTAAGCGAGGCGGATATCACCGGGCATCCCGCGGACAAGCGCACCTTCCTCGCCTGGGCGCGGACGGTCCCCGCCTTGGTCGGGAACCCGCTTTATCATTGGACTCACCTGGAGCTCCGCCGCTATTTCGGCATCGAGGAGATCCTCGACGCTCGCAGTGCCGAGCGGATCTGGGAACGATGCAACGAGCGGATCGCCGGGCCCGATTTCGGCGCCCGGGCCCTCCTGCGCACGATGAAGGTGGAGGCCGTCTGCACGACGGACGATCCTGCGGATTCGCTCGAGCATCACGCGGCCTATGCCGCCTATCGCGACGGTAGTCGCGCCGACGGTAGTCGCGCCGACGGTAGTCGTGCCGACGGCGAGCCGGCCATGCTCCCCGCATTCAGGTCGGACAAGGCCCTGGCCGTGGAATCGCTCGCGGCCTGGCGCGACTACCTGCCCCGGCTAGGCGCGGCGGCGGGGCTCGAGATCGCTTCCTTCGCCGGCCTCGTCGAGGCCCTCGAGCGGCGCCACGCCTTCTTCCACGGGCTCGGCTGTAGGCTTTCCGACCATGCCCTCGTCCAGGCGCCGGGCAGGCCCGTCCCGGACGGGAGGGCGGAGCAACTGTTCTCCCGCGCCCTCTCCGGCCTTCCCCGCTCGGGCGCCCTCCCGCCGGACGAGGCGGAGGAGCTCAAGACCGCCCTCCTACTGGCCGTCGGCAGGATGGACGCGCGGCGCGGCTGGACCATGCAGCTTCACCTCGCCGCGATGCGCAACCTCAACTCGCGGATGTTCGCAGCGCTCGGGCCCGACACCGGCTACGACTCCGCGAACGACGGCGTGCGCGCGGCTCCCCTCGCGGCCTTTCTCGACGCCCTCGAGCGCGACGGCCTCTTGCCCAAGACCATCCTCTATTCCCTGAATCCCGGCGACTACGACGTGATGGCCAGCGTGATGGGCTGCTTCCAGGACGGTTCCGTAGCGGGCAAGATGCAGCTCGGGTCCTCGTGGTGGTTCAACGACCACATCGACGGGATGGAGCTTCAGCTCAAATGCCTGGCGAACCTCGGCCTCCTCTCGCGCTTCGTCGGCATGCTCACGGACTCCCGCAGCTTCCTGTCCTTCCCCAGGCACGAGTACTTCCGCCGCGTCCTCTGCGCTCTCGTTGGAGGATGGATCGAGCGCGGCGAGGCGCCGGCCGATTTCGAGGCGCTGGGTAGCATGATCCAGGACGTCTCGTACCGCAACGCCTCGAGATACTTCGGGCTGCCGACATGATCGACCCCGCGTTCTGGGACCACGCGCTGCGCTTCCTCAACATCACGGTGATCGACATCGCGCTGAGCGGCGACAACGCCATCGTCATCGGCATGGCCGCGTCGACCCTGCCGCGGGAGCGCAGGACCCTGGCCATCGTCATCGGCGGCGGCCTCGCGATCGCGCTTCGGATAGGCCTGACCTGCATCGCCACCTTCCTCATGCTCGTGCCCTACCTGTCGGCCTTGGGCGGCCTCGTCCTGGTGTGGGTCGTCTACAGGCTCCTCAAGCCCGAGTCGGGCGCCGAGGAGGCGGGGGGAAGCGAGAAGAAGGAAGTCAAGAACTTCAGGCAGGCTATCCTTCTCATCGTTGCCGCCGACTTCATGATGAGCCTCGACAATGTCATAGCGGTGGCCGGCTCGGCCCACGGCTCGGTATTCCTCCTCGTCGCCGGCCTCCTGATCAGCATGCCCCTCCTCATGACCGCCGGCGGGTTGATCTCGACCCTGATCGACAAGGCGCGCTGGCTGGTCTACGTCGGCGCGGCCGCCATATCCTTCACGGCCTGCCGCATGGTCTTCGAGGACAAGGCGGTGGCAGCCAGGATCCACGCGAGCCAAGGCGTCGCCCTCCTGGTCTCGCTCGCGGCCGCCCTGGTCATCCCCGCCGCCTTCGTGCTCGCGACGAGGCGGCGGCCCGGCAAGGATTAGGGCTCGAGGCGGGCGCGATGAACTTCTTCATCGACCTGATCGAGACGGGGAAGATCCGCACCAAGGAGGAGCTGCGCTCCCTCTATCGGCAGTTCATCAAGAAGTACCATCCCGACTCGAGGCCCGGTCGCCCGCCGGCTATCGAGGGCGATAAGCGCGTCGACTTCGACGACCTCAAGCGCGATTACCAGGCCGCGGTCAGCAGGTTTAGGGAGCTCGCCGCCTCGGAGCCGGGGCCCTCATCGCCCGCGCCCTTCCGCTACGACGCCGACGCCTTCATGTCGGAGCTCCGCGACCTTGTGGCCCGAGGCCTGCCCGTGAGCGAGAAGGCTGTGAGGAAGAACAGGGCCTATGCGGCTTCCATCGACTATGTGTCGAAATGCATCGAGCGCCTCTACGGCGCGGCCTATTCCTTCGCGGAGCTCGACGACCAGCTCAAATTCCTGGACCGCCGGATCCCGCGCGTCTACTACTACGCCCTCCAAGTGTTGTGGTCCAGCTTCGATTGCGCGAACGGCTACGCCTACGCCAAGGTCATAGCCGAGAGGCACCTGGGCTGCATCTCGTGGACCCTGGACGAGATGGGCTTCTCCACGCTGGACAAGTTCCTAGCCGACGTCATCGGGACAGCCGGGAGGCTTGCCACTATCGACCGACCGTGATATATCCTGCCCATGGCAGACGAGGACTATGGGCGATTCCTTTCCGCGCATCCGGCCTACGCGGGAACCGCGTCGATCGACGAGCTGCGCAGGCGCGACTATTCGCGGCTCGACGCGCAGGGGCAGGTTTACCTTGACTACACCGGGGCCGGGCTCTACGGCGAATCGCAGGTAGCGAAGCACCTGGGGCTGCTCAAGGCCGGGGTCTTCGGCAACCCGCATTCGACGAACCCGAGCTCCCAGGCGGCTACCGTCCTCGTCGAGGGCGCGAGGGCGCGGGTCCTGGAGTACTTCAACGCGAACCCCGACGAGTACGTCGTGGTCTTTACCGAGAACGCCTCGGGCGCCCTCAAGCTCATCGGCGAGTCCTATCCCTTCGGTGGCTCCGCTCCGGGCGCGGGGCGAGGGCGCTTCCTCCTTACCTTCGACAACCACAATTCGGTAAACGGAATCAGGGAATTCGCGCGAACGCGAGGCGCCGACGTGGTCTACGTGCCCGTAGAGCTCCCGGACCTCCGCGTTTCGGATGCGCGCATCGAGGCCGAGCTCGCGGCGCGGCCGGGCGCCGGCGGGTCTCTCTTCGCCTTCCCCGCCCAGTCCAACTTTTCCTCCGTCCGCCACCCCCTATCGTGGATAGCCAAGGCCAAGGCCGCGGGATGGGACGTCCTCCTCGACGCGGCGGCCTTCGCCCCGACCAACTCCCTCGATCTCAGCCTGTACAAGCCCGATTTCATGGCCCTGTCCTTCTACAAGATGTTCGGGTACCCGACGGGCATAGGCGCCCTGATCGCGAGGCGCGAGGCGCTTATCCGGCTGAGGCGGCCCTGGTTCGCCGGCGGCACGATCACCGTCGCCTCCGTGCAGGGGGACCGATACTACCTGTCCGAGGGCGCCGCCGGCTTCGAGGACGGCACGGTCGACTTCCTCGGCTTGCCCGCCGTCGCGATCGGCCTCGACCATCTGGCGGGAATAGGCGTCGCCCTGGTGCACGAGCGCGTCGAGGCCCTCGTCGGCTACCTTCTCGAGCGCCTGACCTCGATGCGCCACGCGAGCGGCGTACCGCTCGTTCGGGTCTACGGGCCCGAGGATACGAAGGACAGGGGAGGCGCGATCGCCCTCAACTTCTCGGACTCGAGCGGCGCGCCCATCGACCACAGGCGCATCGAGGCGGAGGCGAACGCGCGCGGCATCTCGCTCCGCACCGGATGCTTCTGCAATCCCGGCGCGGGCGAGATCGCCCTCGGCATCTCTCGCGCCGAGCTCGCCACCTGCTTTACCCAGCCCTCCCACGCGAAGCGGCTCACGATAGACGATTTCCGCGACTGCATCGACGGCAAGTCCACCGGGGCGGTGCGCATATCGCTGGGCATCGCGAGCGACTTCCGCGACGCCGCCGCTTTCGTGGATTTTGCCGCAGGCTTCCTGGATAGGTGAGGCGCTGGATGCGGGAATTCCTCGGCATGACCTTCCTCGGCATACCCGCCGCGCGGTGGATGACCGCGCTGGCCTATGTCGCCGGGGGCTTCCTCGTCGGACTCGCCTCCTCGTGGACCTTCAAGAACTTCCTTCGGAGGATCTTCGCGAGGACCAAGACCCGGGTCGACGACATAGTCCTCGGCTCCATCGCCAAGCCGACAGTCGCGATCCTGGTCTTTCTCGGTTTCAAGATGGGCATCGACGCCCTGACGCTCGAGCCGGGCGTCGCGCCCTGGATCGACAAGGCCATCGCCGTACTTATCGCAGGCGCCGTCGCCTGGGCGATCGCGAGGCTCCTCGACGGCACCGTCGAGGAATACCTGGTGCCCTTCGTCGCGAAGACGGAGAGCAACCTGGACGACCAGCTCCTGCCGATCCTGCGCAAGGCGCTCAAGCTCGTCGTCTGGACGATAGCCCTCCTCTTCGCGATCAAGGAGACAGGCTACGACATCGGAGCGATACTCGCCGGCCTGGGAATCGGCGGCGTGGCTATCGCCCTCGCCGCGAAGGACACCCTGTCCAATTTCTTCGGCAGCG
>JANXYQ010000010.1 GCA_025355995.1 Spirochaetaceae bacterium | reverse complement strand
CCGCTCGACCTCGGGCGAGGGCTACGGCCTGACGGTCCTGCAGTTCACGATGGACACGGATCCCGACACGGCGGTCATGGATGTGCAGAAAGCCATCGACGGCATCGTCGACAAGCTGCCGGCCGACTCGACCAGGCCCATCGTCCGCAAGTACAGCCTCGGCGCCAGGCCCATCCTCGTCTTAAGCCTTAGCGACGCGGGCGTCGCTGGCGAGCTCCCGTACGAGGAACTGCGCGCCCGGGCGGAGACGGTGCAGAAGGCGATCGAGAACGTGAACGGAGTCGGCCAGGTCAGCCTCCTCGGCGCCCCGAAGAAGGAGCTGCGGATCGACCTGGACAGGACGGCCCTCGAGTCCTACGGGATAACGCTGCAGACCCTCATCGGCGTTCTCAAGGCGAGCAACATGAACCTTCCCGCGGGCCTGCTCCGGCAGGAGGGCCTGACGCGGACGCTCAGGGTCGTGGGCGAGTTCGACTCCGTCGACCAGGTCGGGAGCTTCCTCGTCCCCCTGCCCAGGGGCGGCTCGGTGCCCCTGCGCGAGCTCGCCTCGGTGGCGCTGGACTACCCCGAGGACGCCGGCAAGATACGGATGGACGGGAAGCAGGCCATCGGCATGCTGGTCGTCAAGGCCAGCGACGCCAACGTGGTCGCGGTGACGAACAAGGTCAAGAAGGCCCTCGCCCTCCAGACCTCGACCCTGCCTCAGTCGATGTCCCTCGTCGTGGCCTCGGACGAGACCACCTTCATCGAGTCCTCTCTGTCCGAGACCATGCGCGACCTCCTCGCGGGCATAGCGGTGACGGCCCTCGTCCTCCTCCTCTTCCTCAGGGAATGGAGGTCCTCGCTCATAGTCCTCATAGCGATACCGACCTCCCTCGTCTCCACCTTCTTCATGATGTTCGCCCTGCACTTCACGCTGAACATCGTCTCGACCATGGCCCTGGCGCTCTGCATCGGCATCCTCGTAGACGACTCCATCGTCGTGCTCGAGAACATAGACCGCCACCTCAAGTCGGGCCAGGAGCCGATGCAGGCCGCGATAGACGGGAGGCGGGAGATCGGGATGGCGGCCATAGCCATCACCCTCTGCGACGTCGTGGTCTTCGCCCCGGTCGCCTTCCTCTCGGACCTCGTCGGCCAGTTCTTCCGGCAGTTCGGCTTGACGATAGTCTTCGCCACCCTTTTCTCCCTCTTCGTGTCCTTCACCCTGACGCCCGCCCTCGCGTCGCGCCTCCTCGGGCGCGAGAGGAAGGAGAAGGCCGAAGAGGCGCCGCGCCCGCCTAAGCGCCCGGGCTTCTTCGACACGAGGGTAAAGGGCGCGTATAAGGCCCTGCTCATGCTCGCCCTCGACCATCGCGGCTTCGTGGTCGCGGCGGTCGTCCTCCTCTTCGCGGGGAGCGTCGCCCTCATCCCACTCGGCGTGGTCCAGACCGAGTTCATGCCCCCCTTCGACCAGGGCAAGATGGTGGTGGACATCTCCCTCGACGGGGGCGCGAGCCTCGGCCGCACCGACGCCGTCGTCGCGGAGGTAGAGAGGCATCTCCTCGCCCTCCCCGAGACCCGCGACGTCTTCAGCCAGGTAGGCACCGACGCGGGGCAGAACTACGCCGAGCTCACCGTCAAGCTGAAGGACAAGACCCAGAGGAAGAAGGGACAGTCGACCGTGGCCAAGGAGCTCCGAGCCTGGGGCGCGGGCCTTCCCGGGATCGACTTCTCCGTCACGGAGCAGTCGATCGTCGACCAGACCTCGGTAGAAGGCAAGAAGGCGCTGATCATCAACGCCCGGGGCACGGACAGGACGGTATTGGCCGAGCTGGCGGGCCGGCTCGAGTCGATCGTCAAGGCCACGCCGGGGGCAGTGGACGTCGACAACTCCATGCGCTCGCGGAAGACCGAGCTCTCCGTTCGCATCGACCGGGTCGCGCTGAGCCAATACGGCCTCATGGTCAGCGACGCCGCCCTCGCCCTCCGCACCGCCCTCGCGGGCACGAAGGCGGGCATCCTGCGGAGCGCCGGCGACGAGTACGATATCGTGCTCCGCTTCCGGAGCGACCAGGTAAGGACGCCCCTCGACATCGGGTCGATACGCATAGCCAACCCCGCGGGGATGCAGATATCGATAGCCCAGGTCGCGACGATCGGGCGGGACGACGCCCCGAGCACGCTGAGCAGGACCGACCGCTCGAACGTGGCGACCGTCATGGCCAACCTCCAGGGCAGGCCGCTGGGCGCGGTCACGGCAGACATCCAGCGGACCCTCAAGGAGAACCCCGCCCCGAAGGGCTACTCCTTCGACTTCAAGGGCGACAGCTCCATGATGACCGATTCCTTCGGCTCCCTCGCCTGGGCCCTGATGGCCTCCCTCGCCCTGGTCTACCTCGTGCTCCTCGTGCTCTACGACTCCTTCCTGACGCCGATGATCCGCATGCTCTCCCTGCCGGCGGGCATCATCGGGGGTCTCTGCGCCCTCGCCCTGACGGGCAAGGCGATCAATATCGTGACCTTCATCGGAGTGATCATGCTCGACGGCCTCGCCTCGAAGAACGGAACCCTCCTCATCGACTACACGAACACCCTCATGAAACGGGGCCGGCCCCTGCGCGAGGCCCTGATCGAATCTGGCCAGACGCGGCTCCGGCCCATAGTCATGACCTCGATGACCATGATCGTGGGCATGCTGCCGCTGGCTGTCTCCACGGGCTCGAGCTCGGAGATTAAGTCCGGAATGGCGATATTGCTGATCGGAGGACTCGTGACATCGACCCTCATCTCCCCCATTCTCCTGCCGGTCGCCTACACCCTCATCGACGAGGCCAGGCAGCGAAGGTCGAGGCGCATAGCCGCCCGCGGAGAGGGACTCGCGCGGCAGGAGGCCCAGCCATGATTTCGACGAAGAGCCGGATCCTCGCGGCCGCCCTCGCGGCGACGGCCGCCCTCTCGTCCCTCTCGTCCCTCTCGTGCGCGAAGCGGGCCGAAGCGGCCCCTCGGGCGCCTCGGCTCGTGTCCGCGGCGCGGGTCGAGCGCAGGGACTTCGTCCTCTCGGCGGAGTACGCATCGCACATCGTCCCCGAGCGCCAGGTCAACATAACGCCGAAGGTCGGGGGCAGGGTCAGCTCCGTCCAGGCGGAGGTGGGCATGCTCGTCTCCGCGGGCCAGGCCCTCCTCTCGATCGACGCCTCGGACTACGAGGCGCAGTACAGGCAGGCGAAGGCCGCGCTCGGCAGTGCCCGGGCCTCCCTCACCAGGACCAGCGACTCGGGGCAGGAGCAGCAGAACCTGCAGGCGCAATCCGCCGCCGACCAGGCCCGCGTCATGTACGACGAGGCCAAGAGCGCCTACGACCGCACGAAGCGGCTCTACGACTCGGGCTCCGTGTCGAGGCAGCAGTTCGAGGAGGTCGATGCCCGCTACAAGGCGGCGGGCATCCAGCGCGACGCCGCGAACAGCGCCCTCGCCCTCGTCCGGGACAAGGCCGGCTCCCAGGCGAACGAGATAGCCTCGGGCCAGGTCGATCAAGCCAGCGCCCAAGCGGACCTCGCGAAGAGCCAGCTCGAGGCTGCGGTGATCAGGTCGCCCATCGCGGGAAGGGTCTCCTACCGCAACGTCGAGGTCGGCGAATTCATCGGCAGCTCGACGCTGGCATTCGTGGTGATCGACGAGGGCAGGGTCGTCGCGGAGGCAGGCCTGTCCGAGCGCGTCGTCGGATCCGTGAGGAAGGGCATGTCCATGGAGCTCGCCGTACCCGCCCTCGGAGGGGGCGGCCTGGGAGACGCGAAGCTCGAGGGCAGGGTGGACTCGGTGAGCCCGTCGGCGGACCCTCGCAGCATGCTCTTCGCGGTGCGCATCCTGGTGCCGAACCCGGACGGACGGCTGCGCGGCGGCATGCTCGCGCGCCTCAAGGTCCCGCTCGAGACGAGGCTCGGGGCCCTCCTCGTGCCCGAGCGGGCCACCTTCTCTGAGAACGGCGGGGACTACGTGCTCGTCGCCCGCGACGGCATCGCCTCCAAGCGGCGCGTGACGCTGGGCCAGAGCGACGGCGCCAGCGTTGAGGCGATCGAGGGTCTCGCCGAGGGCGAACTCGTGATCACCGCGGGCCAGGAGTTCCTGGGCGACGGCGACAAGGTGTCGATTTCGCCGTGAGCCGGAGGGCAGGGGAGCGGCGCTCATTGGCTCGCCTCATGGAAGCCCAGGGCACGGCCATCCGAAGACATCCGGAATTCCCGAGACTAGCGGGATTCCTGCGCGATTCCGCGGCGCTCCGTCGGCTCAGGCTCGAGAGAATCGCGTATGCGCTCCTCGACGAGCCTCGCCTCGAGCCTCGGAACCTGGCCAATTTCTACGATACCTATCGCGTTCCCAAGAGCCCCTTCTTCCCTCTCTTCCTCTCGATCAAATGGGACCAGCGAGAGAAAAAGGCGGCTGCCCGGGAAGAGCGCGCGAAGTACATCTCCGCCGTAGCGGCGACCTATCCGCGAGACATGCTCGGGCTGATGCGGTACCTGGCGGAGGCCGAGCGGAGCCGCAATCCCATGACGCCCGTTTTCATGAAAAGCCTCTACCCGGCCACCAAGAAGCGCGCCCGGGAGCTGGCCGCGTTCACGATGGCCGAATGGCTGCCCTTCATCGCGGGCTATGTGGAGGCTCTCCGCAATGGGTATCGAAGGCTGGATTTGATCGATACCGAGTCGCTGATCGCCTGCGCCCTCCTGGAGTGCCTCCCCGATCCCACGACCGGAAGGCTTCCGACCCGCGCCGCGATCAAGGCCCAGTTCAGGAAGCTCAGCATGGCCTACCATCCTGACCGGGGCGGCGACGCGAGCCGATTCCTCCTCGTGAAGAAGTCCAGCGACCTTCTATCAAGTCGCTATCGTCAGCGCGGCTAGGGCGAGGAATACCAGGGCCAGCGCGATCTTGACCGCGCCCATGCGGCGCTGGAACAGCGTCGCGATGCGCTTCGAGCTCACGCCGAAATAGCTCGCCGCGAAGACGGCGAGGAGCGGCGCGATGAAGCAGAGATTGTAGAGCACGAGGAGCGCCGCGGCGTCCGATCGCCCCCGTGCCCTCGCGAGATAGGCGAGGGTCGGCAGGTAGACCTGGCCCGTGCAGGCGAATTCGAAGATCGACACGAGGAAGCCGAGGAGGAAGGAACTCCCCGCGATCGCGGCCGTCCTCGCCCTCGTGCGGATGGACGCGTGGATGCGGAGCTTGAGCGCGTTGGGCAGCTGGAGGAGCATCTCCGAGCTCTTGCCCGCTCGGATCTTGAAATAGTCGTAGACGCTCAAGGCCGCGAAGGCGACGAGGACGGCGACGAGGAGCCATCTGAGTAGTGCCGACACGAGGGCGACGGCGCTCGCCGCGCGCAGCGCCGCGAAGAGCCCTAAGCCGATACCCAGATAGGTGAGGAAGACTCCGAGGGAAAAAAGCAGGCCGATGACCAGGACCTCCCGCCTCCCCTTACCCGCGAGGGCGAGGGAGGCGAGGAGGAAGATCAGCGTCGTGAAGGCGCAGGGATTCACCCCGTCTATGAGGCCCGCCGCGATCACCGGCAGGGCCGAAAAGGCCGTCACGCTCGCTGCGGCGCCGGCTACGCCGGGACCGGCGCCGGTGGGGACCGACAGGGCTATCGAGCCTCCCGCGGCGCGGGTAGCGAGGATGCCAGGCAGGAGGGAGCGTACCTCGGCGTCGCCCTGCAATAGGATGCCCTCGACGCGGAGCGCCGGCACCGCCTTTAACGAAGAGCCGATGGATGCCGCGAAGGCCGCGAGTTCGCCGTAGGCGGCGTCCTCCAGCAAGTCCCTCCGTGCGACAGTCGCCCTCACCCCATAGCGCGCCTCGAGGAGGGGCAGCTCGCGCGAGAGGAATTCCTCGCAGGATCGGCAGCCCGGGGTGTAATAATATATTAACTCCATGGCCTTCGCGGCTGGCGCGGCGAGCTCCCATGCCCCGCCTCCCGCCGACGAAGGCGCGGCGGCCGCGGGCGCGGCGGCGGGCCTGTCGACTCGGACGACGCCGCTGAGAAGATAATACAGGGGCTTCTCGCCCGGCAGGTCCGTCTTGACGATGAAGCCGCGCCGCGTGATGCCCTCGTCGTCCTTCGAATCGAAGCTCATGGAGAATGAAGCCGAGGCCCCGCCCGCGATGGACGCGCTCGCCGGCGTGACGGTCAGGCAGGTGCAGGTCGGCACGAAGGTGAGCGCGATCGCCCGGGAGCCCCGGTTGCGCGCGACGACGCTCGTCCTCGCGATCTCGCCCTGCGAGACCATGCCGTACTTCCATTCGGGCGGGGAGAATTCGACGAGCGGCGCCGCGGCCGCGCCAAAGCCGAATGAGAGAGTCAATAAGAGGCAGGTGGCAACGCGCGCTTTCACGGCGCCAGTCTATCGGCGCGGTACTGTTCTGTATAGATATTGGGGTATCTGTATTGTTCTCCGCTTGACAAGGGATACTATCAATGATAACCATTTGCAATGTTCCGCAAATTCATCACGGCCCAGGGCATCATTCCCGTAGTGCTGTGCCTTCAAGTGCTCCCGCTCGCCATTTTCCCCCCGAGCACCTTCCAACTCACGACTCAAGAGTGGTGGCTACCCGCCTTTCTGACCCTGCTCACCGTCATCTCGCTCGTCCAGATACTCGTGCGGCGCAACCAGACCTCATGGCCCTGGTATCTCCTCTCCTTCTCCCAGGGCTTCAATATCATCAGCCGCCTGATGATGCTGCTCCCCCACGCCGCCCATACCGCGGAGGGCGGAGGCCAAGTGGCGAGCGGCATATATCTCGTCATCGCCTTCGCGACGATGTTTTTTTCCGCGTTCGAGATCTGGTACTGCGACCTGCCCGAGGTACGCCAAAGGCTCGCGGCCCGCAGCCTTGCCAAGAAACCTGCATAATAAACCGTAATTTAAAACGCCAAGCGCGATTCGCCGAGGAAGGAATTCGAGTCGGGTGCCGTTTACGAGCGTAAAATCGCGCCGGCCGGCAACCGGCCGTACTTGACAGGAAATATTAGGAATGCATATTTATTGAAATCTGTTTTAAGGAGGAAGGTATGAAGCGTGTTCTGACCATCGCTCTCGTCCTAGTCCTGGCCGTATTGACGGCGGGCGCGGCGGATCTCAAGGTAGCCGTCTTGGCTCCCCTTTCCGGCGCCGTCCCCTCGTTCGGCCTCTCGACCAAGGAAGGCGCCCTGCTCGCCATCCAGGAATGGAACGCCAAGGGCGGAGTGCTCGGGATGAAGATCGTCCCCATAGTCGAGGACAGCCAGTGCGACGCCGCCGCCGCGACCAACGCCGCGAACAAGGTCATCAACCAGGATGGCGTCAAGTTCATCATCGGCGAAGTCTGCTCCAGCGCCTCGATCCCGGTTTCCGAGATCGCCGGCCCCGCCAAGGTCATCGAGATCAGCCCGACCTCCACGAACCCCAACGTAACCGTGGATAAAGCCGGCAAGACCAAGGATTACATCTTCCGCGCCTGCTACATCGATCCCTTCCAGGGCGGCATCCTCGCGCAGTTCTCGAACACGAGGCTCAAGGCGAAAAAAGCCTTCATCATGTACGACCAGGGCAACGACTACACCATCGGCCTCGCGACGGCCTTCGAGGCCAAGTTCAAGGCCCTCGGCGGCACCATCGTCGGCAAGGAGACCTACACCAAGACCGATACGGACTTCTCCGCCATCCTCGCGAAGATCAAGAACGCGAAGCCCGAGGTCGTCCTCCTCCCCGACTACTACAACATCGTCAACCTCGTGACGAAGCAGGCCAAGGAGAAGGGCATTTCCGTCCCGTTCGTGGGCGGAGACGGCTGGGATTCCTCGGACCTCGACCTCGCGGCCTCCGACGGCGGCTACTACACCAACCACTACTCCAAGGACGATCCCCGGGCCGAGGTGCAGAACTTCCTCAAGGCCTACGCGGCCGCCTACAAGGACGACGCCGGCAAGGGCAAGGTTCCGGACGCCCTCGCGGTCCTGGCCTACGACGCGACCAACCTGCTCTTCGCCTCCATCAAGGCCGCGGGCAAGGCGGATACCACCGCCGTCAAGACCGCCCTCGAGAAGATCAGCTACAACGCGGTCTCCGGGAAGATCACCTTCGACAAGCTGCACAACCCGATCAAGGCCCTGACCATCCTCTCCGTCAAGGGCGGGAAGATCAACTTCGACTCCGTAGTCCAGCCCTAACCCCCACCCCATAATAAAATACGGGGAGAGGACAGGCCCGAGGCGCGCCGACCGCGAGGTCGGCGCGGCCCTGCGGCTTGTCCTCTCTCTTTGAACCGACCATGGAAGAGGTAGAGCATGCCAGCTAGCACCGTGAACACGAAAGCAGCGCCGAGGCCCGCGGCGAGACGCGGCCCCCCCCTAGCCTGGGTGGGCTGGGTTTTCCTCATACTCCTGGCCCTCGTGACCGTGATCTACATCGGCAGCAAGGCATGGAGCAACCCGATCCTCTTCTTGCAGAACTTCCTCGACGGGCTCAAGCTGGGATTCGTCTACGCCCTCATCGCCCTCGGCTACACGATGGTCTACGGCATCGTCAAGCTGATCAACTTCGCCCATGGCGACGTCTTCATGGTGGGAGCCTTCACCAGCTTCTACGCGGTCAGCCGATTCAACCTCCACCAGTGGCCCCTGGCCCTGTTCCCCGGCATCAACCCCGGCCTATCCATCGTGATCGGGTCGCTCACCGTAGTGCTTCTCTCCATGGGCGTCTGCGTGATCCTCGCGGTCACGATCGAGCGCGTCGCCTACAAGCCCCTCCGAGACGCCCCGCGCATAGCCGCCCTCATCACGGCCATCGGCGTCTCCTTCTTCCTCGAGTTCTTCGGCGCCCTGCCCTTCGTCTTCTCGGGGCGCTTCATCCCCTACAAGTCGCCCTTCCCCACGACCGCCTGGTATATCCAGGACGGCATCCATCCCATCGTCTCGGGGACGGCTTCGCCCGACAATACGATCTCCTTCTCCAATATCTTCCTGATCATCGCCGCGGCCTCCATCCTCGTGCAGATCCTGCTCCAGTTCATCGTCAAGCGCACGAAGGTGGGCATCGCGATGCGGGCCGCGTCCTACGACAAGTCGACCGCGAGGCTCATGGGCATCAACGTCGACCAGATCATCTCCTTCACCTTCGCCATCGGCGCGGCCTTCGCGGGCCTGGGCGGCGTGCTCTACGCGGTGGCGTACAGCTCGATCTGGACCCAGCTGGGCATCCTGCCCGGCCTCAAGGCCTTCGTGGCGGCCGTGCTCGGCGGGATCGGCAGCATACCGGGGGCCTTCGTCGGCGCCCTCATCATGGGCCAGGCGGAGTCCCTTACGATGAGCTACATCTCGACGCCGATGCGCGACGCCGTCGCCTTCACCATCCTAATCATCGTCCTCCTCGTGAAGCCCACCGGACTGTTCGGCGAGCCCGCGCAGGAAAAGGCTTAGGGGAGCGATCATGGAACTCGGATACCTCGCCGGCACCATCGTGAAGATGGTCGCCCTCATCGCCTGGATATACGGACTGCTCTGGGGCCTCGGCCGCAAGAAGCTTTGGCAGAAGGCGCTCACCGTAGTCCTGGCCTTCGTCGTCATCCAGGCCGTCATCCTGGCCAAGCTGGGCGGAGTCGCCCTGTTCTCGGCCTTCGACCAGACCCTCCTCTACCAGGCCATCACGATGGCTATGGTCGCCCTCGGCCTCAACCTGATCTACGGCTTCAACGGCCAGTTCAGCCTGGCTCAGTGGGGCTTCTACGGTATCGGCGCCTACTGCGCTGCCGACATCACCTACCGCTGGACCAACGGGGACGCAAGCGGCCTGGTTATCGTGGGATTCGGCGTGATCCTCGGCGGCCTGGCGATCCTCGGCGTCGGGAAATTCCTGAAGCGGAAGCGCGGAGTGCCCGTCCTCTCGTCCTTCACCTTCTACCTCTTCGCCATCGTGGCGGCCGGCCTCGTCGCCGTTTGGCTGGGAAAAGCGGTCTCGACCGCCCTGGCGCCCGGCTTCGGCACGGCGGAAGCGCCCGGGCCCCTCGCGTCGCCCATGGCGCTGCAGGCGGTCTTCTTCCTCTCGGTGATATTCGCGGGAGCCTTCGCTGCCCTGGTGAGCTTCATCTTCGGCCTCCCGGTCCTAAGCCTGGGCTCGGACTACTTCGGCATAGCCACCCTCGGCTTCGCGATCATCGTCAAGACCCTCCTCGTCAATTCCGATACCATCCTCCCCTTCCCCGAGATGAAAGGCGGACGAGGCATGCTCGGCATCCCCAAGATCCTCGCCTCGATGGCGCCCGGCGACGAGCCCGGCATAGCCGGCTTCTTCAAGAACTGGACGCCTGCCTGGCTCTGGGCCTTCGTATTCCTGATCCTGGTCCTCGTGATCGTCCGTAATTTCGTGCGCTCGAGCACCGGCCGCGCCACGCTAGCCGTCCGCGAGGACGAGATAGCCGCCCGCGCGATGGGCATCGACGTCGCCGGCAACAAGCTCCTGACCTTCGTCGTCGGCTCCTTCGTCGCCGGCATCGGCGGCGCCATCTACGCCCACTACATGGGCTTCCTCACGCCTTCGAGCTTCGACTTCATCGCCGGCTTCAATCCCCTCATCATCGTGGTGTTCGGCGGGCTGGGCAGCATGACCGGGACTATCGCGGCCTCATTCGGCTGGATATTCTTCCTCGAGGGCTTCCTGCGCGTCCTCCTGGGGCAGCTCGGCACCGACGCCCCTTCCTGGCGCTTCGTCCTCTACCCGATTGCCCTCCTCCTCCTCATGCTCGTCAGGCCGCAGGGACTCCTCGGGACCGTCGAGTGGGGCTTCTTCAGGGCGGAAGGCTTCGGCGCGCGGCTGAAGGAGGCCATAGCCGGCCCACCCGGGCAAAAGCCCAAGATGGCGGGAGAATAGCATGGCGGAAATAATGAAAGGCGAGAGCGTCCTCGTGATGGGCGACGCGACCAAGGCCTTCGGCGGCCTCCTCGCGGTAAAGGACTTTTCCCTGAGCCTGCCCAAGGGCAGCCTCCAGGGCCTCATAGGCCCCAACGGCGCTGGCAAGACTACTGCCTTCAACCTCATCACGGGGATCATCCCCCTGACCTCGGGTACCGTGGAGTTCAAGGGAGAGAGGATCGACGGGCTCGAGCCCTTCGAGGTCACCCGACTCGGCATAGCGCGCACCTTCCAGAACATCCGCCTCTTCTCCAACCTGACCGTGCTGGACAACGTGCGCATCGCTTATCACGCGCACTCCGGCTATACCCTGACCGACAGCCTCCTCCGCACCAAGCGCTACGACCAGAAGGAGAGGGAGCTCACCGAGAAGGCCCTCGACTTCCTCGCGATATTCAAGCTCGAGGACATCGCCGGCGAGGTGGCCAAGAACCTTCCCTACGGCCAGCAGCGCCGCGTCGAGATCGCGCGCGCCCTCGCCTGCGACCCGAGCCTCCTCCTCCTCGACGAGCCCGCGGCGGGCATGAATCCCCGCGAGATCCAGGAGCTCATGGAGCTCATCCACTTCATCAAGGATCGCTTCGACCTCACCATCCTCCTCATCGAGCACCAGATGCGCGTCGTCATGGGCATCTGCGAGTACCTCACCGTGATGGACTTCGGCGAGGTCATCGCGAGAGGCACGCCCAAGGAGATTCAGAACAACGAGATGGTCATCGAGGCCTACCTCGGTAAAGGAGCGGGCAAAAGTGCTGCGAGTTGAGAACCTCCACGTATTCTACGGCGCGATCCACGCCCTCCAGGGAGTGTCGTTCCATGTCGAGAAGGGCGAGATAGTAACGCTGATCGGCGCCAACGGCGCCGGCAAGTCGACGACGCTCCGCACCCTGTCGGGGATCCTGAGGCCCCGGGACGGGTCCATCGCGCTCAACGGCCAGGAGCTCACCACGATGCCGGCCGAGAAGATCGTGAAGCTGGGCATGAGCCACGTCCCCGAGGGGCGGCGGATCTTCGCCCCCCTCACGGTCAAGGAAAACATCATGATGGGCGCCTACACGCGCAGCGACCCCGCCGAGATCCAGACCACCCTCGCGCGCGCCTACAAGAGCTTTCCCCGCCTCAAGGAGCGCGAGAGCCAGTACGGCGGCACCCTCTCGGGCGGGGAGCAGCAGATGCTCGCGATGGCGCGGGCCCTCATGTCCCAGCCGAGCCTCCTCCTGCTCGACGAGCCCTCCATGGGCCTCTCGCCGATACTCGTCGAGGAGATATTCAAGATCATCGTCGAGATAAACAAGCAGGGCACGACCATCCTCCTGGTCGAGCAGAACGCGCAGATGGCCCTGTCCATCTCCAACCGGGCCTACGTCCTCGAGACGGGCTCGATAGTCCTCTCGGGCGACGCGAAGGAGATAGCGAGCAACCCCGACGTCAAGAAGGCCTACCTGGGCATTTAGGTTACGTTAGCCGAAATAGGGCAAGCCGCCTTCATTCCTCGTGCTCCGAGGTCGGGGCGCTCCCCAGGGGGCCCTTGAGGGCCCAGAGGACCATCCCCACAATCACGAGGTTCACTACCGCGGCGGCGGCGAAACGGTTCCACTTCGGCGCCCCCGATGCCGCGCCGCCCACATAAGTGAAAAGACGCAGGGCGATCGTGTATTTGGAGTCGTCATCGAGGAAGAGGAGAGGGACCAGGAAACCGTTCCAGGCGGCGAGGAATGCGGTCATCGCGGCGATGGCCGCGGCCGGGAGGGAGAGCGGGAGGAGTATCGAAAAGAAGGTCCGCAATCCGGAGGCGCCCTCTATCCGGGCGCTCTCCTCGATGGACGCGGGGAAGGAATCGAGCCAGGCGACGGCGACGAAGAGGGCATAGGGCGCCGCGTGGAATAGGTAGACGAAAATGACGGGCGCGTAGCCGCCCAGGAGTCCGAGGGAGCGGAAGAGGCCGTAGAGGGGCACGAGCGAATGCATGCCTCCCGCCGCCCCTATCGCCTGCGCCGCGATGAAGACGAGCGCGCGCCTGCCCGGGCTAGCGCGCCTGAGGCGAAGGGCCGCCGGGACGACGACGAAGGGACAGATCGCCGCGGCGCCGAGGGCAACGATCAGGGTGTTGATGAAGGTCCTGCCGATGCCGTCAACGGCGAAGATGTCGTAGAAGTTGGCCGTAGTGGGATAAAGGGGCAGGAAGCCCTCGATGTACGTGCTCGACAGGCCGGAGAAAGCGGTGCGCAGGAGCGCGAACACGATGAGCGACGCCGAGACCGCCGTCAGGACGCCGATCGTGAGCCGGAGGGCCAGTATCCCGGCGTCCAGGACGGGTCCGGTGAGGAGGAAGCGCGCGGATTCCCTCTTGGCGGCCCGTGATCCGCGTCTCGGACCTACGGCCTCCCCGCCGCGGCCCGCGAAAAGGGCGAGCCCGGCCAGGATCGCCACCGCAATTCCCGTGACCGCCGCGTACGAGGAAGAAAGGCCGTAATCCTCCGCTCCCTGGAAGATATCATAGAGGTAGACTTCGAGCGTGGTGGTCGCGCCGAGGATGGCCCTATCCGTCATGCCCGAGACGAGGGGCGGCCCGCCTCCGGTGAGAAGGAAGGGCACGGAGAATTCCTTGAACGCGGACGTAAACTCGAGGGCCGCGACGGCTAGACCGGAGCCCGCCACGAGGGGCAATAGAATCCGCGAGGCTAGCGCCGCCCTCCCCGCCCCGTCGATCCTCGCCGCGTCGATGACGCGCTCGGGGACTTTTTTGAGCGCGGCGTAGAGGACGAAGGCCGCGGCGGGCAGGCGCATCCAGGCCGAGACCAGGACCGCCGCGATGAAGGAGGCCGTCCCGTCGGTGAGCAGGTTGACGCGGAGCCCGAAAAGCCTGAAGAGGAGCGAATCGCCCGCTGCGCCGTGGATGATCATGCGCCATAACGGCACCGCGATGATGGCCGGGATCGCCCAGGGCACGATGAGGGCCGCGTAGACGGCCCCGCGAGAGCGTTTCGACTCGAACATGAGAAGGGCCAGGGCGTAGCCCAGCGTCGTCACGATGAGGGTCTGGAGAAGGGCCCATCCGCAGGACAAGAGGGCGGAGCGAGCCAGACCCGGGTCGGAGAACAGGATCCGGTAGTTTTCGAGCCCCGCGAAGCCGCGCTCGCCGTATATATCGTGGAAGAAGGAATCGCCGATCGCGGATGCCAGGGGCACTACCCCGGCCACCGCGAAGAGGAACGCGAGGGGGAGCATCCCCAGCGAGAAGCCCCCCCTCCCGGCCCGCTCGCTCAGAGACCGGCCTTGATAAAAGAGAGTTTCTTGGCGTTCTTGATGCCGGCGGGAACCAGCTTGGCGTCCCTGTCCCACACGAGGACGAGGGGGAATTCGTCGTCCGGCAGGTTGGCATCGTTCTTGTACATGGCTAGTATCACGTCCTCGTTCCTGTCCAGGTCGCGGGAGTCGAGGCTTACCGCGAAGCCGTCCGAGGCGGTGAAGTCCACCCTGTACCCTTTTCTCGCGAGCGCGGAATCATAGGGCGGTAGGCTCTTGTCCTGCCTATGAGGCGCATACTTCGGGTCATCAACGTAGCCGAGCGCCAGATAGGCGGGGAATCCGGTATACGCGTCGACCTGGCCCTTGCGCTCGAAGGTCACCGTCCTCTTGTGGCAGCTCACGCAGCTCTGCAGGGTAGAGCGATCGAGGGTCCAATCCATCCTGCCGCCGAGCTTGATGGAGAAGTCCTTGAAGTCGCTCTGCTTCACGACGATCTTCTTGACCATCCTGACCGAGAGGTGGCCGTCGCTATTGGGATCCGAGGGCCCGACCTTGACCGTCCTGACGTAGCCGGGGTCCTTGGGAAGGTACTCGCCGTCGAGCTTCCAGGCGAGTATCCAGGTGCCGTCGGCCTCGTCGAGGACCCGCGAGCCGGGATAGGTCATCTCGTAGCCGTCCATGGCTACGAAGGCGATCGAGTCCTCCGGCCGGATCTTCGCATAGCGTTCCAGGAGGGCGAGCAGCTTGGCGCCGCCGTAGACACCCATATAGCGCGTTCCGGCCGAGGTGGTGTAGCTTCCCTTCTGCTCGAGCCAGAGATCGGAGGCTTCGAGAGCCTTGAGGGACAAGCTGGCCTTGCTGCCGTTCACGTCGAGATCGAGCGAAAAGGCGTCCGCTGCGGCAGCCTCCTGACTGGGCGCCAAGGAGGTTTCGATGGCCGCGATGCCCCGCACCCAGAGATTCTTGGGCGCGTCCCCGACGATCATGGGAGGCACGATCTTCCCGTCCTCGTACACCGCGAGGACGAGGGCGTCGGGCGCGAGCTCCTTGGTGGAGAAGGTGGCCGTATAGCCGTCGGAGGCCACGAGGCTCACGTCGTAGCCCTTCTTCCACAGGGCCTCGTCGAAGACGAAGGGGAGGCTCGAATCCTTGCCGTCGATCATCGCGATCACGCGGCGAAGGGAGATGCCCTTATACGAGAAGGCTACGCCCTTCCTCTCCGCCTTGCCCTCGACGACCATGCGGGAATCGGAGAGGAGCTTCAGGAAAAGCCCTTCATCGAGGGAATCCGACCTGAGTCCGGACAGGGCGATGGACCAGGAGGCTTTCTCGCTCGCGGCGCTCGCGGCGCTCGTCGCGTCCACGGCGGACGCGGGCTCCGCCGCGAGCGGGGAGGCTACGGCCAGGATCAGGACGAGGCCCGCAAGGGCGATCAGGGCGAGGGTTCTCTTCATTTTCCGGCTCCTTGTGCTTTCAGGACCTTGGCCTTAGGTTTTGGTCGATTATGCGCTGTGCGGCGGGGAGCGCCTCGGCGACGCTCATCTGCCCCGAGAAAAGCAGCCGAAGGATCTTCCACATCGTGTTCTTGAACACCGGATAGGCATCGGCGGGGGGAACGACGATGCCAATCCGCGCGCTCTGGCATAGGGCTTCGTACCAGGGATTGCCCTCCTTGGATGCGGTCCAGGCGGCCTCGTTCGCCGGTATCTTGCCCAGGGCCAGCGCGAAACGCCGCTGGAAACCCTGCGCCGTGAGGGCCTGGGCGACGCGGCGCGCGAGGACCGGAACGGCCGTCCGACGGGATAGGGCGAAGCCCTTGAAATCGAGCAGGGGCGCGATCGGGCGCCCGCCTTTCGAGGCGAGAGGATAGGGGGCGACGGCGAAGTCGAGGCCGAGGCGGCTGAACTCGGGTATGCTGTAGGAACCGGATAGGATATAGCCGGCCTGGCCCGTCGCGAACCAGGACACCATGGCGTCGCGCTCGGCGGCCTCGAGGAGACCCTCGCGGACGAGATGGAGCAGGGCTTCCAGCGCGGCGGCGGTCCGGGAATCGTCGACGCGTATGGTTCCGTCGGGCTCGACGAGTCTCTCCATGCCGAAGCCGCTCATGAAGGGAACGAGCCAGTAGGCAGAGTAGAGGTTCCACGCGAGCGGAGCGCGCACCTTGCCCTTCAGCGCGCGGGCCCGCGCCTCCAGGTCGGCTAGGGTGTAGTCCGCGGGCAGGGCCGTCTGGGCGAGCTTCGTATTGTAAAAAAGCAGCTGGGCGTCGTAATAGAAGGGTATCGCCCAACGCTTGCCGGCGGATTCGAAGGCTTCGAAGCCCTTCGCGATCAGCTCGCCCCGATCCAGATAATCGAGGGATTGAAGGAGCTTCCCGCCCGCTAGGGAAGGCACGAAATCGGATTGGATGAGGACGAGGTCGGGCGTCCGTCCCCCGCCCCTCGCGACCGCCAATAGCTTGGACTGGGTATTCGGCACCTCCAGCGCCTTGATGCGCTTGCCCTTCTGCGAGGCTAGGCGCGCCAGCTCTTCCTTGATCTCGCTCACGCCCTCCCACGAGAGCCATACCTCGAGACCGTCCTCGGGAAGGGCATCGCCGCGCAGATCCAGCGATTCGATGCCGCGCAGTCGCTCGCGCCCGATGACCAGGTCGTAGATCCCCGGACCGGACTCGACTAGGTAGGAAGAGTACAATCGCTCGGCGAGGTCCCCGGCCTCGACCGCCTTGAGCCCCGAGGCCGCCCGAGCCTCGATCCGCCAGGCTTCCGACATGAAAGGGTAGAGCTCCCCGAGAGAGAGCCCCCTCGCGAGGGATCCGTCGGGAAGGGCGATGGGGCCGAGGCCGAGGCTGGCGCCCGGAGCCCGCGAATCGAGGATCCGCGATCCGTTAAGCCTGAGTTCTATCGCGTTTACCGATACGGCGAGAGAGCAAAGCAGCGGTGCGACGAGGAGCCAAAGGCGCACGCGACCCCCTTTTCAAACGCGGGAGGCGTCGCCGTTTCCAGCGGCACCCAATGGCCCCTGCCCCCTGGGCCGCCGCGCGCATCGCCGGCGGCCTTTAGGTAGCGAGGCTCGAAGGTCTTTCGCTCTCCTTTTAGCAGTATCCGGAAAATCGGTCAAGGAAAATCGACGTCCCTATGCGTCGAGCGGCGACGGCCTCGCGCAGCCGTGTCGCATAACGCAGCGCCTGCCCTCCGCGGCCGAGGCGTGGATGCCCTCCATGATCTCGAGGGCGTGGAGGGCGAGTTCGCCGGAGGCGCGCGCGGGCCTGCCCTCCTCGATGGCCGCGGCCAGGTCCGACAGGCCGAGGCCACGGGAATTTTCCGCGTAGCGGAATAGGAGGGGCAGATCCGAGAACTCGGCCGCGCCCTTCCTGCGGATGCGCACCGGCCCGCCGAAGGTGTTCGGGTCCGGCGCGAGGAGAGTGCCCTCGCTGCCGTAGATCTCCAGCGGGGCGTGGGTGGTACCGCCCATCGCGTCGAAGCCCGTCATGAGGACGGCTGAGGCTCCGCTCTCGAAATCGAGGAGGCCCGTCACGGTGGTCGGGACCTCGACCTCGATCCTCTCGCCGTATCTCTGCTTGCTGGTGACGGTCCTCTCTGCCCAGGCCGTCTTCGCCTGGCCGACCAGGCCGGCTACCGGGCCCATGAGGGAGACGAGGGCGTGGATATAATACGGGCCCATGTCGAGCATGGGACCGCCGCCTCTCTTGTAGTAGAAGGCGGGATCGGGATGCCAGCCCTCGTGGCCGCCGCAGAGCATGAAGGCGGTGGCGCCGACGACCTCGCCGATCCAGCCCTCGTCGATGAGCTTGCGGCAGGTCTGAAGGCCGGCGCCCAGGAAGGTGTCGGGGGCAGAGCCGAGCCTCAAGCCCTTCGATTTCGCCAGGGCGGCGATCCTCTCCCCCTCGGCCAGGCTCACGGCGAGGGGCTTCTCCCCGTAGACGTGCTTCCCGGCCTCCAGGGCGGCCAGGGAGACCTCGGCGTGGGCATTGGGGATTGTGAGATTGAGCACCGCGTCGATGTCCTCGGCGGCGAGGAGCTCGCGCAGCGTGCAGGCGCGCGCGTCTCCGGTCTCGGCGGCGAACTCGGCGGCCTTCGCCTTCGCCCGCTCCGGGACGAGGTCGGCGAGCGCCCGAATCTCGAGGTTCCCGAATACGCTCCCGCAATTCTTCAGGTAGATGGAGCTGATGTTCCCGCAGCCGACTACGCCGATCCGCAACCTTTTCATACCATCCCCTATCTCGCGGCCCAGGCCAGGCCGCGCTCCATGAGGAGCCTGGCGGGCCCCTCGGCTATGACATCGGCATGGTGCCCGAGCGAGCAATAGAACACCCTGCCCTTCCCCCAGGCCTTGGTCCAGGCCACGGGCATGGATACCGAGCCGTTGGGCGAATGAGGGCCCGGGACGACCGGGAAATCGGTGGCCGCCAGGACGCGGACGGCGGGATCGACGTGCAGGTAATACTGCTCGGTCTTCACCGCGAAATCCTCGATGCCTTCGACTATCGGGCTCGAGCCGGGGACCATCCTGACTCGGTACTCGACGCCGTCGTTGCCGGGATGGGCGACCCACTGCCCGCCAGTCATGAATTGCCAGTCGCAGCTCTCGCGGAAGGCGTCGCACATGCCCCCGTGGCAGCCGGCGAGCCCGACCCCGCCTTCCACCGCGGCGAGCACGGGTTTTAGCCTCTCCTCGGAGATCTTGCCCATCGTCCATACCGGAACGATGAGGTCGAGGCGGGCCAACCTCTCCGCGTCGAGGAAGGCATCGAGGCTGTCGGAGATCTCGACCGAGAAGCCCCGTGCCCTAAGCATCGAGGCGAAGAGCTCGGAAACCTGCACAGGCTCGTGGCCGTCCCATCCGCCCCTGACTATGAGCGCGCTTTTCATGTGTCCCCCCTATGCTCAGATGATACCCCGTCAGCGGAGGCCGTCTCGCAGGCGCTTGTCCTCTTATAGACATTTTTTGTCATCCAATCTAGATTCGCTGTCATGCAGCCCATGCACGAGAAGCGGAGCTACGGCGCCGGGCCGCCCTTGTACGCCACGAGGGTTCGCGACCTCGAGTTCCTCGCGCACTGGCATTCCGATGTCGAGTTGCTATATGTCGAGTCGGGATCGATCCTCGCCTCGGTCAACAGGGACGCGAGGCTGCTCGGCCCCGGCTCCCTCGTCGCCTGCGGCAGCAGGGACATCCACTATTATGAACGCGGAGGCCAGGTCTCTGAGACAATTCTTGTCATCTTCAAGTGCGAACTCCTCGGCCACGCGCCCCTCTGGCCCTCCTGCGGCCATCTGGCCGATAACTTCGCATCGGAAGGCGAGCTCGCGGCCTGCGCCGGCCGCGTCATGAGGGACATCGTCTCGGAGATGAAGGCCAGGGATCGAGGCTACGAGGCGATCGTCCGGGGCGGGGCGATCGAGCTCTGCGGGCGCATCGAGAGGGAGCTCGGGCCCGAGCGAGGCCACGGGACCGTCCGCGCGCCGGAGGGGCAGTTCCCGGAGCCGGCGGGCGATTTCCCCTCCCTCGAGCGCATGCAGCGCGCCATCGACTACATCTACGAGCGCTCGGCCTATCCCATCTCGCTCGCCGACGCGGCGGAGGCCGCCTCCCTGAGCCCCTCCTACTTCTCCCGCGTCTTCGCGAGGACGGTAGGCGCGAACTTCAGGGCCTTCGTGAACGGGATACGCATAGAGAGGGCCGAGGAGCTAATGGCGGACTCCCCCGCGACCCTGGCGGACATAGCCCTCGAGTGCGGCTTCGAAAGCCTGCGCACCTTCAACAGGGCCTTCCGCGCCCTCAGGGGCGCGACGCCATCGGAGGCGAGGAGGGACCGGGATGAATGACCTCGCAGCGAGCCGCGAGGTATGAGTCCCTCCCTCGAATCAGCCCTTGACGGGCAGGGGGTTGTAGCGCTCTCCGTAGTCGTAGGCATCCGTCCCCTCGCTCCGCTTCACCAAGGCGATGACCCTGTAGGTTAGGGGCGTGAAGGCCGCCTCGATCCCGCACTTGAAAAGATAGTTCGACAGGATCATCGCGATGAGGACGGGTCCCGGATAGGTGCCGGCGAAGGCGATAGTCACGAATAGCAGGGTATCGGCCAGCTCCCCTACCAGGGTCGAGCCTATGGTTCGAGCCCAGAGCCAGCGGCCCTTGGTGAAGATCTTCATCCTCGAGAGCACCACCGAGTTGGAATACTCGCCTGCGAAGTAGCCGATCACGCTCGCGAGGGCGATGCGAGGCAGCATCGACAGGATGTCGTCGTAGGCCTTCTGCAGGGCCCAGCTCGGGTCCGCGGGCAGGGCTCCGATGATCCAGATGTTGAGGGACATCAGCACGAGGGCCGCGAGCCCGGTCCAGATCACCTTGCGCGACTCCTTGTAGCCGTAGACCTCGGTGAGGAGGTCCCCGAAGATGTACGAGAGGGGGAAGAGCAGGGTGCCCCCGTCGAAGACGAAGGGCCCCAACCTCACGATCTTGGCCGCTAGGATGTTGGAGAGGATGAGGACGCCGACGAAGAGGCCGGTGATGACGGGCAGGAGCCTGGTCTTCGGTTGGCTCATCCCAGGCTCTCCCGCACCGCGGCCTCGGCGGCCTCGGGCGCCTCTCCCCGGCGCGCCGCGTAATCGGCCACCTGGTCGGCGCCGATCTTGCCCACGGCGAAATACTTCGTCTCGGGATGGCTGAAATAGAAGCCCGAGACCGAGGCGGCCGGCTGCATCATGTAACTCTCCGTCAGGCTCATGCCTATCCTCTCCTCTGCGCCGAGGGCCTCCAGTATCGCCGCCTTGTCCCTGTGGTCTGGGCAGGCGGGGTAGCCGGGCGCGGGCCGTATGCCCCTGTAGCCTTCCTTGCGCTGCTCCGCGGGCGGGATATCCTCGTCCGCGGCGTAGCCCCATATGCGGCGCCTGACTTCCTCGTGCAGCTTTTCGGCGAAGGCCTCGGCGAGGCGGTCGCAGAGGATCTTGGCCATGATCGCGCCGAAGTCGTCGCCCGCCGCCTCCATCCTCCGAGCGGCGACGTCCAGGCCCAGGCCCGCCGTGACCGCGAAGACCCCGAGCCAGTCGCGAGCCCCCGAGGGCGAGGCTTCCGGCGCGAGGTAGTCCGCGAGGCAGAGCTGGGGCGTGCCGTCGTCCTTGACGCGCTGCTGCCGCAAGAAGGGAAGGCGCAGGAGCTCGGCCCCCCGCGACTCGTCTCGATAGAGGATCGCGTCGTCGCCCGACGAGGCGGCGGGCAGTATCCGGCAGAGCCCGGCGGCGGAGACGAGTCCCTCGGCCTCCATCCGGCCGAGCATCGAGAGCGCCTCGGCCTGGAGCCTGCGCGCCTCGGGCCCGTATTCCGGATCATCGAGGATGGCGGGATAGGGCTTCTTCATGGACCATTCGTAAAAGAAGAAGCTCCAGTCGATGTATGGCGTGAGCTCGGATATTTGGGGCCTCAGCTCGACGACGTCCCTCATCCGAGGCTGCGGAGGCGAGTAAGCCGAGTAGTCGAAGCGCGGCGCGCGGCGCCGGGCCTCGGCGAGGCTCAAGCTGCGGGCCGCCTCGGACCTCTCGCGCTGGGACTCCCTCAGCCTGGCGTGGCTCGAGGCTAGCTCCGCCGCGTAGAGGGCCCCGCCCTCCGGGTCCAGGAGGCGATCGAGGACCCCCGGCGCGAGGGAGGCGTCCCGCACGTTGGCTACGGAGCCCGAGTAGACGGGCGCGATCTTGAGCGCGGTATGCGTCGGGTTCGTCGCCGCGCCGCCGATGAGGAGGGGGATGCTCATGCCGCGGCGCTCCATCTCCTTGGCTACGCGCGTCATCTCTTCGAGGGAGGGCATGATGAGGCCGGATAGCCCCACCGCGGCCGCCCCGACGCGCTGAGCGGTGTCGAGGATGTCCTCGCAGGGAGTCATGACGCCCAGGTCGATCATCTCGTAGCCGTTGCACTGCAGCACCACCGAGACGATGTTCTTGCCTATATCGTGGACGTCGCCCTTCACCGTCGCTATGACGAGCTTGCCGCGCAGGGTCAGGGCGCCGGTGCCGTCCTTGAGGTGGGGAAGGAGGACGGCCACCGCGGATTTCATGACGCGGGCGCTCTTCACGACCTGGGGCAGGAACATCTTGCCCGCGCCGAAGAGCTCGCCCACCCTGTTCATGCCAGCCATCAAAGGCCCGGAGATGACTTCTATGGCGCCGCCCAACGCGAGCCGGGCCTCGTCGGCGTCCGCGGCCGCCCATTCGGAGAGCCCGTTGACCAGGGCGTGCACGAGGCGCTCCGAGGTAGGCAGGAGCCGCCACTCGGGCTCCCGGCCCTCGGCCACCGGCGCCTCGCCGGACATTCCGGCGGCTATTTCCAGGAGGCGCTCGGTAGCGTCGGGCCTGCGGTCGAGGAGGAGGTCCTCGATCCTCTCGCGCAGGGAGCTCTCTATCTCGTCGTAGATGCCCAGCTGGGCGGGATTCACTATGCCGAGATCCATGCCCGCGGCCTTCGCGTGATAGAGGAAGACCGTGTGGATGTCGGCGCGTAGCGCGTCGTTGCCGCGGAAAGAGAAGGACACGTTGGAGACGCCGCCCGAGACGAGGGCGCCCGGCAGCCTGTCCTTCAGGAAGCGGGTCGCCTCGAAGTACTCGATCGCATAGCGCCGATGCTCGTCGATGCCGGTGCCCACCGCGAAGATGTTCGGGTCGAGGATGACGTCCTCGGGGAAGTAGCCCGCCTCCTCGACGAGGAGGCGGTAGGCCCGCTCGAGGATGGAGAGTCGGCGCTCGAGGGTCGCCGCCTGGCCCTCCTCGTCGAAGGCCATCACGACCACGGCGGTCCCGAACTTGGCTATCTCTCGGGCCTTGTCGAGGAAGGCCCCGCTCCCCTCCTTCAGGCTGATCGAGTTGACGATGCACTTGCCCTGCACGCAGCGCAGGCCCGCGAGGATGGTGGGGAAGCTCGAGGAGTCGATCATCACCGGTACCCTCGCGAGGTCGGGCTCCCCGGCGGCTATGTTCAGGAAGGCGCGCAGCTCCAGGCCCGAATCCATGATGGGGTCGTCCACGTTGACGTCGACCGCCTGGGCTCCCGCCTCGACCTGCTCGGTCGCCACGCGGACGGCCTCCTCGCGCTTACCCTCGCGCAACAGGCGGGCGAATTTCTTCGAGCCCGAGACGTTGGCCCTCTCGCCGACGTTGACGAAGAGGCTGCCCGGACCGATGTCCAGGGCCTCGAGGCCAGAGAGGGAGGTTAGGCGACGCCGCTCGGGGATTTTCCTGGGCTCGATGTCCGCGAGCGCATCGGCCATGGCGCGGACGTGGGCGGGCTTGGTGCCGCAGCAGCCGCCCGCGTAGTTGATGCCGATTTCGCGCGCGAAACGCGAGAAGGCCGTTGCGAAGAGCTCGGGCGCCTCGTCGTAGCCGCCCTCCGCGTTGGGCAGCCCCGCGTTCGGGTAGACGCTCAGGCCGAAGGGCGAGATCGCCGCTATCTCCTCGGCCCGGGCGAGGAGGGCCTCGACTCCCAGCGAACAGTTGAAACCTAGCGCCAGCGGGCGAGCGTGGGAGACGGAGGCGAGGAAGGCCGCGGGCGTCTGGCCCGAGAGGGTGCGGCCCGCCTTGTCCACGATGGTGCCGGAGATCATCAGCGGCCAGCGCCTGCCCCGTTCCTCGAAAAGCGAGAGGATGGCGTAGATCCCCGCCTTGCCGTTCAGGGTGTCGAATATAGTCTCGAGCAGGAGGATGTCGGCCCCGCCATCGAGGAGGGCGGAGGCGGCCTCCTTGTAGGCCGCGGCCAGCTCGTCGAAGCCCAGGGAGCGGTGGGCAGGATCGCCCGCGTCGGGCGAGACGGACAGGGTCTTGCTGGTCGGCCCCAGGGAGCCCGCGACGAAGCGCCTGCGCCCCGGGTTCCGGGCCGTGAAATCGTCGGCCGCGCGGCGGGCGATGCGGGCGGATTCCCTCGCCATATCGGCGGCGAATGATTCGGCGCCGTAATCGGCCTGGCTGATCCGGTTCCCTCCGAAGCTGTTCGTCGTGATTATGTCCGAGCCCGCCTCAAGGTAGGCGCGGTGCACGCCCTCGACGACATCGGGCCTGCTCAGGCACAGGGCGTCGTTGTCGCCCCTGAGCGACTGCCCATGCCCCGCGAGCGGCCCCGCGCGGAAGTCCTCCTCGGTCAGGCTGAGGCCCTGGAAGAGCGTGCCCATGGCCCCGTCGAGGATGAGGATGCGCTCGCAGGCGGCCGCCTCGAGGGCGTGGTAGGCTTCGGTCTTTTCCATCGGGAGCGAGTATATAGGAGGAGGAGGGAGAGTGAAAAGCGCGCTGTAGATTTGCTGCCTGCGTTTATAAACAGAAACGGCATCCGCCTTTTTGACAGATGCCGTTAGGGGCTACGGTTTATGGCTCAGTAATATGAGTAGTTTATTACATACGATCCAGAGGTCGCCCTATACCCCGTGATATTTGCGTCATAGAGGCCGACCCAATCTGCCGAGGCCGGAGTCGAGGCGGTGCCGTCGCCATTGGTGTCGCCCTTCACGCTGTCATCCTTGATCGAAGTGAAGGTCGCAAGGGTCGTAGGATTGATGAAGCCTCCGGAATTAACATGGAGTTCGCCGTAGACTCCCGCGAACTTGAAGCAGACGCCGGATGTTAGCGTCAAAGTAATTCCTGTGTTGATGTAGGTCGTAGTGTCGGGAAGGACATAGGCGACCTCGGTATTGGATTGGGTAACAGAAGTCGCTAGATCGGAGCCTACCCAGATTCCAGGATATTTATTAACCAGGCTGCCAGAGTGGAAGACGCTCGTGGAATCCACAGGCTGAGAGAAGCCGATAGCGAGCGGCCGATAATTGCCGTAAAATGTGTTGTTGTTCATGGTGAATGTCGAACCGGCATGAGAGACATCGAGCCCGAAACCGCTCGTCGAGGAGACTCCGTTGTTGGCGAAAATGGAGTTGGTAACCTTGACGGAATTGGCATCGACATAGAGGCCGGTCCCGGCATACCGGAATTCGCAGTAATCGACAGTCGAGCTGTTGCCATGGATGAGCGTGTCATTATAATCGTTTTTGGCCGGACTAGACGCAGTGCCGTCGAGATTGGAATCGCCGCCGGCGGAATCATCCTTGATGGACGTGAAGACTATGTGCGATAGCGCGTCGCCGACGGCGTTGAGCTGCCCGCCGGTCTGGATGACCAGTTCGCCGTAGGTGGCGAATTTCACGACTGTGCCCGCGGGAATCGTCAGGACCGACTCCTTCGGGTTG
>JANXYQ010000101.1 GCA_025355995.1 Spirochaetaceae bacterium | reverse complement strand
CCCCCCCCCCCGGCTTCCGACGATTCCATCAAGCGGGGAGAGGGACGAGAATGGCAAAGCGATTGGCGAATCTGCGGTTCTGGGAGCGCCGTTGGGGCTATCTCTTCATCGCGCCCTGGCTGTTCGGCTTCATCGTGCTCTACCTCGCGCCGATGGTCGCCTCCCTGGCCTTCTCCTTCACCGACTTCAACCCCGCGACCCCGGAGAAGGCCTCCTTCGTCGGTTTCGCCAATTGGATCCGCGCCTTCGTGGGGGACAAGGAGGCGCTCGCCAGCGTCCTCAAGATCCTGTCCTTTATCCCGATCAGCCTCACGGCCACCTTCGTCTTCGCCTTCGCCCTCGCCGTGGTGCTCAACTCCAAGCACCTCCTCGGGAAGTCCCTGTTCCGGACCCTCTTCTACCTCCCGACCATGATCCCGCTCGTCGCCTCGGCCATCATGTGGATCGGCGCCCTCAACGCGCAGACCGGCTGGGTCGACAAGATCCTGGCCGCGATCACCGGCCTGCCCCTCTCGGGCGCCTCCGGCATCCGCTGGACCGACAACCCCGCCCTCATCTACGTCACCTACTCGTTCATCACCCTCTGGGGCGTGGGCAATACTTTCATAATCTTCCTCGCCGGCCTGCAGGGAGTGCCCACCGAGCTCTACGAGGCGGCGGAGGTCGACGGCGCGAGCTGGTGGCGGCAGATGTTCCGCATAACCCTGCCCATGCTCACCCCGGTGATCTTCTTCAACTTGATCGTGGGGCTGATAGGGCTCCTGCAGTACTTCACGGTGCCCTACGTCATCAACAACGGCACCGGATATCCGGGCGGCCGGACCAACTTCATCATGGTGTACTTCTACAGGCAGAGCTTCGCCTACTTCAACATGGGCTACGGCGCCGTCCTGGCCTGGCTCATATTCCTGATCGGCCTCCTCTTTACCGCGATCCTCTTCGCGACGCAGAGGCGCTGGGTCTACTACGCGGGGGAAAAGCGATGAGGGCCGGCAAGAGAGCGAGCCGCGGCGCGAAGCGCGGCATCATCACCATAGTCGTCATAGGCGCCCTACTGGTATTCCTGGTGCCGCTCATCTACGGCCTCGTTATGTCGGTCAAGACCGAGGCCCAGGTATCGTCCACCACCCAGGCCCTCCTGCCAAAGAGCCCCACGACCCTGTCCTACCAGGGGAAGGCCTTGGAGCTCTACGAGGTGCAGATCGACGGCCGGCCCCGGGTGCTCGCCGCCCTCGACAAGACGAGGGCGAGCACGACCTTCGTCGACCCGGCCAACCCTTCCGGTCCGCCGATCGCGTGGGAGGGGAACTGGCGCACTCTCAAGCCCGTCATGAGGCTCGATCCCCACTTCGAGAACTATCCCACCGCCTGGAAGACCATCAACTTCGCCCTCCTCCTCCGGAATACCCTGGTCTACGCCATCCTCAACACGATCGGGGTCCTCCTCTCCTCCTCCTTCGTCGCCTACGGCTTCTCGCGGCACAACTTCCCCGGCAAGAATTTCCTGTTCATCATCGTCATGTCCACGATGATCCTGCCGACGGCCATCACCCTCATCCCGACCTACATCATCTTCCAGAAGCTGGGATGGGTCGGGACCTGGCTGCCCCTCATCGTGCCCGCCTTCTTCGCCAACGCCTACAATATCTTCCTCCTTCGGCAATTCTTCATGAGCATCCCGCAGGAGATGGACGACGCCGCCAGGATCGACGGGGCCAACCCCATACAGATCCTCTACCGGATCATATTGCCGCAGTCGGTGCCCGCCCTCGTGGCTGCCGGGCTCTTCAACTTCTTCTACTGCTGGAACGACTACTTCAACCCGATCGTCTACCTCGCCGGCCGGGACAAGCTCTACCCGATCACCATCGGCCTCGGGCTCTTTCAGGGCCAATACAGCACGCACATCTCGCTGGTGCAGGCCGCGACCGTGATGTCCTGCATAGTCCCCGTCGTGATATTCTTCTTCACCCAGCGCTTCTTCATGCAGGGCATCGTCGTCACCGGCGTAGAAAAGTAGGGCGCTCCCATGGACGCACCCGTATTCCGCGACCCCTCGGCCTCCCTGTCGGAGCGCGTCGAAGACCTCCTCTCGCGCATGAGCGCGCGCGAGAAGGTCGGGCAGCTCATGCAGCTGGACGGCCGCTACGACATGCAGGGCGCGATCGGCCGCATGGGCGTGGGCTCCCTCTTCCACCTCAACGGCGCGGAGGCGGGCGCGGCCATCGAGGCCTCGCTGCGCACCCGCCTGGGCATCCCCGTCCTGATGGCGGACGACGGCATACACGGGCACTCGTTCTGGGCCGGGGCCACGATCTTCCCGACCCAGCTCGCCCTCGCCTGCAGCTGGGACACGGGCCTCCTCGAGGAGGTAGCGCGGGTCACGGCCAGGGAGATGCGCGCTACGGGCATCAAGTGGACCTTCTCGCCCGTGCTCTGCCTGGCGCGCGACCTGCGCTGGGGCAGGATCGACGAGACCTTCGGCGAGGATCCTTTCCTGATCGGCGAATTCGCGTCGGCGATGATCCGCGGCTACCAGGGCAAGGGATTGGACGACCCGGAGGCGGTGCTCGCGACGGCCAAGCACTACGCGGGCTACTCCGAGACCCTGGGCGGCCGCGACGCCTCCGAGGCGGAGCTCTCGCGCCGCAAGCTGCTCTCGTACTTCATGCCGCCATTCGAGCGAGCCGCGCGAGAGGGCTGCATGGCCTTCATGACCGGCTACCAATCCATCGACGGCCTGCCGTCGACGGTCAACCGCTGGCTCCTCGTAGAGGTGCTCAAGGAGGGGTGGGGCTTCGAGGGCATCCTCGTAACAGACTACGACAACGTGGGCAGGCTCGTCGACGACCAGAAGGTCTGCGCCGACTTCGCCGAGGCCGCGGCCCTCGCCCTCAAGTCCGGCAACGACCTCATCATGGCCACGCCGAAATTCTTCGAGGGCTGCCTCGCGGCGCTGGAGCGCGGGCTCCTTACCGAGGCCGAGCTGGACGCGACCGTCAGGCGCGTCCTTGCCCTGAAATTCCGCCTCGGCCTCTTCGAGGATCCCGGCAAGAGCGATAGCGAGCGCATCGCGAAGACGATCGGCTGCGCGGAGCATGCCGCGCTCAACCTGCGCGCCGCCCACGAGTCCCTGGTCCTCTTGAAGAACGACACGGTCGACGGGGCGCCCCTCCTGCCCCTGGATCCCTCGCGGCCCCGGAGGATCGCGGTGCTCGGGCCAAACGCCGACGATCCCCTCGCCCTGCTCGGGGACTGGAGCCTAGGCTCAGGCCAGATGACGAGCCCGAGCGGCGCCGGTCACCCGCGCGCCTCGATCGTAACGCCCCTGGACGGGATCAAGGCCCTCCTGCCGTCCGGCTGGAGGATCCTCGGGCCCGGCGAGGCCGAAGGCGCCGACCTGGTCGTCCTCGTCGTCGGCGACAACCTCGAGTACGTCGGCGAGGGCAAGAGCACGGCCACCCTCGAGCTGCGCGACGGCCAGGTCGACCTGGCCGACCGCGCGGCGGCCCTCGGCGTCCCGACGATCGTCGTCCTCGTGGCGAGCAAGCCCCTAGTGCTGCCGAGGGCCATCCTCGGCGCAGCCGCCATCATCGAGTGCTTCAACCCCGGCATGAGGGGCGGCCAGGCCCTGGCCGAGGCTATCTTCGGCGCCATAAACCCCTGTGGCAAGCTCACCGTCTCGATGCCCTTCCACGCGGGGCAGCAGCCGGTGTACTACAACCAGGTCCGGGGCCAGCACGGGACGCGTTATGCGGACTTGACCCAGGACCCCGCCTTCTCCTTCGGCTTCGGGCTCGGCTACTCCCGCTTCGAGTACGGCGCTCCGTCGCTGAGCGCCGACCGGCTCTCCCCAGGCGGCACCCTGCGGGTCGAAGTGCCGCTGCGCAACGCGGGCAGCCGCGCGGGCGTGGAGATCGTCCAGCTCTATGTCGAGGACGAGGTGACCTCCGCCACCTGGGCGCGGCGCGAGTTGGTCGCGTACGCTCGCGTCGAGCTCGCCGCCGGCGAGGCCAGGACGGTCGCCCTCGAGGTTCCCGCCTCGGAGCTGTGGATAATCGACGCCGAGGGCCGCAGGGTCGTCGAGAAGGGCGCCTTCACCGCCCTCGTCGGCTCGTCCTCGCGAAACCGCGACCTGCAGGCCCTTCGGTTTTCGATCGAGTGACGCGGTTCCCGCCGTGCCTCGATAGGCGACCGCCGATAGCGAGCAGGGGCTTCAGCGAGAGCGGAGCGTTCAAGAAGATTCCCGTCAGGGAGCCCGGGGCGTATTTCCTCGGGGCGATGGTCGCGACGAGGTGCGGGAATACGGAGTTCGCGCACATCATCGACAGAAAGCCGAAGTAGATATGCCTGATGACGCTCGCGTTGAATTTTCCCGCGCCCTTCGACCAGGCGGGGAGCCACAGGGCCCCTTCGGGGTTCCGCCCGAGCGGGCGTTCGCGTCCAAACGCTTGGCTATGCCAGTAAGGAATTGCATTGTAGTGGCCGCTAGCGCGGTCTATCCGGCTCAAGGTACAGGCGCGCGAGCTTCTTGCCGTCCGCGCCGCGCCAGGGGTTGCGCGAGTTCTTGAGGTAGGCCTTGTAGGCGGCGCAGGCCTCGTAGTAGCCGTCGGGCCCGCGGAAGGTGGAGAGCTCGTCGCACTTGTACAGCTCGAGGAGAATGGGGAAGCGCGGGTCGTCGATCACTCCCTCAACCCGGTTGGCGGGCAGGCGGGGCAGGGCGGCGGGCATCATGTGGTAGCGCACGAGGAAGGACACGTCGTTGACGATCGAGGTCGCAAAGCCGAGGCGGAGGAGGAAGCGCTCCGCGATCGAGCGGCCGATCTCGGCGTGTCGGTCGAATTTCCTGCCGTCGACCTGCTCGGCCCTGGGCTTGCCGGCGTCGTGCAGGAGGAGGGCGAGGGAGAGGTTCAAGGCCGGCAGCTTGCGGTGACGGAAGGTCTCCAGCGTGTGCGCCCAAGCGTCGCCCTCGGGATGGAATTCCTTGGATTGGTCGAGGCCCGCGAGGCCGGCGAGCTCCGGCCAATAGGCGTCCACGAAGCCGGACTTGCGCAGGAGCTCGAGGCCTCGCTCGGGGGTCGGCCCTGTGAGCATGAGGGTGAGGATGTCGCGCTGGGCCTCGACGCCGAAGTCGCGAGGGAGGCCGGGGAGAGACTCGCCCTCGAGCTCGTAGGGGTAGCGGGAGACGAGGACCGCGGCCTCGAATAGCCCTTGGTCCGAGGGGGAGCGGCGCATCGCGACCGACTTCCCGCGTAGGCCGTAGTAGACCTCCTTCGGGTCGATGTACACGTCCCGCCCGGGGTCGCGGAGGAGGTCGAGGGGAGCGAAGGCCGCGGCGTCGGCGGATTTGTCCGAATCGGCGCAGCGTATGTAGAGAGTGCCCGCGCCCGAGGCCCCCGTCTCCGTGTCCGGGATATCCTTGAGGTCTATCGCGGCGTCCGCGTAATGGGTCCCTGGGTAGCGGAGAGAGTCGAAAGCCCTCGCGAGGTCTTGGAGGGCGCAGAGCGCCAGCGCGAAGCGGATCGGGGCTGGCTTCAGGCCGAGATAGGCGTCGAGGGCCGTGAACGAAGCCTCGCGGACAGAGACGCCGGCTTCGGACAGGAGTTCCAGGGGCCTATACATCGAGGTAAAGATATACAGGGCGGGCGGGGAGGTAAACTGCCTACTGACGATATAGGGGGCTTTATGGATATACTCGGCTCCTACCGAAAGGGGAACCTCATGAAAGCTCCTTCGAAGCCCGTCCTGGGCGGCCTTATGGCCGTTTCCGCACTCGCCCTCGTCGCCGTGGACCAGTGGACCAAGGCCCTCGCGGCCTCGCGCCTGGCGGGACGCGGGACCGTGAGGCTGCTCGGCGATTTCGCGGTGCTGATATTCACGCGCAACCGCGGGGCCTTCCTCTCCCTCGGGAGCGGCCTGCCTCCGGCGCTCAGGATCGTCCTCCTCGTCGCGCTGCCCGTGGCCGTCCTCGCCTTCCTCGGCTGGTCGGTCCTGCGCCACCTGGGCTCGGGCCGGGCCCCCGGCCGGAGGGGAGGGGCCGATGTCGCGACGGTAGTGCTCATCGCCGCCGGCGGCATCGGCAATCTAGTCGACCGGATCGCCTACGGCGAAGTCCGGGATTTCCTCAACTTCGGCATAGGCCGGCTCCGAACCGGCATCATGAACCTGGCCGACCTGTACATCCTGGCCGCGCTCATACTTATGATAGCGGCGGTCGCGGTGAACAAAAAGTCTGGTCGGGGGACCAGGGATGGCAAATGAAGTCCTATTGCTGCACTACGGATACATCGCTTATATAAATATTCCCAGTGGCATACCCGCAAAAGAAACACAACCCCGCATCGTTGTTAGATTCAGTCATGGTGATAGTATACGTGAAAACTTGCGCTGAAGTAGTGAGGCTAAATGATTGATACCCCCCGTATGCGTTCCAAAATTAGCCATTATTGTTAGTATCATGACCATTCTCCCATACAGAGACACCAATCGTATCAGAGCTGTCAGCCCTTGCCGTTAATGTAACTTTATACGTAAATCCATTGCTGAGGAGAAATCCTGGGCTAGTTTGGTTGACTTGAATGTCGGTGGGGTTGCCTGAATCGACGCTTACCACATTAATATCGAGTACACCCGAGGCGACCGAAACCGTCGCGTTCCCGGTTAGCCCGGATCCCCAATCTTTCCCTAAATTCTTATTCCAGGATCTCAGCCCGTCGGCGAAATTGCCATTTTCGATCAGATTTACGCCAGCGCTCCCGTTGGGAGTCACCGCGATCGTAACTCCACTAGATTTTGAATTGTCGCTGTATACAGACACGACTTTAAATGTATACGTCGTATTATTGGTCAAGCCAAGAATAGCCTGGCTTTTTGTCCCCTTGCTCACGGCGACGGTCGTGAAGCCGGATGCGCGAATTTCTACGCCGGTAAAAGCGGAATCGCTGGGCTCGGTCCAACTCAGCTTGGCTCGCGTGTTTCCGTAGTCGGCGCTTAGTCCAGAAACTTCGCTAAGCGGAATTACTACCCAATTTGCATAGAGGATGACGTTGGCCGATTCGATTTCTATTTTCGCGCCAATGGCATATGCCGTGCCGCTTGCATCGGCTATGGTATTCCAACCGTTAAAACTGTACCCAGTCTTCACGAGGCTTCCCGTATTTCCCAAGACTGTTGCGGTATCCCCTTGCTGATAGGCAGTACCATCCGTGGGCGCGGAACCGCTGGAGTTGCCATTCCCATTGTAGGTGACGGAGTAGCCGTTTGCTCCAACATTTATATTCTGGGGGCAACTTACCAAACTCAACCCCAACGCGAGGACTAAGGAAAATCCGCCCCAAGAGACTATTTTCGCATCTGTCCACTCCTTGAAATGTTTTTTTCTAGCATCCTGCGATGAAAGTTTATTGTCCGGGAATTCCTGGATACCCAAACCAATCTAGGTATTTCCAAACCGACAGGTCCTCAGTTTACCGTGTCTGCGCTCCGCGTCAAGCCTTCATTCGATATGCGGGCTGCGCGTTCTTGCCTATCTCCTATCGTATGGGCGGCTCTCGGCTTCACACAACCGTCATTTCTGTTTCCTCTTGATCCCCGAACGGCTCGGCGCGGCGCCGGCGGGGTCCTCGGGCCATTCGTGCTTGGGATAGCGCCCCCGCAGGTCCTTGCGCGCCTGAGTCCAGGAGCCCTTCCAGAAGCCGGGCAGGTCGGAGGTCACCTGGAGGGGCTTGCCGCCCGGGTCGAGGAGCTTGAGGACGAGGGGCCGGCCGCGTAGGCGCGGATGCTCGGCGAGGCCGAAGAATTCCTGGACCCTGGCCTCGACGAAGGGGCCGCCCTGGCCGCGATAGCAGATTGGGCGCGAGGAGCCCGAGGGCAGTTCGATCCTCTCGGGTGCGGCGCGATCCAGGTCGCCTTTGATGGCCCGGGGCGCGAGGGTGGTTACGGCCTTCTTGAGCGAGGGGCCGTCGAGTACGGGGCCGCCCCCCTCGAGCAGGAAGGGCCCTAGCCATTCGGCAGCCCTCTCGCGGAGGGCTGCGTCCGTCAGCGAGGCCTCGTCCATCCCGCCGCGGGCCGATGGGTCGCCGGCGACGGCAGCGTCGCCGGCGACAGCAGCGTCGCCAGCGAAGAAGCGCAGGCGCGCGAGGGCCTCGACCGCCCCCTCCTCCCAGGGCAGGATGCCGAGGCCCTCGGACGCGATGCGCGACGTCAGCAGGGAGGCGAGCTCGCCGCGGGAGGGCCTGCCGGCGGAGCCGGACGATAGGGCGATGGCCCCGACTCGCCTGGATCGGCTTACCCTCGGCTCGAGGCCCCTCCACTCCACTTCCACGACTTCCTTCGAACGGCTTTCGAGGGCCCCTAATGCCTCGTCCTCGGCCAGGGCCCAGGCGGAGTAGACCTTGCCCTCCGACGCCCCCGCGTCGGCGTCGAGGGCCACGATCCACGGGGCCTGGGCGAGGGGACCGGAGGCGCGCAGCAGGCGCCCCGCGGATATCCGGAAGCTGGCGTTCGTCCCCCGGTACTCGGTCCTCTGGGCGATGCGGTCGGGGAAGGCTGCGGCGAGCAGCGGGCCGAGGGCCTCAGGCCTGACATCGCGTCCCGAGGCCCCCCTTGGGGGAATGCCCGCCGATCTCGCGAGCCGCCTCGCCTCGGTGATAGTCGGCCCGTCGCGGCTCGCCCGTCCCGAGGCCGCGTCCTCCATGCCCTGGGCGAGGTCGCCGCTCCCGCCCCGCTCAGAGAGGAGGGAGGCCGCGAGGCAGGCCATCCAGCCCTCGCCGGCCTCCGCGCCGCGCAGGACGAGGGCTGCTAGCCGCGGTTCGGTGCCTAGGGCCGCCATCTTCCTGCCGAAGGGGGTAGGCGCGAAGTCCTCCGACAGGGCGCCGAGTTCGACGAGGAGCTCCTGTCCTGCCCTCCACGCTCCCTCGGGCGGAGGGTCGAGCCAGTCCAGGTCCAGCCTTCCGGGCGTTCCCCAGAGCGCGGCCTCGAGGACTAGCCCGGAGAGCTCGGCGCGGAGGAGTTCCGGTTCCGTGCGCGTCGGCAGGACCTCGGAAGGACCCCAGGCGCGCAGGCAGATGCCGGGCCCGAGGCGGCCCGCGCGGCCGCGCCTCTGGTCGGCGCGGTCCTGGGCCTCGCGCTCGGTCACGAGCCGGTTGAGGCCGGCCCGCGGCTGGAAGCGCGAGAGCCTCGCCAGGCCCGAGTCCACCACCGCCCGGACGCGGGGGACGGTGAGGCTGGTCTCCGCGACCGAGGTCGCGAAGATCGCGCGCAGCGGCGCGCCGGCCGGCGGGGAGAGGATCCTGCGCTGCTCCTCGAGGGGTAGGGAGCCGTGGAGGGCCACGGCCTGGACCTGCCGGCCGCCGGGTCCCCGCGAGCCGGCGAGGGCGGAGAATTCGGCTGCCGCCCGAGCGATTTCCGCGGCGCCGGGAAGGAAGACCAGGACGTCCCCGCCGGCCTCGTCGATCAGGTCGAGGGCCGCGCGGGCGAGGGCCCGCGCCTGGGCCGGCGCGGCCTCGGAGCCCCGGCCCTCGGGAAGCCTCGAGTACCGCGTCTCTATTGGGAAGGTCCTGCCGGGCACTTCGAGGACCATCGCGCCGAGGGCGGAGGCGGCTCTCGAGGTATCCATCGTCGCGGACATGGCGAGGAGCCGCAGCCCCGGTCTGAGCTGCCGCGACTGGGCTAGGAGGGCGAAGGCCAGGTCGGCCTGGGCCGAGCGCTCGTGGAATTCGTCCAGCACGACGCAGCCGACCTCCTCGAGGCCGGGGTCCGACTGGATCATGCGCAGGAGGACGCCGGGGGTCACCGCCTCGATCCGGGCGCGCGGGCTCGTCGAGGACTCCCCGCGCACGCGATAGCCGACCTCGTCGCCGAGCCTCTTGCCCCAGAGCTCGGCGATGCGCGCGGCGGCGGCCACCGCCGCGACCCGCCTGGGCTCCATGACGAGGACCTTGCCCGCCGCGGCACCCGCCATCGCGTTGGCGAGGGCCGGCGGAACGAGGCTGGTCTTGCCCGCTCCCGGCTCGGCCGCGAGGACGAGGGCGCCCGCCTCGCCTAGGAGGCGGGCGATCTCGGGGAGGTAGGGCTCGATCGGGAGGGCTTCGCGCCGGGCGGCGCTCATTCGTAGACTATGCGCGGCGCCTTCCTGAAGGAGATCTTCCAGGAGGGGCCGGTGCCGATGTTGTAGGCGCGCGAGAAGGAACCCTGATTGATGGCGACGGCGACGTTGAGTATGGAATTGATGTAGACCAGGGGCTCGCCCACGTTGACGTCGGCGAAGGAGCGCTCGTAGGCCATCGTGTTCCGGTACAGCTCGCGCGTGTCGTTGCGGATCGCGACCTCGACGCGGCGCCCGTAGTCGACGCCCAGCTCGGTGAAGAGCTCGTGGGTGATGTTGGTCCAGAGGCTCCCGAAGCGCACGTCGAGCACGTCGATCGTGCCCGAGACGATGTCCCCCTCGCGACTCGCCGTCCCGTGCGCCAGCTCGACGAGGCTGCCGGGGTCGATCTCCGGTCCCAGGTCGGCGAAGGCCACCCTACCGGTCGCCAGCCTCGCGCCGGTGTAGGCGAATACGTCGCGGCCGTGGAAGGTGTAGGAGAGCTCGGAGCCGGAGAGCCTGTTGCCCTCCTCGCGCAGCTCCCTGGCCTCGGCGATGCCGAGGAGGAGCTTCACGTGGGTGAGGGTGCCGTTGTCCGGCGTCACGATCACCTGGCCGGTGCGCGTGCGGACGGCGACCGAGCGCCGCGAGCTGCCCACGCCGGGGTCGACGACCGATACGAACACCGTGCCCGCGGGCCAGTAGCCCACGGTCTGCACGAGCCGGTACGAGGCTTCCCATATGTCGTACTGCGGGATCTCGTGCGTGAGGTCGAAGATGCGAAGGGAAGGCTCGACTTTGAAGGCGACCCCATACATGGCCGAGACCGCGCCGTCGGATACGCCGAAGTCGCTCTGCAGCACGAGGGCCGCCCTCGGGGGCGTGTCGCTAGGCATGGCTCCTCCTCCCGATCTTGAGATTGCGCTCGAGGGTCCGGACGAGGAGCGAGAGGCTCACCGTGAGGATTAAATAGAAGAAGGCGACTGCGTTGTAGGTCTCGAAGAAGAGGAAGGTCGAGGCCGCGTAGACCTTCCCTAGCTGGGTGATGTCCTGGACGCCGAGGACCGAGACGAGGGCCGAGTCCTTGATTATGGCGACGAATTCGTTCGCGAGGGCGGGCAGCACGTTGCGGATGGCCTGGGGCAGGATGACCCGCAGCATGGCCTGGGACCGCGTCATGCCGAGGGCGTAGGCCGCCTCCACCTGGCCCTTGTCCACGCTCTCTATTCCGGCGCGGAAGATTTCCGCAATGAAGGCCCCGTAGCCCAGCGTGAGCGCGAGGACCGCTCTGGTCGCGAAGTCGAAGCTCCGCGACTTTATCGCTTCGAGGAGGCCGGCCCTGATGAGGGGGGCGAGGAGCCAGTTGAGGGCGGCGGCGAGGGCCGGGGCGCCGACGAAGGCGATGTAGTACAGGATGACGAGCATGGGCAGACCGCGCACCAGCTCGATGTAGAAGGTGGCGGCCTCGCGGGCGGGCCTGAAGGGCGAGGACCGCAGCAGGCCCAGGGCGAGACCGAGGAGGACGGAGAAGCCGTACGCGATGAGCGAAACCGTTACGGTCACGCCGAGGCCGCTCGCGACGGCCCCCAGGATTATCCTATAGCCCGGCGAGGCCAGGAAGGAGACTATTGCGAAAATCCCGAGGCCGGCGAGGGCGACGAGCCACCAGGGCATTCGCGACAGTAGTCGCGTCGACAGTAGTCGCGTTTTTATGGCTTGTACTCGACGTACCATTTCATCGTGAGCTTGCCGAGGGTCCCGTCAGCCTTCATCGCGGCGAGGGCCGCGTTGATAGGGGCCTCGAGATCGGAGCCCTTCTTGAAGATGAAGCCGTAGGAGTCGCTGCCGCCGATCTGGTCTCCCACGGTCTTGTATTTGCCGGGGTTCGCGCCGATGAAGCCCTTGCTCGAGCCGGCGTCCATGAGGACCATGTCGACGTCGCCCGCCTGGAGGGCCTGGACCGAGGCGCCGAAGGTCTCGAAGATCTTGATGCGGGGGTTCTTCTCGTCGCCGTCGAGTACGTCGTAGACGGCCGAGTAGAAATTGGTCGTGCCGGCCTGGGCGCCGATGAGGAGCTTGGGGTCGGCCGCGAAGGATTTGGGGTCCGTGAAGCGCTTCTCGTCGGCCCTGACGAGCATGTACTGCAGCACGATCATATAGGGGTCGGAGAAATCCACCTGGGCCTTTCGCTCGTCGGTGATCGAGATGCCGTCCATGCCGACGTCGAACTGGCCGTCGCGGATGGCCTGGATCATGGTGTCCCAGCTGGAGAGCTTCCAGGATATCTTCGCGTTGAGGCGCTTGCCGATCTCGTTGACGGCGTCGTACTCCCAGCCTATGCCCTTGCCGGTCTTCGGGTCGGCGAAATTGAGCGGGAAGAACGCGTTTTCGGTGACCGCGACGATGGTCCTGCCCTTGAGGTCGGGAAGCTTCGTCGCCTGCGCCCCGGCGGCGGCGCCGAGGGCGATCAGGGCGGCGGCGAGCGTAAGTGCGAGAGCGATGCCACGTTTCATCATATGCCTCCTTGCGCCTCGCGTCGCCGCGGGCACCATTCGAAGGATATTACTCCGCGGAAGAACGCCCTTTCAAGGCGGTGGCGAGCGCTTGCGCCGAGCGCTTGCGTTAGAGGCCCGGGCGTGTCATCTTCGGGGTCGGGGGAAAGCCGAATGCGGAGAAGCGAGATCAACGGACGCATCGCCGAGGCGGAGGCCTTCTTCGAGTCCATGCGCTTCAGGCTGCCTCCCTGGGCCTTCAGGGCCCCCGCGGACTGGAAGGGCCGATACGAGGACGAGTCCGAGATCGTCGACAACATGCTCGGGTGGGACCTGACCGACTTCGGCTCGGACGATTTCGACAGCAGGGGCCTCCTCCTCTTCACCATCCGCAACGGGAACCCGAAGCGCGACAAGAAGACTTACGCCGAGAAGATCATGATAGTAGGCGAGGGCCAGGAGACGCCGCTGCACTTCCATTGGTCCAAGATGGAGGACATCATCGTCCGAGGCGGAGGGAGCCTGGTCGTCCAGCTCTGGGCCTCGACCCCGGATGAAGGCCTCTCGGAGGGGCGCGTGCGCCTCCGCATCGACGGGACGGCGCGCGAGATAGGCGCCGGATCGTCCATCGTCCTCGGCCCCGGCGAGAGCGTCTGCCTCGAGCAAGGCGTCTACCACCGCTTCTACGGCCAGGCGGGGAAGGGCAGGGTCCTGGTGGGAGAGGTGAGCGCGGTCAACGACGACGCCTCCGACAACCGCTTCTACAAGCCCGCCGGTCGCTTCCCGGAGATCGAGGAGGACGAGGCTCCCTTCCGCCTCCTGGCCTCCGACCTGAAACGCTACATTTGATAGGCGGTACTCATGCCGGTACGAATTGCGGGGGCGGGTTGCTGCCTCATGGACATCCTGTATCCCAAGGCCGACTTCTCGTCGGCTGCCTTCGCCTGGGTGCGCTCGCGCCGCGAGGGCGACGGCGGCCTGTCTCCGGGGCGCCTGGTGTTCGCCGAGGACGCCGAGCTCTTCACGGGACGGCCCTTCTCCGACATCCTTCCCGCCATCGCGGGGTCGGTCCCTCCCGCCCTGAATGTCGGCGGCCCCTCGGTCGTCGCCCTCGTCCACGCGGCGCAGATGCTCGAGGGCGAGGGGATACCCGTCGCCTTCTCGGGCGCGACGGGCGACGACGGCATAGGGCGGGACCTCCGCGAGAAGCTCGCCCGCACTCCCCTCGACGCGTCGAGACTCCGGACCCTGCCCGGCCGCACTCCCTCGACCTTCGTCCTCTCGGACCCGCTCTGGGACTCCGGCCGGGGGGAGCGCTGCTTCGTCAACGACATAGGCGCGGCGGAACGCTTCCTCCCCTCGGACTTGGGCGAGGGCTTCTTCGATGCCGATCTCGTCGCGTTAGGCGGAACCGCCCTCGTGCCCGGCCTCCACGAGGGCCTGCCCGGCGTCCTCGCCCTCGCGCGCTCGCGCGGCGCGCTGACCTTCGTCAACACCGTCTTCGACTTCCGCGCAGAGCGCCGCGACCCCATCGGCGCCTGGCCCCTCGGCGGCCCCGCGCCTATCGGCGGAACTTTACCTGTTGGCGGACCTTCGCCGGGGCCCCGCGAATCCTACGAGTCCTGCGACCTCCTCGTCATGGACAGAGACGAGGCGCTCCGCCTCTCGGGCGAGCGCGACTTCGCGTCGGCGCTCCGCTTCTTCGAGGGCAGCGGCGTCGGCGCCTTCGTCGTGTCGCGGGGAGGCGATCCGGTGGTCGCCTGGTCGGGGTTGGGCCGCTTCGCGCCTTTCCCGGCGCGGGAGTTCCCGGTAAGCGGGCGCGCCGCGCGGGCGCGATCCGATCCTTCCTCCCCGCGGGGGGATACGACCGGCTGCGGCGACGCCTTCGCGGGCGGCATCCTCGCCTCCCTCGCGCTGCAGCTCAAGGCGGGCCGCGCCGTCGAGGGGAGCCTCGACCTCGCGGGGGCCCTGTCCTGGGGCATAGCCGCCGGCGCCTTCACCCTGAGCTTCCTCGGCGGGACCTACTACGAGTCGAAGCCCGGGGAGAAGCGCGAGAAGGTGCGCTCGTACCGCGACGACTGGCTCGATCAGGTCGGCGGCGCGTAGCCTCGCGGTCTCGCGTCGTGCATACTGGGCGCATGGGATTATTGGCTAAGGCGAGCCTCAGCGGCGCGGCGCCGCCGCGCGCCGCCCTCGTGGCCGAACGATCGGGAATCAACCTGTACTCCGAGCACAGTCTCCACTCCGCGCTGAAGGCGCGGCTCGCGGGACCGGGGGACCGCCTCGAGGCCCTGGTGGGCGGGAAGGTGGTCGACCTCGTGCGCGCGGACGGGGAGCTCGTCGAGGTGCAGACCGGGAGCCTCGGGAAGATAGTGCCCAAGGTCCTCGCGCTCGCCGCGGCGGGCCATCGCGTCCGCGTCGTCCACCCTGTATCGGTCGAACGGGAGATCCGCCGCCTCGACCCGAAGACCCAAGAGCTCCTCTCCGTGCGCAAGAGCCCGAAGCACGGGGATCTGTACAGCCTCTTCGACGAGCTCGTGAAGGCCGCGGGGCTGATCGCGTCGCGCAACGTGACCATCGAGGTCCTGCTCGTGAGGACCGCGGAGACCAAGACTCGCGACGGCTCCGGCTCGTGGCGAAGGAAGGGGGACAGGACCGTCGACCGCGAGCTCGTCGAGGTCCTCTCCTCCCGCTCCTTCCGGACGCGAGGCCAGTGGCTCGCCCTAATCCCGAAGTCGCTCATCCCTCCCTGGACCTCGGCCGCCCTCGGCGAGGCCCTCGACATCGGCTCCGATAGGGCGCGGAAGATACTCTACTGCCTCGCCCGCGCGGGCCTCCTCGTGGAGGGCCCCAAGGACGGGAGACGCAAGGCCTATGTGGCCGCGAAGGCCCGCTCGCCCGGCCCGACTGGCTCGTAGGGGAAGCGTATGATCGCGCGGGTCCCGCCGGACAGCTCGAGCTCCAGGCTGCCCCCTATCTGCGCCACGAGGCTGGTCACGAGGATGGCGCCCAGGGACTTGCTCTCTAGTATGGTCCTCCTGTCGGCGGGCGGCGTCCCGTCGTCCCGGACCTCGAGGACGAAACCTTCGCCCGTCTCGGCGAGGGAGATCCCGATCCTACCCCCCGGCCGTCCCTTGAAGGCGTATTTCAGCGAATTCGTCACGAGCTCGGTGATGATGAGGCCGAGCGGGACCAGGATGTCCGGACCGAAATTCGCGTCGGAGCCGGAGAGGTCCAGCGCGATGGCCGCCGGATTCCGGGACAGGGAATAGATCAGGGTCCGGCTGAGCTCCCCCACGTAGTCCCTGAAGGCGATGCTCGACAGGTCCGCGCTGCGGTAGAGACGCTCGTGTATCAGCGAGATCGCCCCCACGCGCTTGCTAAGGCCGTCGAAGGCTTCCTCGAGGTTTTCGGGCTTGGCCTCGGTCTGCTGAAGCGAGATCAGGCTCGCGACGATGGCGAGGTTGTTCTTCACGCGGTGGTACACCTCCTTGAGGAGGACTTCCTTCTCGCCGAGCGCGGCTCGCAGTCGCGAATTCGTCGCGCCCAGCTCGTCGGTCCTCTCGGCCACCAACTCGGCCAGGTGGTCTCGGTGCGCCTTGATTTCGCGTTCGATGGTCATCCGCGAGCGGAAGAAGAGCATGGAGATGACTATGAGCAGGACGGTGATGATCGAGAACTCCGCCAGGTTCGTCGATATGCGGGAATGGAGGCGCGCGAGGTTCCCCCGATTCGCGGAATGATAGGCTCCCTCTATCTGGATGTACAGCATCGAACGGTCCCGGAGCTCTTCCATGAAGCCGGCGGCGGGCGCGAGGAAGGCCCCCAGCCTCGTCCGGCCTTCCTCGGTATTGCCCGACGCTTCGGCTGCAGCCAGGAGCGCGGTCAGGCTCCCGACGCGCTCGAGGTACCGCTCGTTCGATTTCGCCGCCCGCTCCGCGAGGAAGAGTGGATCGTCTCCCAGGAAGGGCGAGAGGAAGGAAGGCTCGATGATGGCGGGTATGGCGGCGTTGTTCAGGGCCGCCTGCCCGAGCCTCACGATGCCCGCGAAACCGGCGTTACCGCCATCATCGGTCGAGTGGCGGAGGAGGTCGTAGACGGCGAATACCACGCGATTGAGGGAGGTGCTCTGTTCGTAGATATTCCGCTCGAAGGCCGCTCGATCCTCGTCGATCTGCGACGCGAGCTGGAGATTCCCCACATAGGCGAGGACGATAAAGACGGCCAGGCAGGCGAGGACCACGAAGAAAGAGTACCGGAGCGCTGTTTCCCGTTTGCGTTTGGCGCCGTGGCCGTTTCCCTCGCTCATTCGGCGATGATTTCGCAGGCTTGCCAGACGAGCTGGTGCTTGTAGAGCTGCGGATCGAGCTCCGGGTACTTGGCGAAATTGATCGCGATTATGAAAGTACCGCGGTTCTTCGTCGCTTTATCCTCGGCGAAAAGGTCACCGTCCATCATCCACGCGAGGATGTAGCCGAATTTCTCATAGTCGGAGCGGCGGATCGGAATGCTGTACTTGTTCTTCGCGAAGATGGTGATTCGCGTCACGGACTCGTCGATGCCGACCCTGTACATGATGTCGGAGAGGAGGGCGCCGACGAACCGGTGCTCCTTGCCGTCCCAGGGATCTACGCAGGTGAAGCTCCGTGCCGGAAAGGTCTTTACGGCGGCCGCGTCCAGGAGGACGGCGGATCCGCCGCGGATCGCGCCGCCGATCCTCAGGTCCGCGGTCGCGGCCGATAGGCCGGCGGGCAGGCGTATCGCATCTATAGCGGCCTTTTCCGAGCCCTGGGCGACGGCGAAGGCCGCCGCCCAGGCGAGGGCAAGGCCGAGGAGAATCCTGTGCTGGAATCGTATTCCTGACATACCACCATTCCTCCTATGGGGATTATCCGCGCTCATTGCCTTCCCTCGCGAGGAGGAAGGTCGCCGCTATTCGACTGCCCTCGAGGTCGATGGAGACCGCCGCCCCCAGCTCGTCCTCGAGTATGCCGAACAGGCTGTGGCCTGAGTTCGCGATCAGCGCCGCGATGTCCATCGACGATTCGGAGAGCTCGATCCCGATCCAGGCGCCGTTGGCCTCCTCGCGCACCGAGAGGCGCACCGCGCTGGGCTGGGCGGCGGAGACGAGTTCGGCGACGAGGAGGCCGGCGAGCAGGGCCTTGTCCATCGGCGCCCTGGCTCCTGGATCGAGGTCGAGGTCCAGGGGGCCTGCGCGGCGCTGCGGTAGGGCGGATCGGCAGACTGTCTCGAGGTAGGCGCCGATGAGGACCTCGGAGGCCTTGTCGCCGGCCGAGCCGAGGTCATAGAGGTCGGCCATAGCCTGGATCCTGCGCTCGGCCGCGCGCCTGAAGGATTCCGCGCCCTCGTCCGGGGCGCCCGAGTCTATGGACACGAGCGCGGCGAGCTGTTGCAGGTTGTTCTTGACCCGGTGTTGGAGCTCCCTAAGCAGGAAATCCTTTTCCTCGACGCGCCGCTCCAGCGCCTCGTTGAGGGCCAGGACCTTCGAGGCGGCCGCCGCCTCGCGCAGGGTCTTGCGCTCCAGCTCGCCGAGCAGGAACCAAAGAAGCGTGCCGCCGAGCGCCGTCACGACCCAGAACGCGACCAGCGTGCCCCAGTTGGAATGAAACGGGTTGTCGAGGAGCCTCAGTATGTCGAGGCCGATCACTATCCCGGAGGCGAGCATCGACAGCCCCGTGTAGGCGATGGCGCCGCGCTTGCCGAGGAAGAGGGTCGCCACGAGGATGACGACGATGAAGGCGGGGGAGGTAGGATCGTGGATACCGCTGCCGGTCGCCAAGACGAGGACGAGGAACGCGAGTACGACGGCGGGGAAAACCGCGGCGGTAAGGCGAGACAAGGCCCTGAAGCCGCTCATCGCCGCGCAGCCGGCCAAGGCGGCGAACATCAGGGCGATGGCGATGAAATTCCTCGAGAAGCCATTGAGCGCGTCGGCCAGCAGGATGATGCCGACGCCCCCCGCGCTGAGGGAGCAGATGAGCCTGAGTGCGAGCCGCGCCCTAGGGCCGTCCATCGCCAGCGTCGCGGGCGGGTCCTGCTCGGTTCCCATTGCGTGAAGTATATTCGCGGCGGGCCCGATTGCAATGAAGCCCGGGCGACGCCCTCATGACCGCCGGGCTATGAGCTCGATCTCTATCCTCGCGCCCAGGGGCAGCGAGGCGACGCCGATAGTCGTGCGGGCGGGATAAGGCGCGGCGAACTGCCGCTCGTAGACCGCATTCATCCCAGGGAAATCGGCCATGTCCGCCAGGTATACGTTGACCTTGACGACGTCCTCGGGACTCAGGCCCGCGGCCGACAGGACCCCGAGGAGGTTGCGGAAGCTCTGCGCGGCCTGCGCGCCGATATCCCCTCGGACCAGCTTCCCCGTGGCGGGATCGATCGGCGTCTGGCCCGATAGGAAGACTAGCCCCTCCGAGTCGACTGCGTGCGAATAGGGGCCGATCGCGGCGGCGCCTTCGGCGGTGATGGCTTTCCTTGGCATATTTCTGCTCCTGCGAGACGTGATTGCTTCGATCGTATACCCGATCAAATAAATACAACTTTATTCAATAGTGTAATGATATATTACGATAATGGAACTAGAATATGAGATATGCACATTATTCCTATTGCAGCTGCTGGTATTGCATTACAATATAAGAGAATATTTATCTCCGTCATTTCTGATTACTGGCATGAGAATTGCATATTAGGAGATGAGGTGGGCTGGTATGACAACATTTAGCATCAGCGAAATGGATAGAATTCTCAAGAAGTCGCTCAATCTCGACCTCAACCTAAACGATCTCCGTATCATCGTCGAAAGCCTGAACGCGGTCGCGTATTGGGCCAATGTGGACGATGAGGAATACCTGGACCCGGACGGCTGGAAGCTGAAGGAGCGACTCGAGGGGCTCTATCGGGACGAGTTGGATAATTCGAATAACTAGCCATCCCTTCATTGACCATTCCGCCGGGGCCAGGCCACAATCGGCCCCGCAATGTCGAATGAGTTCTCGAGGACCGAGCTCCTCGTCGGGCCGGAGGGCCTAGCCAGGCTCGAGGCGAGCACCGTAGCCGTGCTGGGCCTGGGAGGGGTGGGCTCGTACGCCGCGGAGGCCCTGGCGCGCGCGGGAGTCGGCGGCCTCGTGCTCGTCGACAACGCCTCGATCGGCCCGACCAACGTCAACAGGCAGGTAATCGCGATGCGGAGCACCCTGGGGAAACCCAAGGTCGAGGCTATGCGCGATAGGATCCTCGATATCAATCCCTCGGCCAGGGTAGACGCCCGCCGGGAGACCTTCGGCCCCGGCACCGCGGAGCGCCTCGTCGGCCCGGGCCTTTCCTACGTGGTCGACGCCATCGACACCCTGTCGGCCAAGATAGCCGTCGTGCTGCGCGCGAAGGCCCTCGGCGTGCCCATCGTCAGCGCCATGGGCGCCGGCAACAAGCTCGACCCGACGCGCGTCGAGGCGACCGACGTCTACCGGACCTCGGTCTGCCCCCTCGCCCGCGTGATGCGCAGGGAGCTTCGGCGGCTTGGGGTCGACCGCCTCGACGTGGTCTACTCCAGGGAAGAGCCAATCGCCGTCCGCGGGGCCGGGAAGGATTGCCGGCACGAGGGCATCTGCCCGAAGCGGGAGGCGGATTGCCCCTGCGAGGGATTCCGCGCCGTCCCGGGCTCCATTTCCTTCGTACCGCCGGTATTCGGGATGGTCGCCGCCTCGGTGGTGGTGCGCGCTCTCGCTATAATCCCATTAGGAGGCAATCATGCTTAAAGGCATACCGGACATCATCTCCCCCGAGCTCCTGAAGATCCTTCACGAGATGGGCCACGGCGACGAGCTCGTCCTCGGGGACTCGAACTACCCGGCGGCGAGTACCGCGAGGCGGCTCGTCCGCGCGGACGGGCATCGGATGACGGCGGTCCTCGACGCCATCCTCGAGCTCTTCCCCCTCGATACCTACGTCGAGAGACCGGTGGCGGTAATGCAGCGCGTACCCGGGGACAAGACTCCTTCCGACGTCCACGACGAGGTCCGCGCGATCGTTCGCCGCCGCGACGAGCGCGGGGACGGAGCCGTGGAGGAGGTCGAGCGCTTCGCCTTCTACGCGAGGGCCAAGGAGGCCTACGCCGTGGTCGCGACCACGGAGAAGAAGGCCTACGGCTGCGTGATAGTCAAGAAGGGCGTGGTCCGGTAGCGGGCTTATTTCCGGAACAGCCGCGAGCGGATCCACCTGGTCGAGCGGATGGGGTCACCCGCGGCGACGATCTCCCGAAGCTCGGCGATCGCCGCGGCGTCGAGCATAGCCTCGACCCCCTGCACGAATTCCACGCTGGCTCTCAGTGCCGCCTCTCCGTCCTCGCGGTAGGGGTACTGGTCCATGGAGTACCAGCCCTCGTAGCCTACCTCTTTTAGCCAGAACATCAGTTCCACGAACTCCGCGAAGTGCACCGAGCCGACGATCATATCGTCGTCCCAGGAGCGGTAATTGTCGTTGAAGTGCATGTGGAATAGCTTCTTGCCGAAGTCCGAGAGGATGACGGCTGCCTCCGCCATGTTCTCGCCGCCGGAGAGCGAGTGGCCGGTGTCTATCGTGACGCCAACGTTGGGCATGCCGGTCTCCTTGGCGACGAGGAGGGTATCGGCCGCGCGCGCCCAGGTCGAGTGCGTGCGGGGCTCCTTGGGCTTGTATTCAAGGGAGAAGCGGATGTCGGGATAGGCTTTCGCGGCCTTCGCGACGGCCTCGATGGTCCAGCGGCGCTCGGCGCGGAAGTCCGACTGCAGGACGTAGTCGTAGCCGTCCTGGCCGGGCCAGAGGTTGACGAGGCCGCACTTGAGCGTGCGCGCCATCTCGGCAGCGATCATGGTCTCGTCGAGGGCCTGGGCGCGGATCGACGGGTCCCTCGAGGTGAAGGCCCCCTTGCCCCAGCGCTTTTGGGAGAAATGGTCGGGGATGATCGAGGAGCAGGCCAGGCCGTGCTTGGCGAGGAGGGAGCCGACCTCGTCTACGTTCTTCGGGGTGACGTCCCAGGTGCCGACGAGCTCGACTCCCTCGACGCCCGGTATGCCCGCGGCCTGGCGGATCATCTCGGCCTTGGGGAGCTGATCCTTGTAGCCGGTCGAGAGGAAGCGGTCGCAGGTGTTCCCCAGGTTCCCGAGGATGATCGAGTACTTGTTCATGCCGAGCCTCCTGAATCCGAATCTCCCGATATGTCGCGCACGCTCTGCCTCTCGACGAGCTGTCCCCCGATGAGCACCTTCACGGGCGGCGAATTGGAGGGGCTCCGGACCCGCGTGGTGAGGAGCTGTATGGCCATGCGGCCAATCTGCGCCTTCGAGACCTGGACGGTGGTCAGCGGCGGGTCGACGACGGCCGAGATCGGCAAGTCGTCGAAGCCTGCGATGGAGAGGTCCTCGGGAACGCGTATCCCCTCCTCCTTGAACGCCCGCAGGCAGCCACAGGCGATTATGTCGTTCGCGCAGAAGAGGGCGGTGGGGAGCTTGGCCCCCTCTCGGAGGAGCTTGCGCATGTCCCGGTGGGCGCCGTGGAAGGTCGGGTCCACCGCGAAGAGGCGGCGACGGTCGAAGGAGAGGCCGAGCCTATCGAGGCTCGCCGCGAGGCCCTCCTCCCGGAGCTTGAAGTTGCGCGTCTCTATGGAGCTCGTCACCATCCCGATATCCCGGTGCCCGTGCGAAGCGAACTCCGAGGCTATCGTATACACCGAGTCCTCGTTGTTCATGTCGACGAAGTCGAAGGAAAGGAAATCCACGTAGGTGTCGATGAAGACTACGGGAACGGAGAGGGCGGAGAAGGCGGCGATGTCCTCTTCCGAAAGCTCGGTCCCGAGCACGATGAAGCCGGCCGCCGCGCGCCCGAGGGCCACGTCGATGATCTTCCCGATGGGCGTGGTCCGGAAGGTCAGGATCTCCAGGTTGAGGCCCTCGTTCTTGGAGCCCTGGCCGAGGCCTTCGATGTAGTCCGCGATGAAAACGTCATGATCGCGGTTCACCGTGTGTCCGTGCCTGGATATATGGAGGAAGCAGACGGTTTCGCTGGCAGGAGCGGGGCTCGTTTTCGGGCCCTGGTAGTCCAGTTCCCCGGCTATGCGGATGATCCGCTCCCGAGTCTCGTCGCCGACCCCCGGCTTATTATTTAGCACAAGGGAGACCGTGGCCGGAGAGACGCTGGCTATTTTGGCGATGTCCTTGATCGTTACGGCCATATTTAGCCCACGGTATAGCAGGTATCGTGAGATGTCAACGAGGTACTAAATATTTAATAAATAATACTCCTCTTTGAGTCACGGAATCAGCGATCCTAATGTCGGTTTTTAATTGTCAATTGGATATAATAGAAGATATAAGGGAATATATTAGATACCTTGGGGGTCCTGGTTTTCGTTTAACTAAATAAGAACTTAACTATTACTAAAATTACTTGACAGTTCGAAGGCATATGCTAGACTCAACAACGCAGTCTTCAGCTCACAGGAGGTTAAAGTGAAACGGACGTTGGTTGTCATGCTTTCGCTCATTCTGGTCCTCGTCGTGGCTGTCCCTTTCTTCGGACAGACCTACGACCCGATGAAGTTTAAGTCATCCAAGCCGCAGTCGGCCTGGAAAATCGCCTTGGTCCCGAAGGACGCGACCAACGCTTGGTTCGTCCGCATGGAGCAGGGCGTCAAACGCTACGCGAAGGACACGGGCATCAACGTCTTCCAGAAAGGCCCGCCCAAGACCGACGCGGCCATGCAAGCCCAGGTCATCGAGGACATGATCGCCCAGGGCGTCGACGCGATCTGCGTCGTGCCGGTCGATCCCGCGGCCCTCGAGCCGGTGCTCGGCCAGGCGCTGTCGAAGGGCATCGTCGTCATCGACCACGAGGGCTCCTCCCAGCAGAACTGCCTCTACGACATCGAGGCCTTCTCCAACCAGGGCCTCGGCGCGGCCCTCATGCAGGTGCTCGCCAAGAGCATGGGCGAGAAGGGCACCTACACCACCATGGTCGGCAACGTCACCAACGCCTCCCACAACGAATGGGCGGACGCCGCCGTCGCCTACCAGAAGGCCAAGTACCCGAGCATGACCCTCCTCGCCGCCGAGCCCCGCGTCGAGATCATGGACAACCTCGACACCGCCTATCAGCGCGCCAAGGAGCTCTTCAAGAAATACCCTGCCCTCAAGGGAGTGCTCGGGACTTCCTCGCTCTCGACGCCCGGCACCGCCCGCGCCATAGAGGAGCTCGGGCTCAAGGGCAAAGCCTTCGTGACCTCGGTCGGCATGCCCAACGAGAACGCGCCCTTCATCAAGAGGGGTACCGTCGATGCCGTCATGCTCTGGGATTCTGCGGAGGCCGGCTACGCCATGCTCGCCGCGGCGGTCGCGGTCCTCAAGGGCGACAAGGTCGCCAACGGCATCGACCTGAAGGCGAAGGGCTGGAATAGCATGCAGTTCGCGCCCGGCTCCACCAAGGTCCTCCTGGGCCAGAGCTGGATCAACATCACCAAGGCCAACGTGGACAGCTTCGGATTCTGATCGGGCACTTGTTCATCCGAGGCGCGGGCGGGGGACTATCACCCGCCCGCGTTCTTTGTCATCATCCCAAGCGGAGGCGCGAATGGCGTCCACGGTGCTGAAGGTAGAGGGGATTGAGAAGTCATTCGGCGGGGTGCGGGCCCTAAAGGGGGTCAGCCTCGAGATCCGCGCCGGCGAGATCCACTGCCTCGCCGGCGAGAACGGCTCGGGCAAGTCGACCCTCATCAAGGTGATCTCCGGGGCGCACGAGCCCGACGCCGGGTGGATCGAGATCGGCGGCCGCCGCCTCACGCGCCTCAGCCCCATCGAGGCCATCTCGCACGGCGTCCAGGTCATCTACCAGGATTTCTCCATCTTCCCCAACCTGACGGTGATGGAGAACCTGGCGCTCAACATGGAACTGATGGACAAGCGCGCCTTCATGAACTACCGTCGCGCGAGGGCCATAGCCGCGCGCGCCGTCTCGCAGATCGGCTTCGACATCGACCTCGACGAGCGCGTGGAGAACTTCTCCGTGGCCGACCGCCAGCTCATCGCCATCTGCCGGGCCCTGCTCCAGGACTCCAAGCTCATCATCATGGACGAACCCACCTCCGCGCTCACGAAGAAGGAGGTAAAGGCCCTCTTCTCCGTCATAAAGGACCTCCAGTCCCGCGGAATCTCCATCCTCTTCGTCTCCCACAAGCTGGACGAGGTCTTCGAGATATCCGAGCGCTACACGATCCTCCGCTCGGGCGAGAACGTGGCGATGGGCAGCACGGATGAGCTCGATCGGAGCGCCTTCGCCTTCCACATGACCGGACGCGAGTTCTCCGAGGAATCCTACCGACCCGCCGGGCCGCGCGGCGATCCCATCCTCTCGGTGAAGGGCCTGTCGAGGCGCGGCTGCTACTCGGGGATCAGTTTCGACCTCGCGCCGGGGGAGATCCTCGGCATCACCGGCCTGCTCGGGTCGGGGCGGACCGAGCTGGTCGAGACCCTCTTCGGCCTTACGCGGCCCGACTCCGGCGCCGTCGAGGTCCGCGGGAATCGGGCTAGGATCAGGAGCGTGAAAGAGGCCATCCGCCACGGCCTCGGCTACGTCCCCTCCGACCGCCTCACCGAGGGGCTCTTCCTCCCGCAGACCATCGAGCGCAATACCGTCATCGCCGTGCTCGACCGCCTCGCGGGCGGCCTCGGGCTGCTCAGGCGCAAGGCCGTCGCCGAGACGACGGCGCGCTGGATACGGGATCTATCGATAGCGACGAAGGACCCCTCGCTCCCGGTGCGCACCCTCTCGGGAGGCAACCAGCAGAAGGTCGTGCTCGCGCGCTGGCTCGCGAACGACCTTTCGGTGCTCATCCTGAACGGGCCGACCATGGGCGTCGACATCGGCTCGAAGTACGACATCCACGCCCTGATGAGGAAGCTCGCCGCGGAGGGCCTCGCCATCATCATCGTCTCGGACGACCTGCCCGAGGTGCTCGCCTGCGCGAGCAGGATCATCGTCATGCGCGAAGGCGCCTTCGTCCGGGAGCTCGACCCCGCCTCCACGACGGAGTCGGTCTTAAGCGAGCTCTCCACGGGCGTGGCGTAGGAAGGGTAAGCATATGATCACAGCTCGCAGGATCCTCGCGCGCTCGGAACCCTGGGTCCTGGCGGCCATCGTCATGCTCAGCCTGCTCATCCAGGCGCGCTCCGGCCAGTTCTTTACCGGCAACAACCTCGTCGACCTCGCCCGAGCCCTCATAGTGCCCGGCCTCCTCTCGATCGGCTGCATGATGGTCATCGTGTCCGGGGGGATCGACGTCTCCTTCACCGCCATCGCCTCGCTCGCGATGTACGTCACCGACAAGATCCTCCTCCAGTCGGGCTACTCGGGCAACGTCCTCCTGGCCTACGCCATGTCGGGCGGCTTCGGGCTCCTCCTCGGCGCCCTCTACGGCTTCCTCATCGCCTTCCTCCGCCTTCCGACCTTGGTGGTCACGCTCGGGACGGGAAGCCTCTACACCGGGCTCATGTACGGGGCCTTCGCGGCGAGCGCCTCCGACGTGCCTCCGTCCATGATCGCCCACGGCAAGGAGATCCTCTTCACCGCGACCAACGCGAAGCTCGGCCTTACCTCCGAGATGCCCTCGCAGATACTCATTCTCGTGGGCATGCTGGCCCTCGCCTTCCTCCTTCTCCGCTACACCATGCTCGGCCGCGGCATCTACGCGATCGGGGGCGACGAGGCCGCCGCGGAGCGCGCGGGCTTCAACGTGCGGTTGATCAAGATGTTCCTCTACTGCTTCGTCGGCGCGCTCGCGGGGATCACAGGCATCTCGAGGATCTCCATGATGGCCTACGCCGATCCCTCGACCATGCTCGGCATGGAGCTCACGGTGATCGCCGCCGTCGTGCTCGGCGGGACGAGGGTGACGGGGGGCCTCGGCACGCTCACGGGCACGATCCTCGGCATCGCCCTGATGACGATCCTGGCGAACAGCCTCATCCTCATCGGCATCCCGACCTACTGGTCCCGGGCCTTCACCGGCGCTGTGATCATCATCGGCACGGGGGTGACCGCGCGCCAGATCGCCTCGGCCACCGGCCGCCGGCGCGAGCTCAAGAAGACCAAGGGGGGGGGGGCATGAAGAAGGACCAGAACCTCGCGCGCCTCCTCGTGATGCTCGCCGTCGTGTTCGCCCTGATGGCGGCGCTGCGCCCCGGGCAGTTCGTCACGATGGCGAATTTCGGCTCGATGATGCGGCAGTTCCCCGAGTACGGCATCATGGCCATCGGCATCAGCCTGACCATGATCACCGGGGGCATCGACCTCGGCGTCGTCGGCACGGCGAACCTCTCCGCCATCCTCGCGGCCAAGCTGCTTATCGGCGCGGTGCCGCGCGGCGCGCCCCCCGAGCAGGCCCTGCCCTTCGTGGCCCTCGCGGCCCTGCTCGCCCTCGCCTGCGGCCTGGCCTGCGGAGCCTTCGCCGGCCTACTCATCTCGCGCTTCAAGATCCCCGCGATCCTGGCGACCCTCGGCACCCAGCAGCTCTACACGGGCATCGCCATCGGCATCACGAACGGCCGGCCCCAGAGCGGCCTGCCCCTCCTCTACTCGAACCTTGGCAACACCGAGTTCCTCGGCCTCTTCCCCCTCTCCTTTCTCATCTTCCTCCTCGCGGCGCTGGCCATAGGGCTCATGCTGTCCCGCGCCCGCTTCGGCACCTGCATGTACATGCTGGGGACGAACCCCAAGGCCGCTCAGTACGCGGGGCTCGGCAACGCCTCGATCCTAGTCCGCACCTACATGCTGTCGGGCCTGCTCTCCTCGGTGGCGGGCCTCATCATGATGGCGCGGGCCAACTCGGCCAAGGCGGAGTACGGAACGCCCTACACGCTGCAATGCGTGCTCATCGCCGTGCTGGGCGGCATCGACCCGAACGGCGGCTTCGGGAAGATCGCCGGCGTGACCCTCGCCGTCTTCATCCTCCAGTTCCTCTCGTCGGGGCTGAACATGTTCAACAGCATCTCCAACTTCTACCGCGACGTGATCTGGGGCGGGGTGCTCATACTCGCGCTCGTGGTCAACAGCCTCCTCGCGAGGCGCGAGGCGCGCCTCGCCGTACGCCGCGGCGCGCGCGCGACGAGGGCCTGATCCGCCGATGCGCGTCCTCAACATAGGCTCGCTCAACATCGACGACGTCTTCTCGGTGGAGCGCTTCGTTCGGCCGGGCGAGACCATCGCCTGCGGCTCCTACGCCCGTCACGCCGGGGGCAAGGGCAACAACCAGTCCATCGCCCTGGCCAGAGCCGGGGCGGAGGCCTGCCACGCGGGCAAGGTCGGCGCGGACGGCCGCTTCCTTGTGGACGGGCTCAGGGCGGCCGGGGTAGACGCCTCCAGGGTCATAGAGGCGGGCGCGCCAACCGGCCGGGCCATCATCCAGGTCGACTCGGCCGGGCAAAACTGCATCATCCTGCTTGGAGGGGCCAATCACGACCTCAGCCGGGCGGACATCGACGGTTTCCTGGAGGGCTGGGGGGAGGGCGACGCCCTCCTCCTGCAGAACGAGACGAGCGAGACCGGCTACGCCCTAGCCGAGGGCTCCCGCAGGGGCCTCACGATCTTCTTCAATCCCTCGCCCGCGAAGGAGAACCTGGCCCGGCTTCCGCTTTTCGAGGTCGACTACCTCCTGCTGAACGAAGTCGAGGGAGCCGCCCTGGCGGGCGAGGGCGCCAGCGCCGCCGAGCCGGACTCCATCCTGAAGGCGCTGCGCTCGCGCTTCCCGGCGACGAATCTCGTCCTGACCCTGGGCGCCGAGGGCGCGCGCTACTCGGGCGCGGACGGCGTCGCGCTCGCCCTGGCGGCGTGGGAGGTAGAGGCCGTGGATACCACGGCGGCAGGGGATACCTTCACCGGCTTCTTCATCGCCGCCCTGGCGCGGGGCGAGGGCGTCGAGGTCGCGCTCGGCGAGGCGATACGCGCCGCCGCGATCTGCGTGACCCGCCCGGGGGCGGCCGAGTCGATCCCCACGAGAGCAGAACTATAAATGTTTTATGCAGTATTCCGCGATTGAGGATTTCTCGCGGAATACCGCTGGCGAATCATGAATCTACTGATTCATGATTCGCCGGGGATTTCGAACACGCCCTCGAGCACGTTGCGCGGCGAATACGAGAAGCGCCCGATCTCCTCGCGGGAGGTCACCCCGGACAGCACGAGGATCGTCTCGATGTCGGCCTCGATGCCCGCGATGATGTCCGTGTCCATGCGGTCGCCGATGACGGCGGTCTCCTCGCGGGTGGCGCCCAGACGCCTGAGGGCGTGGCGCATCATCAGGGGATTGGGCTTGCCGACGAAATAGGCCTTCCTCCCCGTGGCGAGCTCGATGGGCGCCACCAGGGCGCCGCAGGCTGGTACGATGCCTAATTCCGAGGGACCATTGAGGTCGGGGTTGGTCCCGACGAGCTTCGCCCCGCCCATGACGAAGCGCACCGCCCTCTCTATCGACTCGAGGCCGTAGCCCCTGCTCTCGCCGACGACGACATAGTCGGGGTTGACGTTGTTCATCGAATAGCCCGCATCGTACATGGCGCTGATAAGGCCGGGCTCGCCGATGACGAAGGCGCTCCCGCCCGGCCTCTGGGAGGCCAGGAAGGCCGCGGTGGCCAGGGCGCTCGTGTAGAAGTGCTCCGCCTCGACCTCGATGCCGAGCCGGGAGAGCTTCTGCGAAAGCTCGGCCGGGGAGCGCTCGCTCGAGTTGGTGAGGAAGAGGAAGCGCTTGCCGGATCGGCGTAGCCACTCGACGAGCTCGGCGGCTCCCCTGAGCAGGCGGTTGCCGTGGTAGATCACGCCGTCCATGTCGATGATGAAGGCCTTGATGGTCGCGTCGAGGCGTTGGCGAAGTTCGGGCGTCATGGCGGGAGTATGCCCCCGGCGTCCCGTTCCCGTCGAGCCCGCGGGCCGGGCTCCCGGGTTTGACTCGGCTGGGGCGAGTCGATATATTCCAGTTGGAATAAGGAGGCGACCTTGTCCGTCAGGCTTTTCGTCCTGGGGGCCCTGCTCGAGGGAGAGGCCCATGGCTACGAGCTCATCGAGAAGGGTCGCCGCTGGGGCCTCGAGACCTGGACGGAGATAAGCTTCAGCTCCATTTACCACGCCCTACGGACCATGGCCGCCGAAGGACTCCTCGAGGAGAGGGGACTGGAGAGGGAGGGCGGCAAGCCCGAACGCAAAAAATATCGTATAACGCCCCGCGGCCGAGCCGCCTTCGCCTCGATCATGGAAAAGTCCGCGGAGCTGCCGGGCTCGGCGAAGGACAGCTTCTACCTCGTGCTCGCCTTCCTGCCGCGGCTCGGCGCGAGGAAGCGGGCGGAGCTGCTCCGCAGGCGGGGAGAGGTCCTGCGCGGCCAGCTTGAGGGACTCGGGGCCAAGCTCGCTTTCCTCGATGAGCATCCCGAGGGCGGCTACTGGCAATCGGCCTCGGTGCTGCTCAACCAGCGCAGGATCGAGGCAGAGCTCGAGTGGCTGGGCGAGCAGGACGCGGAGCGAGGTTGATTTTTTTCTAGTGATATTCCAAATGTAATAAGGCTTCCGATCCAATTGGAACCGAAGGAGATTCGAATGAAAGCAAGCTCTGGCGCGCCGGAGCGAATGGGCGCCTCGGGCGGTCGAGCTACTCGATCGGAACACTCTTCGCCGCCTACGCAGCGGCGATGGCCGCGATGACGCCCCTCGTCGGGATCTGGGTGGATCGCTCGGGCCCGAGGCGCCCCCTGCTGGCGGGCCTCCTCGCCCTCGCGACCTCGGCCGTCGTCGTCAGGACGCCCATGAGGAGGACGAGGTTGCTCGCTTTCCGGTACTCGATGGGGATGCAGGCGCAGTCGATGCCGATATCGTAGAGATAGGTCTTTTCGATTTTCCTCCGCGTCTCGTCGCCGATGTGCTTGCCGTAGAGGACTCCCATCCTCGCCCTCTCCCCATACTCGTCCTTGAGCCCTCGGATGAAGGCCGGCCATTCGATGCCTCCGAGCCTTCGATCCGTATTGAAGAAGAATATCAGCTCGGGGAAGATCGAGAAGAGAACCCGTATCTTGCCTGAGATGTCGAGGTATTGATCGTCCAGGAGATACTAGGCCTCGAAGCCTTTCAGAAAAAAATTGGAGAGAAAATCCTCGGGCATAGCCGAAAGGTCCGGTACCACGAAGAAAGTCTTTATGCCTTCGATGGCTTCTTTTTGCTCGTTGCCCACAGTTCCCCCGACGATTCGACAAATTATTCTTGATGCTTTTGACTTTCGTTTAGTCTTCCTGGTTGTCAAGTTCGGAGACGCCATTAATTCTTTACGAAGAGACAAAATATGGAACTTAGTTGTTTTCTTTCGAAAACTCTTGCAATCTCTGTAGATAATTTATAAAATGAGTGTATATCGCAAGCGTATCGAAAGGGTTTCGGAATTGATTGAAGAGCTGATGGAGCGAGAACGCACGATCCTCAAGCTTTTATCCGAGAGAGGATCGCTTTCGGTAGCTCTCTTGAGCCGGGAGCTGGGCGTTTCAGAAGTGACCGTCAGGTCCGATCTCAAGGAGCTCGAGGAAAAGGGCTATCTCGTCCGGAGTCGCGGAGGAGCCTATCCCGCCCTCCATCAAAGCATAGTGGATCGGCAGCAGCACAATATAGAAGAAAAGGGCAGGATCGCCCGCGCGGCCGCCGAGCTCGTGCGAGACGGCGACAGGATAATGATCGAGGCGGGCACCACCACCGCCCTCCTCGTGCGCTACCTCATCGGCAAGCGCGACGTGCAGGTCGTCACGAACTCGACCCTCGTATTCTCCTACGCCCGGCTCAACCCCGCCCTCCAGATCACCTTGACTGGCGGCGAGTTCCGCCGCGAGACGGAGTCGATGGTCGGCCCGGTGGCCCTGCGCACCATTGCGGGCCTCAACGTGAGGCTGGCCTTCGTGGGCACCGACGGCTTCTCGCTGGAGAAGGGCATGACTACCCAGCTCGTGGACGGGGCCGAGATCGTGAAGGCGATGAGCGCCTGCGCCGAGGCGACGCTCCTCCTCGCCGACTCCTCCAAGTGGGGCAAGTCCGGCTTCGTCAACGTCCTGCCCCTCGCGAAGGTCGACGGGATCATCACGGACACCGGCCTCGGGGAGGGCGCCGCGCGCGAACTCGAGGACGCATCGATAAAGTGCACGCAAGTATGAGGATAGACGGAGGCTTTACGTGGCTCACGCGCTGATCATGCCCCGGCAGGGGAACACGGTCGAATCCTGCATCATCGTCCGCTGGACGGTGGCCGAGGGGGCGACCGTCGCTGCGGACCAGACGGTCTGCGAGGTAGAGACTGACAAAGCGAGCTTCGACGTCCCGGCCGGCGCCGCTGGCGTCATGCTCAAGATACTCCGCCCGGAGGGGGACGACGTCCCCGTCCTGGAACCCATAGCGGTGATCGGGGCGAAGGGCGAGGATTGGAAGGCAGCCGTCGGCGGTTCCGTCGCCGCCGCTTCCTCGACCGCCGCACCTATCGCCGGCGCCGCACTCGCCAACGCGGCTCCCGCAACACCGCCCGCGGCCGCCGCAGCGCAAGGCCGATCGGCGGTCTCTCCCCGCGCCCGCACTCTGGCCGCGGCGGAGGGCGTCGACGCGGCTGGCCTGGCGGGCACGGGGCCCGGCGGCAGGGTGATCGAGCGCGATGTGCGCTCCGCTGCGATAGGCCGCCCGGCCCTGACCGCCTCCGCCAAGGCCGCCGTCATCGCGGGCGCGGCGGCGCCGGCCTCGGGAACCGCTCTGGGCGGCCGCGCCGGGCTCGCCGACCTCTCGGCCACCCGGAGCCGCGCCGGCGAAGGCGAAGCCCTCGCAGCCGCCAAGCGCGGAGCGCTTGGCGATTTCCCAGGGCCCTTCGCCGACACGCCGCAGAAAGGCGTGCGGAAGATCATCTCCGAGCGCATGCGCGAGTCGCTGACGACCACCGCCCAGCTCACCTTCAATTCCACCGCCAACGCCAAGCAGCTCCAGTCCGTGCGGGCGCGCTTCAAGGCGAGCGACCCTAGCCTCGGCCTGAGCGAGGTCACCATCGGCGATCTCGTCCTGTACGCGGTATCCCGAGTCCTGCCGCGCTTCCCGAACGCCAACGCGACCCTAGAGAACGGGATCCTGCGCGCCTACGAGCGCGTGCACCTCGCCCTGGCGGTCGACACGCCGCGCGGCCTCATGGTGCCCGTGATCCGGAACGCCGACCTCCTGTCCCTGCGCGAGATCTCGGCCGAGGCCAAGCGGCTCGCGGCCGCCTGCCAGGCCGGCAACATCAACCCCGACGAGCTCTCCGGCGGCACCTTCACGGTGAGCAACCTCGGCGCCTTCGGCATCGAGTCCTTCACGCCTGTGCTCAACGCGCCCCAGGTGGCCATCCTCGGCGTGGACGCGATCGTGCCGCGCGCCGCGGCGGGCCCCGGCGGGACGGTCGTCCTCGAGCAGAGGCTCGGGCTCTCAATCACCGTGGACCACCAGATCGTCGACGGCGCCCCGGCCGCCAGGCTGCTCAAGGCCTTCGCCGACGCGATAGCCGACATCGACCTCCTCCTGATGGCATGAGGCGGATATGGCGAATTACGACGTTATAATCATCGGCGGAGGGCCGGGCGGCTACGTTGCCGCGGAGCGCCTCGGCGCGAAGAAGAAAAAGGTACTCTTGATCGAGAAGGCCGCGCTGGGCGGCACCTGCCTCAACGTGGGCTGCATACCCACGAAGACCCTCCTCAACTCCGCCAAGCACTACGTCCACGCCCTCGAGGGCGCCAAGTTCGGGGTCAACGCGACCGGCGTGAGCTACGACTGGACGGCCATGCAGGCCTGGAAGAAGGACGTGGTCGAGAAGCTCCGCGGCGGGATCGCGATGACCGAGAAGAGGCTCGGGGTCGAGGTGCTGGCCGCCGAGGCCAGGCTCGTCGGCATCGGGAAGGTCGAGGCCGTCGTCGGCGGCGCGGCCGCGCTCCACGGGGCGCCCGCGATCATCATCGCTACCGGCTCGACGCCCGCGATGCCGCCGATACCCGGCGCGAAGGGCAATCCCCTGGTGGCCGACTCCACGGGCCTCCTCGACCTCGCGGAGGTGCCGAAGAGGCTCTGCGTGATCGGCGGCGGCGTGATCGGCGTCGAGTTCGCCGGCCTCTTCGCAGCCCTGGGCTGCGCGGTCGAAGTGGTCGAGATGATGGACGAGATAGTCCCTTTCATGGACAAGGACCAGGCGCCCGTGCTGCGCAAGGCGATGAAGGGCGTGAGCTTCCGCCTCGGCTGCAAGGTCGAGCGGATCGAGGGAGCGACCGTCCGCTACACGGCGAAGGACGGGAGCGACGCGAAGGCCGAGGCCGACCTCGTCCTCATGGCGGTCGGCCGCAGGCCCGTCCTCGAGGGCTGGGGCGCCAAGGAAGAGGGCCTCGACCTGACGCCGAAGGGCGTGACGGTCGACGAGCGCATGCGCACGAACCTGCCGGGAGTCTGGGCGGTGGGCGACGTCACCGGCAAGAGCCTCCTAGCGCACTCGGCCTATCGGATGGCCGACGTGGCCGTCGCGGACATCCTCTCGGGCGGCGGGGCCTCGCGGGGCGCGGAGATCATGCGCTACGACGCCGTGCCTTGGGCGGTCTACGGTATAACCGAGGCCGCGGGCGTCGGGATGACCGAGCAGGAGGCCCTGGCCAAGGGCCTCGAGGTGAAGAAGGCGAGCCTCCCCCTGAAGGTCTCCGGCAGGTTCTGCGCCGAGAACGGATTCGCCTCGCAGGGCGCGGTCAAAGTCCTGGCCGACCGCGCGACCGACAGGATACTCGGCGTCCACGTCGTGGGCGCCTACGCTTCGGAGATGATCTGGGGAGCGGCCGCCCTCATAGAGCAGGAGCTGCGGTCCTCGGACGCGCGCGAGATCATATTCCCCCACCCGACCGTGTGCGAAGCAATACGGGACGCGTTATTCGAATTAGAGTGAGAGAGAGGAGCTAAGTCATGCCCAAGTCGATGGTCGTCGATCCTTCCATGGTCCGCAAGTCGGGCACGCTCGAGATAGCGAGCATACCCGTCAATCAGTATAAGGGCGATTTCAAGGTCGAGCTCGCGCGCTTCGGGGCGGAAGGCCTCAAGCGGATCTGGGTCGACATGGCCTACATCCGCGAGTTCGAGTCGATGCTCAACGCCTTCAAGACCCAGGGCGCCTGGAACGGCATCGAGTACAACCACAAGGGCCCCGCCCACCTCTCCATCGGACAGGAGGCGGCCTCGGTCGGCCAGTGCGCGAGCCTGGAGCCGGACGACTACATCTTCGGCTCCCACCGCAGCCACGGCGAGATCCTGGCCAAGTGCCTCTCCGCCTCGCGCCGCCTACCCGAGAAGGAACTCGTCGCGACGATGGAGGGCTTCCTCGGCGGCGAGACCCTGCGCATCGCGGAGAAGGTGTCCCACGCGGGCTCCCTCGAGCTGGCCGAGGCCTTCATCCTCTTCGGCACGCTCGCCGAGATCTTCGCCCGCAAGGCCGGTTTCAACCGCGGCCTGGGCGGGTCCATGCACGCCTTCTTCACGCCCTTCGGCTCGATGCCGAACAACGCGATAGTCGGGGGCTCGGCGGACATCGCCACCGGCTCCGCGCTCTACAAGCGCATTAACAAGAAGCGCGGCATCGTCGTGTCCAACATCGGCGACGCCTCGATGGGCTGCGGCCCCGTCTGGGAGGCCATGTGCCTCGCCTCGATGGACCAGTACCGCACGCTTTGGGGCAAGGATGCCGGCGGGGCGCCGCCCATACTCTTCAACTTCTTCAACAACTTCTACGGCATGGGCGGGCAGACCGACGGGGAGACCATGGGCTACAAGGTCCTCGCCCGCGTCGGCGCCGGCGTCAACCCGGAGAACATGCACGCCGAGCGCGTCGACGGCTACAACCCCCTCGCCGTGGCCGACGCCGTCGCCCGCAAGAAGAAGATCCTCCTCGAGGGCCGCGGCCCCGTCCTCATGGACACGATCACCTACCGCGTCTCGGGCCACTCGCCCTCCGACGCCTCGAGCTACCGCTCGAAGGAAGAGATCGAGCTCTGGCAGGGCGCCGATCCCCTCGACCACTACGCCTCCTACCTGATCGAGAACAAGGCCGCTTCCAAGTCCGAGCTCGAGTCCATGCGAATGGCCATCGTCGAGAAGCTGTCGGCGGTCGTGAGGCTCGCCACCGACGAGGCGCTCTGCCCCCGCGTCGACGGCGCCTTCATAGAGTCGGTCATGCTGTCCAACGGCAAGGCGGAGAAGCTGGACGACGCGAAGCCGGAGCTGTTCGGCGACCTCGCCGAGAACGCGCGCGTCAAGGCGCTGGCCGGCAAGGCCCGCTACGCCTTCGACGCCGAGGGCAAGGCCGTCCCGAAGAACAAGCAATACCAATACCGCGACGGCCTCTTCGAGGCCATGCTGCACCGCTTCTCCATCGACCCGACCATGGCGGCCTGGGGCGAGGAGAACCGCGACTGGGGCGGGGCCTTCGCGGTGTACCGCGGCCTGACCGAGCTCCTGCCATACCGCAGGCTCTTCAACAGCCCCATCTCCGAGGGCGCGATAGTCGGCTCGGGCGTGGGCTACGCCCTCTCCGGCGGGCGCGCGGTCGTCGAGCTGATGTACTGCGACTTCATGGGGCGCGCGGGCGACGAGCTCTTCAACCAGGCCTCGAAGTGGCAGTCGATGTCGGCGGGCCTCCTCAAGATGCCGCTGGTCGTGCGCGTGTCGGTGGGCAACAAGTACGGAGCCCAGCACAGCCAGGACTGGTCGGCCCTCGTAGCCCACGTCCCCGGCCTCAAGGCTTACTTCCCGGCGACTCCTCACGACGCCAAGGGCATGCTCAACCTCGCCCTGCGCGGCACCGACCCGGTGATCTTCTTCGAGAGCCAGCTCCTCTACGACGTGGGAGAGCAGTTCGAGAAGGCCGGCGTGCCGGCGGGCTACTACGAGATCCCCGAGGGAGAGCCGGCCGTGCGCAGGGCAGGCAAGGACCTTACGATCGTCACCCTCGGCGCGACCCTCTACAAGGCGATGGACACCGCGAAGGCTCTACAGGACAAGTACGGAGTCGACGCCGAAGTCATCGACCTCAGGTTTATCTCCCCGCTCAACTACGACGCCATAGTCGAGTCGGTCAGGAAGACCGGACGCCTCATCCTGGCGAGCGACGCGGCGGAGCGCGGCTCCTTCCTGCACACCGTCGCCTCCAACGTGCAGACCCTGGCCTTCGACTACCTCGACGCCCCCGTGGCCGTCGTAGGCAGCCGCAACTGGATCACTCCGGCCGCCGAGATGGAGGAACTCTACTTCCCTCAGAAGGACTGGATCATCGACGCGATCCACGAGCGCATCCTGCCCCTTCCCGGGCACGCGGCCACGACCGTGCAGACCGCGATGGACCTAGCGCGGCGCGCCCGGAAGGGAGTATAAGCGGGATGGCCGACGCAGCCCCGCTCCGCGCTAAGGCCGCCGAGGCGCTCCGCGCCACGGCGAACGACGCGGCCGCCGCCCGCGAGGAGCGCCTCGACGCCCTCGGGCGGCTGGCGGGCGCCCTGCCCCCGGCCGGCCGACCGACCGGGGAGTCGAACAACCACATCCACACGATCTACAGCTTCAGCCCCTACTCTCCCTCCATGGCCGCGCTGCTCGCGCGCGAGGCCGGCCTCGCGGTCGCCGGGTCGGTGGACCACGACTCCATCTCGGCCTCGCGGGAGATGGTCGCAGCCTGCGCCCTCGTCGGCATCGGCGGCGTCACCGGCTGCGAGCTGCGCGTGGGCTTTCCTCTATTCGCGGACCGGAAGATCAACAACCCGGATTCCAAGGGCATCGCCTACATGACCATCCAGGGCGTGCCGGCGGGCAGGATAGACGAGCTCGACGCCTTCATCGCCCCGATCAGGCGCAGGCGCGCCGAGCGCACGGAGCGCATGGCGGCCTCGGCCTCGAACCTCCTGCGCGAAGCGGGGATCGAGGGGATCGATATGGGGCGAGACGTCCTCGGCCGCTCCAAATCGGCCGAGGGCGGAGGCGTGACCGAGCGCCACCTCCTCGCGGCGGTCGCCGAGCGCCTGATCGGCCGCTACGGGCGGGGGCAGGCCCTGCTCGACGGCCTGGCCGAAAGCCTGGGCATCGTCCCGACCGGCAAGGTCGCGGCCCTCGTCGCCGACGAGGGCAACGCCATGCTCTCCTACGACCTCCTGGGCCTGCTCAAGACGGGCTTCCTGGATCGCGTGTTCGAGCAACCCGACCGGGAGGAATGCCCCGACGCCGGATCGGTGGTCGCCTTCGCCCGCTCCATCGGGGCGATCCCCGCCTACGCCTATCTAGGCGACGTCCGCGAGTCTCCCACGGGAGACAAGAAGGCCGAGAAATTCGAGGACGACTTCATCGAGGAGCTCTTCGACGCGGTGAAAGGGCTGGGCTACCTCGCGGTGGCCTACATGCCGCCCCGCAACACGCCGGAGCAGCTGAAGCGCGTGCGCGAGCTCTGCCGGGACCGGGGGCTCATGCAGATCTCGGGCGTCGACATCAACAGCCCGCGGCAGTCCTTCAACTGCCCCGAGCTCCGGCGCCCGGAGTTCGCGAACCTCCGCGACTCCACCTGGGCCCTCGTGGCCCACGAGCGGCTCTCCTCCGTCGAGCCCCGCGCCGGCCTGTTCTCCCCCGCCAATCCCCTGGCCTCCCTGCCCCTCGAGAGGCGGCTGGCCGCCTACGCCGAGGCGGGAAGGGCCCTCGACCTGTCCAGGCCCGGCGATCCGGGCAAGGCGCTCGGCGATCTGCTGGAAGGAAGGTACACACGATGAGCGACATCGATCACGCATTCGCCGCGCCGCTCGCGCGCGGCCTCTATCTGGACGCCTTCGCGCGACCCGTCTTCCTCTCCCCCACGGAGGCGGGAACGGCGCCGGTCGACGCCCTCGTCGTCGAGCTCGCCCCCGGATCGGACGCCGCCGCGGAGGGAGCCTCAGCCCAGGCATTCGCTCGCGCCCTCTCCGCATGGCGCGAGAAGCGCGCCTCGGCGCTGCCGGGCTGCGTGCTCGTCCGTTCGGGCGACTCGAGCGCCGCCTACTGGCCGGGCTTGAGCCTGGACGAGGCTCGGCGCCGCGCCGCGAGGCGCGACTCCGCCCCGATGCTCCTGCCTCCCCGCGGCGAGGCGGCAGCGGGGTCCGCCCGCGCCCGCGGCGGCGTGGTCGATGGCAGGATAGCCCTCGTGACCGGCGGGGCCCAGGGCTTCGGCGAGGAGATCGTGCGCGGGCTCGCGTCCTCCGGCGCCCTCGTCCTCGTGGCCGACCTCAATATCGCCGGGGCGGAGAGGCTCTGCGCCGCGCTCAACGCCGAGGCCGGTCGCACCGCGGCCCTCCCCGTCGCGGTCGACGTGTCCGACGAAGCCTCGGTGGCCGCCATGTTCGCCCTCGCTGCGAAGGAGGCCGGAGGCATCGATCTCGTGGTGAGCAACGCCGGCGTGCTCAAGGCCAGCTCGGTGCTGGACCAGGAGCTCGGCTCCTTCAAATTCGTGACCGACGTCAACTACGTCGGCTTCTTCCTCATGTCCAAATACGCCGGCCTCCTCCTGCGCAGGCAGTCGCGGACCGCGCCTCGCTGGGCGACGGATATCGTGCAGATCAACTCTAAGTCGGGATTGCAGGGCTCGAACAAGAACGGCTCCTACGCCGGCTCGAAGTTCGGCGGCTTGGGCCTCGTGCAGAGCTACGCCCTCGAGCTGGTCGAGTGGCGCGTCAAGGTGAACGCGATATGCCCGGGCAACTTCTTCGACGGGCCCCTCTGGTCCGACCCCGAGAAAGGGCTATTCGTGCAGTACCTGCGCTCGGGCAAGGTGCCGGGCGCCGCGACCGTCGCCGACGTCAAGGCCGCCTACGAGGCCAAGGTGCCCATGGGCAGGGGCTGCGAGGGGCCGGATGTCATGCGCGCGATCTACTATCTCGTCGAGCAGGAATACGAGACCGGACAGGCCTTGCCGGTCACCGGCGGCCAGGTCATGCTCAACTAGGGGCCAGCATGGAGAAGGCGATCGCCGTCATCGACATCGGGATGACCAACAAGAAGGTCGCGATCTACGACCGCGGCCTGCGCATGCTTGCGTCGGAATCGAGGACCTTCGACCCGATCCTCGTCGAGGGACTCGAGACCCACGATCTCGCGAGCATGGAAGGCTGGTTCCTCGACCGGCTCTCCGAGTTCGGGAAGGAATACGCGATCGGCGCCATCGCCGTCACAACCCACGGGGCTACGATGGTCTGCGTCGGCGAGGACGGCGAGCCCTGCGCGCCCTGCGTCTACTACACCCACGAGCCGGGTCCCGAATTCCAGGAGCGCTTCTACGCCCTGGCCGGCGACAGGCGCGCCCTGCAGTCCTCGACCGGTACGCCGCCGCTCTCCGCGATGATCAACCCCTCCAAGGGACTGCTTTTCCTGAAAGAGCGCTTCCCCGAGGCCTTCGCCCGCGCCCGCCTGGTGCTCAACTACCCGCAATACTGGGGCTACCGCCTGACGGGCAAGGCCGGCGCCGAGGGCACGTATACGGGCTGCCATACCTATCTATGGGACTGGGAGGCGGGGCGCTATTCCACCGTCGCCGACGCCCTCGGCATCGCCGCGCTCATGCCTTTCCCCCTGCGCGACTCCTGGGATGCGCTGGGTACGATCAAGGGCGAGCTGGCGCGGCGCACGGGCCTCTCGCCCGACGTCCTCGTCACGATGGGCATACACGACTCGAACGCCTCCCTCCTGCCGCACCTCGCGAAGCGAAAGGGCAGGGACTTCATCCTCAACTCGACGGGCACCTGGTGCGTCCTCATGCACCCGCAGGAGAGCTTCGGCTTCAGGCCCGACGAGCTAGGGAAGATCGTCTTCTTCAACCGCTCGGCATACAACAAGCCGGTGAAGACCGCCATCTTCCTCGGCGGCATGGAGTACGAGGCCTGGAGCAGGGCCATCGCGGCGAATAGCGGCGGCGCGAATAGCGGCGGCGAGGCGCTCCGCGACCCAGGGGCCGCCGTATACCGCTCCGTCATCGAAGGGGCATCAGAGTTCATCCTGCCCGAGCTCGTGCCGGGCTCCGGCCAGTTCCCCGGCTCGATCGCGAGGGCGGTCCAGCGCGGGCGTAGCCACTCCTTGGCGGACATAGCCTCGGGCGCGAGCGTCCCGAGCCTCCTTCGCGACGGCCCCCGCGCCCTCGCCGCCCTCAACCTCTCCCTGGCGTTCCAGACCCTCGTCGCCCTCGAGCGAGCGGGAAGGGGAAGCGGGACCGAAGTCTTCACCGAAGGGGGCTTCCGCAGGAACGAGGGCTACAACGGGGTTCTCGCGGCGGCGCTCGGAGGCGGGGTCTTCCTGACCGACATCTCCGAGGCGACGGCCTTCGGGGCGGCCATGACGGCGGCCGCCGCCCTCGAGGGACTGGAGCCCGACGCCTTGGGCGAAAGGTTCGAAATAGAGTACAAGCCTGTGGAGCCCATGACGGGCCTGGGCGATCTCGGGAAATACAGGGCGGCATGGCTAGCCCTGGCGGCGAAGGACGGAGGATGCGCATGAAGACCAAGGCGGTGAGGATACACGGCGTCGACGACCTGAGGCTCGAGGAATTCGAGCTCCCGAAGATAAAGGACGACGAGATCCTTGGGAGGATCGTGTCGGACTCGATCTGCATGTCGAGCCACAAGCTGGCAATGCAGGGGGACAAGCACAAGCGCGTGCGCGCTCCCCTCGCGACCACCCCCGTCATCATCGGCCACGAGTTCTGCGGCGAGCTCGTCGAGATCGGAGAGAAGTGGAAGAAGCAGTTCAAGGCGGGACAGAAGTTCGCCATACAGCCCGCCCTAAACAACAAGGGCACGCTCTGGGCGCCCGGCTACTCCTACCAGTACATAGGCGGCGACGCCACCTACATCGTCATCCCCTCGGAGGTGATGGAGCTGGGCTGCCTCCTCGAGTACAAGGCCGAGGCCTATTTCATGGGCTCCCTCGCCGAGCCCGTCTCCTGCATCGTGGGAGCCTACCACGCGCAGTACCACACGAAGGGCGGGTCCTACGTCCACCAAATGGGCATCGTGGAGGGCGGTTCCCTCGCGTTGCTGGCGAGCGTCGGGCCCATGGGCATCGGCGCCATCGACTACGCCATGCACGCCCCGCGCAAGCCGGGCAGGGTGGTCGTCACCGACATCGACGAGGCGCGCCTGAGGCGCGCCGCCTCGATCTTCACCGTCGAGGAGGCGAGGCGGAACGGCGTCGAGCTCCACTACGTCAACACCAAGGACCTCGCCGACCCGGTTGCCCGCCTCAAGGAGCTCAACGGCGGCAAGCTCTTCGACGACGTCTTCGTCTTCGCTCCGGTGAGGCCGGTAGTCGAGATGGGCGACAGGCTCCTGGGCCCGGACGGCTGCCTCAACTTCTTCGCGGGCCCGACGGACACCGCCTTCGGCGCGACCCTCAATTTCTACGACGTGCACTACGAGTCGCACCACCTCGTCGGGACTTCCGGCGGGAACACGGACGACATCAAGGAGTCCCTCGAGATGATGGCCGACGGGCGGCTGAATCCCGTAGCGATGATCACCCACGTCGGCGGCCTCGACGCCGTCCCCGCCACGACCATCGCCCTCGACAAGATCCCCGGCGGGAAGAAGCTCATCTACACCCACAAGAGGCTCGACCTCGTCGCCCTGTCCGACTTCGAGGCGCGGGGGGCGACCGATCCCCTCTACGCCGAGCTCGCCAGGATCGTGAAGGGCAACAACATGCTTTGGTGCAAAGAGGCGGAAGACTACCTGCTCGCTAACGCGCCGGAGATCTAGTGGCGATAGAAGGCGTCCTCTTCGACATGGACGGGGTCCTCGTGGATTCCGAGGCCTTCATCGCCCGCACGGCCATGGCGATGCTCGCCGAGCGCTACGGTATCCGCGCGACGCGAGAGGATTTCCTGCCCTTCGTGGGGACGGGCGAGGAGCGTTTCATCAGCGGCGTGGCCGCCAAGCACGGCGTCTCCCTCGATGTCGAGTCGGACAAGGCCCGCACCTATGAGCTGTACTTCGAGGTGATACGAGGCGAGCTGCGCGAGGTGCCCGGCGCGGCCGCCTTCGTCCGCGAATGCCGCGCGCGGGGCCTGAAGGTCGCGATCGCGACGAGCGCGGACAGGCGCAAGGTCGAAGCCAACCTGCGCGAGATAGGCCTGTCGGAGGCCGACTTCGACGCGGTGGTCGACGGGCTCGAGGTGGAGCGCAAGAAGCCCTTTCCCGACATCTACCTCGAGGCCGCGCGGCGGCTGGGCCTGGCGCCCGGGCGCTGCCTCGTCGTGGAGGACGCCTTGACGGGCGTACGGGCGGCCAAGGCGGCGGGTTGCCCCTGCCTCGGCATAGGCGGCAGCTTTACCGAGGCCGAGCTTCGCGCTGCGGGGGCCTACTGGTTCGCGGGCGACCTGCTGGGCCCGCCGCCGGCCGCGCTGGGCTAGCGCCTGCCCAGGCCGACGAGGTAGAAGCCTATCTCCGGCACGCGCGCGGACTCGACCGTCCACCTCGACAGGCCGATCGTCGCCTCGAAGCCGCTATCGCCCGCGAGCACCCGCGTCGCGAGCGCCCGAATCTCCGGCGCTCGCGACGGGTCGCTCAAGCGTTGGCTCGCGGGGGCGAAGCTGTTCGCCGACAGCTGTTTCAGCAGGGCGGTGTCCTCGAGGGGCGCGAGGGCGAAGGCCGTCCGGGCGCTCGGGCTGGCTCCCATCAGGGTAGAATCGGACGCCAGCAGCAGGAGGGGCGTCTTGGCCTTCCCGAGGTAGTAGTCGCTCGCCTTCATCATGAAGACGCTGATTACCGCCACTCCCTTGGTCTTCCCGGCGGCCTTGATCGGCTTGGCCAGGTCGATGACCCAGCCGTTCCCGAGGTCCGCGAAGGGCAGGGCCGCCCAGAGCCCCGGTCCGGGGGACGCGAGCCCGCGGCGGTACCATTCGAATACCGTGAAGGGCAAGGCCGGGGGGAAGAGCGAGACCACATCCATCCAGGGGGCCATCACGCCGATCGAAGTCGGCTCGTGGACTCCGTAGAATACGATCGACAGGTAGGGCGGGAGGGCGTCCCAGGCCGCTTGCAGCGCGCCCTCGAAGTAGCCCATGGTCCGTATCTCCCGCCTAATCTCGTCCGTGACTTTTCCCATGGGGCTGCAATAGTAGCTGCACCCCGACTTGATCGTCTTGTAGTAATACTTGCCTCCCTCGAAGGTCGCGAAGATCCCGCCGTCCTTCGCGTCCATCCCGTCGACGGACAGGTCGAGCGAGGCGCCTCGGGCGTAGACCGCCTCGATCGCGGCGGCCATGGCGTCCTCGGCGGCGCGCACCGCTGAGAATCCGGACTGCATCCTCTCGGCGACCGCCTTGACCTCATCGCGGCTTTCCCGGACGGCCGTCCCGCAGGACGAGAGCGCGAGGACCAAGCAGGCCGACGAGAGTATCCTAAGCATGGCTGCCTCCTCGCTGGACAGCTTAATTATAGGTCCGGCCCGAGGCGAGCGCAAATCGGGCGTTCCAATAAGCCGGCGGCCGGGCTATAGTTGAGCGTAGATGAAATACAGGTCGCGCCTCCTCCTGGGCTTCGGCATCATCATCTCGATCTTCGCCGTCCTCCTCGCCCTCAACTTCGCCGCCCTCTACGCTACCTCGGGCAGAATACGCGTGATCGCCGAGCGCGAACTCGGGGCCGAGCGGGCGATCCAGGATTCCGCCCAGATCGTGCTGCGCGTGAAGGGTCAGGTGTGGGATGCGCTCTTCCTGGGTCAGGCCCGAAGGGGCGAGGTCGAGGCTGCGCTCGCCGAGGACGCGAACGCCTTCCGGCGGAACATGGACCGCCTCGCCGCCCTATTGCCCTCGCAACGGGGCTCCTTCGAGGCCCTCAACGGCTCATTCCGCAATTTCTTCGTGTTCGCCTCGTCCTACCTCGATCCCACGCGCCCCTCGGCCCTGTCAGTATCGCCCGACGCGGTCCAGAAATTCCGTGCCAACCAGGACGAGCTGATGTCCTTGATTGAGAAGCGCTCGGGCATGGTGGAGCGGGAGTTCGAGGCTTCTCTCCTGGGCTTGAACAGGAACTTCCGCGCCATCGTCCTGATCTCGCTGCCGAGCGCCCTCCTGGCCGTCCTCGGGGCCCTCGCCGTCTCCATAGTCCTGTCGCGTCGCCTCACGCGGCCCTTCAACGAGCTCGCGGGCCTCGCCCTGTCCGTCGCGCGCGGCGACTTCGGCGTCAGGGCCACCGTCTCGGGCGGCGTGGGGGAGGCGGAGGTCCTCGCCTCGGTCTTCAACTCCATGCTCGTGGAGATCGAGCGCTACCACCAGGGTTTGGAAACCGAGGTGCGCATCCGGACGGAGGAGCTCGCCCGCTCCAACGAGAGCCTCGTGGCGACCAACGGCAGGCTCGCGTCAGCCTACGCCGAGCTCGAGGAGGCCCAGGACCGGCTCGTGTCCTCGGAGAGGAAGGCCGTCATGGGCAGGATCGTCGCGAGCGTCGCCCACGAGCTCAATACGCCCCTGGCGGCGATACTGAGCTCCAGCCGCTCGGCGAGCGACGAGCTCTCGGCGATCCTGCGCTCCCTGCCCGACCTGCTCGAGGGCTCGCTCGAGGCCGAGCGCGCCTTCTTCCTCCGTTGCCTCGAGCGCGCGCGCGTCGGCCTCGGGGACCTGGACTCCCACGCTATCAGGAACAGCCGCCGCTCGATGCGCGGGGAGCTCGAGGCGACGGGCAGGGGCGACTCGGACAAGTGGGCGGAAGCCCTCTCGGACATGGGCTTTTCCTCGGTGCCGAGCGAGGCTGCGGCCCTCCTCGCGACCGAGCGCGGCGCGCGGCTCCTCGACCTGGCCGCGCGGGCGGCGGCCGTCGCCCGCGCCGACGAGGTCGTGGCGCTGGCCGCGGCCCGGGCGGCGCGGGTGGTGGATACCCTCCGCTCCTACGCTCGCCGCGACCTGCCCCGCGCGGACGCGGAGATAGATCTCCGCGCCCACCTGGACGAGGAGCTCCTACTCGTGCCGAGCGTCGCCGCGGGCCGGGTGCGGGTCTCGTGGTCGGGGGCGCCGACGGCCCGGGTCATGGGCGATAGGGAGGAGCTCGGCCTCGTGTGGACGAACATCCTCGAGAACGCCCTCCGCGCCATGGGCGGATCGGGCGAGCTCCATGTCGACATCCGCGACGACGGCGCCAAGGCCAGCGTGACCATAGTCGACGACGGGCCGGGGATCCCCGAGGCGATGCGCGATCGCGTCTTCGAGCCCTTCTTCACGGAGACCCCCATGGGCGAGGGGAAGGGGCTCGGCCTCGACGTCGCGCGCGTGATCGTCGAGCGCCACGGCGGGACCATCGGCTTCACGAGCGAGCCCGGCAGGACGGCGTTCACCGTGACGCTGGACTCGGCTACGCGATTGACCCGGGCTTGAGCCTCTCCGCGTTGAGGGCCCCGAGCCTGGTGCCCTCGGCGACTGCCTCGGCGATGCCCGCCCCGTCCTCGAGGGCGGTCGCGACGCCGACGTTGAAGGAGTCCCCCGAGCCTATGGGATTGAGGACGCGGACGGGCCTGACGGCGCATTCGCGCAAGCCCTCCCCGTCCCAGAAAAGCGTGGGCTTGGCGCCCCTCGTCACGACGAGCCAGGCGCCGTAGCTTTCCTTGTACTCCCGGCCCACCCTGGCGACCAGCTCGCGCGCCGCGCCCTCGTCAATCGCGAGCGAGCCCGCTGCCGCGGGGTAGGTCTGCATGAGCTCCTCGAGGTTGGGCTTGACGACGAGGGGCCGGAAGGGTAGGCATCCCAGGAGGTCCGCGCCCTTGATGTCTAGGAAGAGGCGCTTGCCCGCCGCCGCGGCCCGCCGGGCAAGCTCGGGCATCGTCGAGGCGGGGAAGCCCCGGGCCTTCGTGCCCGAGAGCATGACCGTCCCGACCTCGCCCAAGGACCGGTCGAACTCAGCGAGGACCCTTTCGGCGGTGCCCGCGCCGACCGGGCTGGACTCCTCGACGAGCTCGGTGGCGCTCCCGGCCGAAGCGTCTATGACGGTCGTGCAGAAGCGGATCTCCGACCCCGACTCGACCCAGCGCAGCTCCACGCCGTCGGCCTCGCACATCGCGAGGAACCAGTCCCTCGTCGGGCCGCCGAGCTGGGTCAGGTGGAGGGCGCGCCTGCCGAGCTGGGTGAGGACGCGGGCGCAGTCCACGCCCTTGCCCGCGACGTCCGCGCGGTGCTCGGCCGTGCGGTTGACCTCGCCGGGGGCGAGCCTCGGGAACAGGAGGGTCTTCTGGATGGTGGGATTGAGGCAGACGGCGAGGTATCCGCCCCCCGCTTTAGGTTTGTCGCTCATGCCCGGATGCTATAGCGAAAGCGGCCGCGGCGTCGAGACGAGCCGGGCGAAGGATGCTAGGATAGGACGCAAGCCGGAAAAAAGGAGCGCACGACTATGATGGAGACCCCAGGGACCTTCGAACGTATCCGCGCGACGGGCATCGTTCCCGTCATCAGGCTCGAGCGGCCCGAGGACGCGCTGAGCCTCGGCCGGGCCCTCGTAGAGGGCGGTCTCCTCGTCGCCGAGGTCACCTTCCGCAGCGCGGCCGCCCCCGGAGCCATCCGCCTCCTGCGCAGGGAGTACCCGGCCATACTCGTGGGGGCCGGCACCCTGACCAAGCCGGACCAGGTCCGCGCAGCCCTGGACGCCGGCGCCTCCTTCGCCGTCTCGCCTGGCTTCAACCCCCGCATAGTCGACCTCTGCCTCGCCTCGGGCCTGCCCATCGTCCCGGGCGTGAACTCCCCGACGGAGGTCGAGCTCGCCCTCGAGAAGGGCTGCGAACTCCTCAAGTTCTTCCCCGCCGAGGCCTCCGGCGGCGTGAGGATGCTCAAGGCCCTCCACGGCCCATACTCCGAGGTGTCCTTCGTCCCCACCGGCGGCATCGACGCCGGCAACCTGGCGAGCTACCTGTCCCTGCCCTACGTCGCCGCGATAGGCGGAAGCTGGATGGTCACGGAGGAGCTCATCGCCGCGGGCGGCTGGGCCGACATCGCCGCCTTGAGCGCGGAAGCCGTCGGCCTCGCGCGCGCCGCCCGAACCCTGGCGAGGGAGTAAGTCATGGACGATTTCGTTTTCCGGAACCCTACCAAGATCATCTTCGGCCGCGGCGCGGAGGCCCAGGTAGGCGCCGAGGCAAAAGCCTTCGCCTCCAAGGTTCTGATCCACTACGGCGGCGGCAGCGTCAAGAAATCCGGCCTCTTCGACCGCGTCGTCGCCTCGCTTAAAAGCGCCGGCGTCGCCTGCGTCGAGCTCGGCGGCGTCGCCCCCAACCCTCGTCTCGCCCTCGTCCACGAAGGCATCGCCCTCTGCAGGAAGGAGAAGGTCGGCCTTGTCCTCGCGCTTGGCGGCGGCAGCGCCATCGACTCCTCCAAGGCCATAGCGATGGGCGTACCCTACGCGGGCGAGGTCTGGGACTTCTTCGCAGGCAAGGCCGAGCTCAAGGAAGCCCTGCCCGTCGCTACGATCCTCACGATCCCCGCCGCCGGCAGCGAGGCCAGCACCGCCTCCGTCATCACCAACGAGGAGGGCATGCTCAAGCGCGGCTTCAACTCCGAGCTGATCTACCCGCGCTTCTCGATCCTCAATCCCGAGCTGGCCTTCACCCTGCCCAAGGAGCAGGCGGCCAACGGCGTCGCCGACATCATGTCCCACCTGATGGAGCGCTACTTCACGAACTCCCGCCCCGTCGAGCTCACCGACCGCCTCATCGAGGCCACCCTTCGTACCGTCATCGACTGCGCGCCCCGAGTTCTCGCGAAGAGCGACGACTACGACGCCTGGGCAGAGCTCATGTGGTCCGGCACCATAGCGCACAACAACCTGCTCAACGCGGGCCGAGTCGGCGACTGGGGCTCCCACGACCTCGAGCACGAGCTCTCGGCCGCCTACGACATAGCCCATGGCGCTGGCCTCGCGGTGGTCTTCCCCGCCTGGATGAAATTCGCCTACAAGCACGATCTCGCCCGCTTCGCCCAGATCGCCTCGCGGGTCTGGGGCGTGGACAACGCCTTCATGGACCTCGAGCGAGCCGCCCTCACCGGCATCGAGCGCCTCGAGGGCTTCTGGCAGTACCTGGGCCTTAAAGTGCGGCTCTCCGGGCTCGGCATCGGCGCGGAGCGCTTCGGCGAGATGGCCGACAAGCTGAGCTCGGGCGGCACCAGGCAGGTCGGCAACTTCGTGAAGGTGGGCAAGGCGGAGGCCCTGGCGATCTACGCATTGGCGCTGTAGCCCGGGCCAGAAGTCGCGCCGGGGCGAAACCTTGTAGAAAGGTTCGGCTCGAATCGAAGCGCTCACCGCTTCGCGCTTCGTTCTGGGCCGGCCCCGCAGAGCCCCTCTTCCAAATCGCCGCCCATACTAAACCGGCCAGTGTTGCGTGAGCCCAACGCTGAGTTCGAAGCTCTGCTGGCCTAGTTCAAACAATCGCGCCCCGAGCGCTCGACTCGGCTATCGCAGTTAGGTACTCACCCTTCCTAGTTCGGAGCTCCGGCATCGGTCCTCCCTGCTCCGACGCCGTGGTTCCAGGCTCGGCGTGCCTACATAAAGACCCCGGCGCCGGAGTCCCGAACTCCGAGGCCGGAGTCCGTAAGTAGGGGGGGGGTACTTCGGAAGTACCCCCCCATCTGTCGAGTTATGCTTTCTTCTTCTGCGCCCCGCCGGGGAAGCGGCTGGAGAGGTCGTCGTAGATGGCCGCGGCCCCCGGGGCCTTGGCCTTGGCCGCCGCCTTGACGTTGCCGTAGAAGAGGAGGGCGCCCTGGAAGGCCTCGCTGCCGGAGAGGGTGAGGCTGTCGCTCAGCGCCTCGTTAAGGGGATCCAGGCTCATGCTGAGCTCCCGAAGGAGCTCGACCGCCTTGACGTCGGTCTCGAGCGCCTGGAAATCGAGGAAGCCCGGCGCAAGCTCGGAATGCCTGGTACCATACTCATAGGCCTTCTGCACGAAGCCGATGGTGCGGTCGCCCATCTTGGGCAGCTCCTGACGGTCCTGGGGCGTCAGGCTCATGAGGTGGGGCGCGAGCTTGGCTCGCAGGACGCCGATCGCGCCGCGGATCTCGGCGAGGTCGGCTGCAGGGATGGAGACCGCGATCGAGTTGGTCTGGGACATAGTGTCCTCCTCTTGATTTGAGATACTGGTCTATTACCACGGTTCCCGGATTCTCGCTTGTAGACATTCATCTACAAGACCGGGTAATTCGTCGGATCGCTACACGGATGAGAAGGAGGAGAGGGGGTAGGGGGCGATGCGCTATTCCGTTGCGCTCGTAGGCCGGAGGTATATAATCGCCGGAGGTAAATAGTATCAAAAGTAGGCTGATTATGGAAAATATTGCCCACGTCCATCAAAAACCCAATGGCGATTGGGATGAGCCGCACATGCTCGAAGATCATATCCGGGGCGTAGCCGCGCTTGCGGAGTGTTTCTCCTCGACCTTCGGGAATGGCGACTGGGGTCGGGTCGCGGGGCTCTGGCACGACCTTGGAAAGTATAAGCCGGCTTTTCAAGACTACATTCGAACCACCTCGGGTTACGAGACGGACGAGAGCGAGGGGGGCGCCCGCAGGGTCGACCATTCGGTGGTCGGAGCAATATGGGCGGCCGATCGCTGCGCCGAGATCGGGCCCGATATCGGCCGCGCCCTCGGCTACTTGATCGCGGGGCACCACGCGGGGCTGCCGGACTGGGCCCACGTGATCGGAGTGGGCGGTGCCTTGAAAGACCGCCTGGCCGAAGAGGGCCATCTTGCGGCTGCCTTCGAGGGAAAACCTCCCAGAGATTTTCTGGAAGCCGATCTGCCGAGTTCCACCCCCGGCCGCCTGGAATTGAGCGAGGGGAACGCTGATTTCATGGCCGAGCAGATACACTTGTGGGTACGGATGCTCTACTCCTGCCTCGTGGACGCGGATTTCCTCGATACCGAGACCTACATGGATGGGGCGAAGGCATCGGCCAGAGTCGCGAGCGGTTCTAGTCTCGCTCTGGAGGCTCTGAAGGGGCGTTTCGATAGCTACATGGTCGAGAAAATGCGCCAGGCGCCGGCTTCGCCCGTGAACCAGATTCGGGCGAGCATCCTCGATCAGTGCCGTGCCCATGGCGCCTGGAAACCAGGAGTCTTCTCCTTAACAGTCCCGACGGGAGGAGGCAAAACCCTTTCGGGCATGGCCTTCGCCCTCGATCATGCGCTAAAGCACGGCAAGCGGCGGATCATCGTCGTCATACCCTATACGAGCATCATCGAGCAGACGGCAAAGCAGTATCGCGAGGTTTTCGGCGACGATGCTGTGATCGAGCACCATAGCAACCTCGATCCCGACAAGGAGACTCCACATTCGCGCCTCGCATCGGAGAACTGGGACGCTCCGATCATCGTCACGACGAACGTGCAGTTCTTCGAGTCCCTCTTCGCCGCGCGGAGCTCGGCCTGCCGCAAGCTCCACAATCTTGTCGATTCGGTCGTCATCTTCGACGAGGCGCAGATGCTCCCTCCCGACTATCTGAAACCCGTGGTCTCGGCGCTGAAAGGGCTCTCGACGCTGTTCGGGGCTTCCCTCGTCCTCTGCACAGCTACTCAACCAGCCCTAACGGGGAGGATTGGGTCGGGGCAGGCGATCCTGGACGGCTTCTCCGAGGGGATGGTAAGGGAGATCGTGGACGAGCCCGCGGCCCTCTCGGCGGCTCTCCGACGCGTCGAGCTCATCAGGCATCCAAAAGGCGAGGAGCCGGTGAGCTGGGAAGAGATCGCCGGAGAGCTTAGCGCCCTCGACCGGGTCCTCTGCATCGTCAACACGCGCAAGGACTGTCGGAGCCTCTACGAACTGCTCCCTGAGGGCTCGATGCATCTATCCGCTCTCATGTGCCCGGAGCATCGTAGCGAAGTGGTCGCCGCCATCAAGGACCGACTGGCCGGCAACGACGCCCTGCGAGTCGTGAGCACCCAGCTCGTCGAGGCGGGTGTCGACATAGACTTCCCCGTCGTGTACCGAGCCCTCGCCGGCCTCGACTCCATCGCTCAGGCCGCGGGCCGCTGCAATCGCGAGGGCAGGCTCAACGAAGCGGGTGGCCTCGGTCGTGTGGTCGTTTTTAGACCGCCTAAGGACGCCCCCTCAGGCCTCCTGCGCAAGGGGCAGGATGCGGGGAGCGAGATGCTCCGCTGTTACCCCGAAGAAGCGGCGCGCCTCGAGCCAGAGCTCTACGCGAAATACTTCAAGCTCTTCTACGGCAAGGTCAACAGCTTCGATGAGAAAGGGATCATGGGCCTCCTCGCCGGCCCCGACGCCTGTGAACTCAAGATCCAGTTCAGGACGGCGGCTTCTAAATTCTCCCTCATCGAGGATGGGGGGCAGAGGTCGGTCATCGTAGACTTCGAGCCTCGGCGCGAGGCCGGGGTAGGGCGGAAATCGAGCATGGAGCTCGTCGAGGAGCTCGAGAAGCGAGATCCTGATAGAGCCCTCATGCGACGCCTCCAGCGCTTCTCGGTGAATATTCCCATCCGGGCCTTCGCCGCCCTCGAGGGCATGGGAAGCATCAGGCAGGTCAGGGGCATGGAGGGGCTCTACGTGCAGGAGTCCTCTCATCTCTACGACCAGGTCTTCGGCCTCAAGCTCGAGGGGACGGAGCTCGGCGTCTACGACCTGATCCAATAAGCGGAGCAGAGCATAGTTCATAAAAGGAGGTAAGGTTGGAATACTTCAACAAGGCATTCTGCCTCGAGGTGGCGGGCGACTACGCCTGCTTCACGAGGCCCGAGATGAAGGTGGAGCGGGTGAGCTACGACCTCATCACCCCATCGGCGACCCGGGCCGTGTTCGAGGCCATCTTCTGGAAACCGGCGATCAGGTGGAAGCCGACGAGGATCGAGGTCCTCAAGCCTATCCGATGGACCTCGGTGCGTCGCAACGAGGTGGGCTCCGTGATAAGCGAGCGCAGCGATGGGCTCTTCGTCGAGGACAATCGCCAGCAGCGGGCAGGCTTATTCCTGCGCGATGTCTCGTATCGACTCTATGCCGAACTCGAGTTCATTCCACCGGCCGAGCGTTCGCCCACGAAGAATCCTCTACCCGACAATCTTGTCGGCGAGGAAGAGCGGGCCTTCGCCGCCGAGTGCGTGGAGACGGCGAAGAGCGGCAGGGACGAGAACCCGGGTAAGTACAACGCCATGTTCGAGCGCAGGGCGCGCAAGGGACAGTGCTTCAACCAGCCCTACCTGGGCTGCCGCGAGTTTTCCTGCTCTTACCGCCTCGTCGAGGATCCCGCCAAGGAAGCGCCGCCGATAGAGGAGAGCCGGGAGCTGGGCTTCATGCTCTACGACCTCGATTTCTCCGATCCCGAGAACATAAAACCGGCCTTCTTCCGCGCGAGCATGCAGAAGGGCGTCGTGGCCATCCCTCCCTGGGATTCCGAGGAGGTAAGGCGATGATACTTCAGGCTCTCTACGAGTATTACCAGAGGAAGGCCGCGGATCCCGCGAGCGGGATAGCCCCCGAGGGTTTCGAGTGGAAGGAGATTCCCTTCCTGATCGTTATTGACCGGGAAGGGAACTTCGTTCGGCTAGAGGATACGAGGGAGGGGGAGAATCGAAAAGGCAAGATATACCTCGTACCTCGAGGCGAAGGTAGGGCTGGGCCAGGCGCTTGGAAAATTTCAAATATCCTTTGGGACCATATGGGATATGTGCTTGGGCAGGCACGGAGCGATGAACTTAAGGATAAAGAGCTTGCGCAGAAGCAGCATGGCGCATTTCTTACTCGAATAGCCGATTTATCGGCTTTATTGAAACCTGTTCTCGGAGTTGCGGCCATTGAAGGATTCTTTCAAAAACAGCAAGAGACTCTAGTCGTCAGTTGCGATCAATTTGGCGAGTGCCTGAGAATCGCAGGATGTAATATGACTTTCCGAATCGAAGGAAATCCAGGGCCGATCACTGATGATGCGTTGGTGAAAAAATACATCACCGATTCAGTTTCTATACCCGATGAAAGCGAAGACGATGAAGAATCTATTGGTGATTCATTGGATGCCATCTGTCTCGTTACCGGCAAGATGGGGCCAATCGCGCGCAAGCATAATCGAACGTCTATCAACAAGGACACGAAGTCCCTCGTCGCTATCCAAAAACATTCGGGGTATGATTCTTATGGCAAGGAACAGGCTTACAACTGCCCCGTCGGGAAGAGCGCGGAATTCGCGTATACCACTGCATTGAACGCCCTTCTTAAAAAAGATGAGAATCGGATTCGAATCTCAGATGCAACGATTGTTTTCTGGGCGCAGAAGCAGGATACACAGTTCGAGAGAGGCGTGAAGTCCTTCTTCTTCGCTGCAGGGAAGAAAAAGGACGATCCCGACACGGATGCCCCCGATGCGAAGGCCAATCTCCTCTCTCTCATCTCGGGCATCCCCCCCGATGAGATGGATACCCAATTCTATATTCTGGGGTTGGCTCCTAATGCCGCGCGTATCTCAGTCCGCTTCTGGCACCAGGGCAGCATCGGGGAGTTCTGTTCGCGGATGAGGCAGCACTTTGAGGACCTCGACATCGTCGCACCGCCCTACGACCAATGCCGGATGAGCCTACAGTATCTCCTCGGCTCGACGGTCCGCGACTGGAAGTCTGAGGATATCCCGCCCAACCTCGCGGGCAACGTCACACGATCGGTCCTGGAAGGCACATCCTACCCGGAGACCTTCGCGAACCAATGCCTACGGCGTATCCGTGCCGAGCGGGGCGTCACTCGGCCCCATGCTTCGATCCTGAAAGCCTGTTTGAACCGGAAATTTCGTGCAAATAACCCTAAGAACGAAAAGGAGATGACCGTGGCACTCGACTCAACGAACACGAATGTCGGCTACAGGCTCGGACGGCTTTTCGCCGTGCTCGAGAAGATCCAGGAGGACGCGAGCCCGGGGCTCAACGCGACCATCCGCGATCGATTCTACGGGGCCGCCTCCTCGAATCCCGTGGCGGTATTCCCTCAGCTGCTCAAGCTGAAGAATCACCATCTCTCGAAGATCGAGAACCAAGGCTTCAAGATCTCTCTTGAAAAGCGTTTGGCTGAGATCATCGATGGCCTGCCGACCTCGATGCCAGGGCACCTGATTATGGATGACCAGGCTCGCTTCGCCATCGGTTATTATCATCAGCGCCAAGCGCTATTCACCTCGAATAAAGAAAGCAAATAAGGAGAATAACCATGAACAACCCCATCGCCAAGCGCTACGATTTCGTCTACTTCTTCGATGTCCAGGATGGCAACCCTAACGGAGACCCCGACGCCGGCAACCTGCCGCGCATCGACGCGGAGACGGGCATGGGACTCGTGACCGACGTCTGCCTTAAGCGGAAAGTAAGGAATTACGTACAGCTCGTCAAATCCTGCGAAAAGCCCTTTGATATCTACGTGAAAGAAAAAGCGGTACTCGCGAGGACCCAAGGCGAGGCTTATGCGGACGCTAGTGTCGTGAATGAGGAAAAACCCGGGGACAAGGTCGAAAAAGGGCGGGCGTTTATGTGCGCGAACTTCTATGACATTCGAACCTTTGGGGCAGTCATGTCGCTGAAGACCAATAATTGCGGCCAGGTCCGCGGACCGATCCAACTCGTCTTCGCCCGTTCGGTGGAGCCGGTCGTCACCCTCGAGCACAGCATCACGAGAATGGCTGTCGCGACCGAAGCCGAGGCCGAGAAACAAGAGGGCGACAATCGCACTATGGGCCGCAAGTATACGATACCCTATGGCCTCTACCGGGCCCATGGCTTCGTCTCGGCTCACCTCGCTGCCCAAACCGGATTCGGACAGGAAGACCTCGAACTCTTTTGGAAGGCCCTCGAGGAGATGTTCGAGCACGATCATTCGGCGGCGCGGGGGCTTATGAGCGCGAGGCGTCTCGTGATCTTCGAACATGGAACAGCTCTCGGCAACAAGCCTGCTCATGAGCTTTTCGAGCGCGTGACCTGGAAGCGAAAGAGCGCGGAGCCGGCGCGCGCCTTCTCGGATTACGAGATCCTGCTCGACGGCGTAGCCCTCGATGAGACGCGCAAGGTCGTACCAGTGAGCTGATACCCGAACACGGCATCTATTCGAGGCCAGGGGGCGCGGCGGCCAGATTGGCTGGGCGCCCCCTTCTGTAATATTGGAGGGCAGTACCATGGTTGACGACAATGATTTATTACCGCTATCTGCCCTCCAGCACATAATATTCTGCGAACGTCAGTTCGCCCTTATCCATCTGGAACAGGCTTGGGCGGAGAATGCCTATACGATGGAAGGCAGGGTCCTCCACGAGAAGGCTCACTCGGGCGCGCGCGAGAAGAGGCCCGGGAAGTCCAAGGAATTCGGCATGCCCATAAGGTCCCTCGAGCTAGGCCTGACGGGGATGACGGACGCGGTGGAGTATGGCGAGGACGGAGGCATACGCATCATCGAGTACAAGCGGGGGAGGCCAAAGAGACACCGAGCCGACGAGGTACAGCTCTGCGCCCAAGCGATGTGCATCGAGGAGATGAAGGGCGTCGCCATTGCCGAGGCTCAGCTTTTCTACGGCAAGGCCAAGCGGCGGAAGACGGTTTCCTTGGATGATGATCTTAGGAGCATTACTCGAGCCGCGGCGGCGAGGGCAATAAGTCTTTTGCTCGAAGGAAGGACTCCGAAGGCTGATTTCGACGAGGCGAAATGCCCTCATTGCTCTTTGATCGGGCTCTGTATGCCGGGCAAGCTCGGGAGCGGGAAAAGCGTCGATCGTTATATCGAGCGAATGACGAGGGAGAAAGCAGAATGAAGCGACTCCTCAACACCTTGTACGTGATGACTCAGGAAAGCTATCTCAGGAAAGACGGCGAAACGATCGTCGTACGGGTAGGAGACGAGACAAGATTGCGCATTCCTGTACTGGCGATCAACTCCATCGTCTGTTTCGGCGACGTTCTCCTTAGCCCAAGCTTGATGGGGCATTGCGTGAAGAACGGCGTAACGATCAGTTACCTGAGCTTCTATGGGCGGTTCTTGGCCCGAGTAATGGGGCCGACGAGCGGGAATGTACTCCTGCGCCGCGAGCAGTATCGCATCAGCGAAGATAGACAGCGCTCGGTAACGATCGCGCGCACGATAATTGCGGCGAAGATAGCCAATTGCAGGGTCGTCCTGCAGCGGGCGCTGCGCGATCATGGATCAGCGGTGGCTACGGAAGAAATCGAAAACGTTAACGCTGCGCTAAAACGCTCGATCGAAGAAGCGCTCATTGAAACGGACCTCGAGAGGCTTCGAGGAATAGAGGGAGATGCGGCTCGAGGGTATTATTCGGTCTTCAATGAGCTGATACGCGCGCAAAAGGCGGTATTTATTTTCGCTGATAGGAATAGGAGACCGCCGCTCGATCGGGTAAATTGCCTTTTGTCATTCATCTACGTAATGACCTACCACGACATGCGCTCCGCCCTCGAGACCACCGGGCTGGATCCGGCCGTCGGATTCCTCCATCGCGATAGACCAGGAAGGATGAGCCTCGCCCTTGATATCATGGAGGAATTCCGACCCTTCGTAGGAGACAGGTTGGCGCTGTCGTTGATAAACCTCAAGCAAGTGGATGCGAAGTGTTTCGAAGTGTCGACATCGGGAGCAGTCTTGCTGAACGAAAAAGGCCGAAAAATAGTCGTAGCCGAATATCAGAAGCGTAAGCAGGAATCGATTACGCATCCCTTCATCGGAGAAGAGATGCATCTCGGGATAGCAATGCACGCGCAGGCATTGTTGCTCGCGCGCCATATCCGCGGCGATCTAGACGGCTATCCGGCCTTCTTCTGGAAGTGAAAGATGATGGTCATCGTGAGTTACGATGTGGCGCAGACAGATAATGGAAAGAAAAGGCTGCGAAAAGTCGCAAAGATTTGCCAGAACTTCGGCCAGCGCGTACAGTGCTCCGTCTTCGAATGCCTTCTCGATCCAGCTCAATGGGCCGAGTTGCGCGATAAACTCATTACCGAGATAGAGCCAGAGCACGATAGTTTGCGTTTTTATTTCCTTGGCGCGGAATGGCGCCGAAGAGTCGAGCATATCGGCGCGAAGGACGTGCAGGACCATGAAGGCCCGATGATCGTGTAGCGTCTGAGCTGGAATTCAGTTTTGCGTTGCTTGGATTCTCTCGGGCGCGAACCTGAAGCTGACGCAAATTCTCTTTCCTCCTATCGTGCAGTAACGTATGGATGCCTAATTAATTAGCTAATCGCTCCTTGAAAATATAAGGGAAGGAATTACCGGTTCGCGCGGGAGCCGATTGAATTCGTTTCTATATAATATGATATAACTAATAGTGTCGCGCCCCTCGCGGGCGCGTGGATTGAAACTGCACCTGGCTTCCGATGTACTCACTGGTCTCGAAGTCGCGCCCCTCGCGGGCGCGTGGATTGAAACAAGGCGGAGATAATCGCGAACGACGACCTGCCAGAGTCGCGCCCCTCGCGGGCGCGTGGATTGAAACGAGGAGGACTACGGACTCGCGGCCAAGGGACGCTCGTCGCGCCCCTCGCGGGCGCGTGGATTGAAACACCGTACATGTAGGCAACATCTCCCGTTTTCAAGGTCGCGCCCCTCGCGGGCGCGTGGATTGAAACTGTCAGGTTCCATATCCACCACGTCCGCAACTTCCGTCGCGCCCCTCGCGGGCGCGTGGATTGAAACGCGGTACCGGTCCCGCCATCGAGCTTGACCATACGTCGCGCCCCTCGCGGGCGCGTGGATTGAAACCGTGAAGGTTGGGTAGTCCTCTACTGGAATCCGCGTCGCGCCCCTCGCGGGCGCGTGGATTGAAACCTTGGACATGGATGCTCAGCCTCTTTACCGAAAGTCGCGCCCCTCGCGGGCGCGTGGATTGAAACAGCTTAACACTTGACCGGAAACTAAACATAGGGTGTCGCGCCCCTCGCGGGCGCGTGGATTGAAAC